>CBFGPV010000020.1:0-38963 GCA_965650765.1 uncultured Burkholderiales bacterium
CTGATGGGCGCCACCGACCCCAAGAAGGCCGACAAGGGCACCATCCGCGCCGACTTTGCCGACAGCATCGATGCCAACGCAGTGCACGGCTCCGACGCCCCCGAGACGGCTGCCCAGGAAGTTGCTTTCTTCTTCCCCGGCATGAACGTCTACAGCCGCTGATCGCGGCTGTTCGCACGGACTGCGACCGCACCTCCTCACCCGAGGACTGCACATGACGGCCAACCTGCTTGACTTCGATCTCGACGGCTTGGCCGCCTTTTGCGAATCGCTGGGTGAAAAGCGCTTTCGCGCCACCCAGCTGTTCCGCTGGATTCACCAGAAGGGCGCCTCGGAGTTCTCCGAGATGTCCGACCTGGCCAGGAGCCTGCGCGAAAAGCTGGCCACCTGCGCCGAGATCCGCCCGTTGCGCATCCTGACCGAGCAGGCCTCGTCCGACGGCACCATCAAGTGGCTGTTCGACGTTGGCGCCGGCGATGCGGTCGAGGCAGTGTTCATTCCCGAAGACGATCGCGGTACCTTGTGCGTGTCGTCCCAGGCCGGCTGCGCCGTCGGCTGCCGGTTCTGCTCGACTGGGCATCAGGGATTCAGTCGCAACCTGAGCACCGGCGAGATCGTTGCCCAGTTGTGGTTTGCCGAGCACCACCTGCGTCGCAGGCTCCAGCTTGCCCCCGGTGAACGGGCCATCACCAACGTGGTGATGATGGGCATGGGCGAGCCGCTGCAGAACTATGGTGCGCTGGTGCCTGCTCTGCGTGTCATGCTGGACGACCATGGCTACGGCCTGTCGCGCCGACGGGTGACCGTGTCCACCTCCGGGGTGGTGCCGATGATCGACCGCCTGCGCGAGGACTGCCCGGTTGCCCTGGCCGTGTCACTGCACGCGCCGAACGACCCGCTGCGTGACGAGCTGGTGCCGCTGAACCGCAAGTACCCGATCGACGAACTGCTTGCCGCGTGCGCACGCTACCTCGAACGGGCGCCGCGTGACTTCATCACCTTCGAATACTGCATGCTCGACGGTGTCAACGACACCCCCGAGCATGCCCGACAGCTGCTGGCCACCGTGCCGCAGCGCGTGCGCTGCAAGTTCAACCTCATCCCGTTCAACCCCTTCCCGCAGTCGGGCCTGAAGCGATCGTCACGTGAGCGGGTGGAGGCCTTTGCCAAGGTGCTGATCGACGCGGGCATCGTCACGACGGTGCGCAAGACGCGCGGGGACGACATCGACGCTGCCTGTGGGCAACTGGCGGGTGAGGTGCAGGACCGCACGAATGTTCAGAAGCGCCTGACGCGCGCGCCGGTCGGCATCCGTATCGTGCCGGCGAACGAGCCCCAGGACACCGCAGCGACCCAGGAGACACGACGATGACATCTGCCCGCGCGGGCAAGGACCGATGGGCCGCAGCGGCCAGGCAGTTCAGGCGGATGCTGGCTGTTCTTGGCGTTGTCGCCATGGTGGGTTGTGCCGGTGGGCCGGCACCGGCGCCTGCAGGTGGGCGCGACCTGCCGACCGCCTCGGATCAGACCGATTCACAAAAGCGCGCCGCCATCCGTCTCGAACTGGCAGGTGCCTACTTCACCCAGGGCCAGTTCACCACCGCACTGGACGAGATCAAGCAGGTGCTGGCGATCGACGGCACTTCGTCCGATGCCTTCAATCTGCGTGGCCTGATCTACTCTGAGTTGGGTGACGATGCGCTGGCCGAGGAGAGCTTCGTGCGCGCGATCCAGCTGAACCCGCGCAGTGCCGATGCGATGCACAACTACGCCTGGTTCCTTTGCCAGCGGAACCGTCATCCGCAGGCCCAGGTCCAGTTCGACCGTGCGGCCGAGGTTCCGCGCTATCGCGAACTGACCAAGACCTTGCTGGCCAAGGGGGTCTGCCAGGCGCGTTCCGGAGACCTCGTCGGCGCCGAAAAGACCTTGGCACGATCCTACGAACTCGATCCTTCCAACCCGGCAACCGCCGTGAACCTGGCCAATGTGCTGTATCGCCGCGGCGAGCTTGAGCGCGCGCGTTTCTACGTTCGCCGGGTCAACAGCACGCCGGAGCTCGTCAATGCCGAAACCCTCTGGCTGGCCGCCCGCATCGAGCACAAGATCGGCAACCGTTCCGGTGCCGCCGAGCTGGGTGAGCAGTTGAGGCGGCGATTCCCGCAGTCCAGGGAGGCTGCCGCGTACGACCAGGGCCGCTTCAATGACTGAAAACGGCGCTCCGTCCCCTGCGCCGGTGGCAGCCGGTCTGCCCGCCGATGCGACCGCGGGTGCGCTGCTCAAGGCGGCGCGCACGGCCAATGGCATTCACATCGCGGCGCTTGCCGCAGCGATCAAGGTGTCGGTGCGCAAGCTTGAACTGCTCGAGGCTGACCGATTCGACGAACTGCCCGATGCGACTTTCGCGCGTGCGCTGGCCCAGACCGTCTGCCGCTACCTGAAGGTCGATCCGGCGCCGATCCTGGCCAAGCTGCCTCACGGGGCGACCGTCTCGCAACTCGAGCACGTCGCGCGTGGCCTGAATCAGCCGTTCCGCGACCCGACCATCCGCCGTGACCTCCCTGGCGTGTCGTGGCTGGGCCGTCCGGCGGTGTGGTTGCCCTTGTTGATCATCGTCGCTGCGGTGGGGCTCTGGTTCGCCCCGCCTGGGCTGCTGGAGCGTCCGTCCTGGCTGAGTCTGGGCGGATCGGACGGCGCTGAGGCAACCAGCCCCGGTACCACCGTGATCCAGAGCCTGCCGCCATCCCAGGAGGCGGCCTCCGAAACAGTCCATTCGGCCCCGCCGGTGAGCGAGGAATCGGCGTCTGCGGCGATGCCGGCGGCGTCTGCATCGCCGGTGTCGGGCACGGCCGTCCCCGCGCTGACCAGCACGTCGGTGGCGACCACTCCGCAGGCTGCGCCCAGCGGGGTGGTGGTGGTGCGGGCCCGGGCCGAAAGCTGGGTCGAGGTGCAGGATGCCGGCGGGCGGCTGCTGATCTCCCGGCTGATGTCGGCGGGCGAGACCGTGGGGCTGGACGGCAGCTTTCCGATGCGCGTGCGAGTCGGCAACGCGCAAGGTACCGATCTCGTGCTGCGGGGGGAGCCGGTCGACCTGACCCCCCACGTGCGGGACAACGTCGCCCGACTGCAACTGAAGTAGCGCAGCGCGCGGAGCATCCTGATGCAAGACCGATTCATCCCACTTGATTCCCCGATGGACATCTGTGCGCCTGCGGCGCGGCGTTCGCGCCAGGCCCGGGTGGCCTGGGGCAGCCACGTCGTGACGGTGGGCGGGGATGCGCCGGTGCGTGTGCAGTCCATGACCAACACCGACACCGTCGACGTCATCGGCACCGCCATCCAGGTCAAGGAGCTGGCGCTGGCCGGCTCGGAGATGGTCCGCATCACGGTGAACACCCCTGAGGCCGCGCAGGCTGTGCCGGCCATCCGCGAGCAGCTCGATCGCATGGGCATCGCCGTGCCGCTCGTCGGCGACTTTCACTACAACGGCCACACCCTGCTGACCGAGTATCCGGCCTGTGCCGAGGCCCTCTCGAAGTACCGCATCAACCCCGGCAACGTGGGCAAGGGCGACAAGCGCGACCGCCAGTTCGCCCAGATGATCGAAGTGGCCGCCAGGCTGGGCAAGGCCGTTCGTATCGGTGTGAACTGGGGCAGCCTGGATCAGGAACTGCTGGCCACGCTGATGGACGACAACGCCCGGCGCGCGAGCCCCTGGGAAGCCCGTCAGGTGATGTACCAGGCGCTGGTTGCCTCTGCGATCCAGTCTGCCCGCCGCGCTGAGGAACTCGGCCTGCCCGGGGAACAGATCATCCTGTCGTGCAAGGTCAGTGGTGTGCAGGATCTCATCAGCGTCTACCGCGGGCTGGCGCAGCGCTGCGATTACGCCCTGCACCTCGGCCTGACCGAGGCCGGCATGGGGACCAAGGGCACGGTGGCCTCCGCCGCGGCGCTGTCGGTGCTGCTGCAGGAAGGCATTGGCGACACGATCCGCGTGTCGCTCACGCCGCAGCCCGGCGAAGCCCGCACCCAGGAAGTGGTGGTGGCGCTGGAGATCCTGCAGGCGCTGGGCCTGCGTTCCTTCGTGCCCAGTGTCACCGCCTGCCCTGGGTGTGGACGCACGACCAGCACCGTGTTCCAGGAACTCGCCAAGCAGATCGATGACTACCTGCGCGCCCAGATGCCCGTGTGGCGTGCGCGCTATCCCGGCGTCGAGGCGATGAAGGTGGCCGTGATGGGCTGCATCGTCAACGGCCCGGGCGAAAGCAAGCACGCCGACATCGGCATCAGCCTGCCCGGCACCGGCGAGGCGCCTGCCGCGCCCGTTTTCATCGACGGTGCCAAGGCCCTGACCCTGCGCGGTGAGGGCATCGCCCGCGACTTCCAGCGGGTCGTCGAAGACTACGTCGAGCGCCGTTTCGGCCAGGCGGCAGGCGCTGACACGTCGACGGCCGACGCCCGACATTGACGCTCCTTCAAGCCGCGTCGCCGCATGGCGACGGCGCGGCGCAGTGACTCCCGGGCCGCAGCCCTCCCTGCGGCCGCGCATCGAACCCCAACAGGTCAACCGCACATGGCTGAACAACTCAAGGCCGTCAAAGGCATGAACGACATCCTGCCGCCGGATTCGGCGCGCTGGGAATGGCTCGAGGACAAGGTCCGCAGGCTCATGCACCGCTATGGCTATGCCAACCTGCGCACGCCCATCGTGGAACCCACCGCGCTCTTCGTGCGCGGCCTGGGTGAAGTCACCGACATCGTCGAGAAGGAGATGTACTCCTTCGAAGACAGCATGAACGGCGATCGCCTGACGCTGCGTCCGGAAAACACCGCCGGTGTCGTGCGGGCGGTGGCCGAGCATTCGATGCTCTATGACGGCGGCAAGCGCATCTACTACATGGGGCCGATGTTCCGGCACGAGAAGCCCCAGCGTGGACGCTATCGGCAGTTTCACCAGATCGGTGCCGAAGCCCTGGGGTTTGCCGGCCCGGACGTCGATGCCGAACTGATCCTGATGTGTCGCAGCCTGTGGCGTGACCTCGGGCTCACCGATGTGCGACTCGAGCTCAACAGCCTGGGCCAGCCCGACGAGCGACGGGCGCACCGTGCGGCACTGGTGGCTTACCTCGAGGCGCACAAGGACCAGCTCGATGCCGAGGCGCAACGTCGCATGCACACCAATCCGCTGCGGATCCTGGACACCAAGAACCCGGCCATGCAGGCGCTGGTCGAGGGCGCGCCGCGCCTGATGGACCACCTCGGCGCCGAGTCTCGGGCGCACTTCGACGCCGTGCGGGCCGTGCTGGAGTCCAACGGCATCGAGTACCGCATCAATCCCCGCCTGGTGCGTGGCATGGACTACTACAACCTGACGGTGTTCGAGTGGGTCACCGACCGGCTGGGCTCCCAGGGCACGGTGTGCGGCGGGGGTCGCTACGACTACCTGATCGAGCAGATCGGCGGCAAGGCGGCGCCGGCGGTGGGCTGGGCCCTGGGCGTCGAGCGTGTGCTCGAACTGCTCAGGGAACTGGGCGTGCAGTCGCCCTCGGCGCCGGCCGATGCCTACGCCATCGTGCCCGACGCCGCCGCGCTGCCGCGTGTCATGCCAGTGCTGGAAGCGCTGCGAGAGCAGGGCGTGTCGGTGCTGATGCATGCGGCAGGCAAGGACGGCGTGGGCAGCATGAAGTCGCAATTCAAGCGGGCGGACGCCAGCGGCGCACGCTATGCACTGATCTTCGGCCCCGATGAACTGGCTCGGGGCGAGGTGGCTGTCAAGCCGCTGCGCGATGCCGGCGCAGGTCAGGTGAACCGGTCGATCGACACCGTCGCGCCGTGGGCTTGCGAGCTCCTTGCGGCCGGCAACGCATAATCCAGCCTTTGGTTGAGCCCCGGCTCCCACCCTCCAGCATCTGACCTATGGCCACCCATCTCGATCTCGAAGAACAAGAACAGCTTGAGCAGCTTCGCCACTTCTGGAAGCAATACGGCAACCTGATCACCTGGACGCTGATCCTGTCGCTTGGCGCGTTTGCCGCGTGGAACGGCTGGCGCTACTGGCAGCGTGACCAGGCCGGCAAGGCGGCGGTGCTGTTCGAGGAGGTCGACAAGGCGGCGCAGGCTGGCGACGTCGACCAGGTCCAGCGCGCGTTCGACGACCTGCGGCAACGGCACGCCCGCACGGCCTTTGCCGACCAGGCCGGTCTGCTGGCCGCCCGAACCCTGGCCGACAAGGGCAAGACCGATGAGGCTCGTGCCGTGCTCAGCTGGGTCAGCGAAAGCGGCACCCAGGACGAGTACCGTGCCATTGCCCGCCTGCGGCTGGCGGCGATGCTGCTGGAGCAGAAGGCGCACGATGAGGCGCTGAAGCTGCTGGCTTCCGGCATTCCGCCCGAGTTCGAGGCCTTGGCCGCCGATCGCCGCGGCGACATCTACCAGGCTCAGGGCAAGCCTGACGCGGCACTGGCCGAGTATCAGAAGGCTTACAAGGCCATGCCGGCGAGCCTGGATTACCGCCGGCTCGTCGAGGCCAAGCTCACCGCGCTCGGCGCCGCGCCGGCGCCGGAAACCGCCCCGGCTGCCGCAGCCGCGTCGGGAGCCGGCCAATGAGGGGCCGCGCAAACGGACTGCCGCGCCTGCCGGGTGTGATGCGGCTCAGGCTCGTCGCCTCGGCCGGCGTGCTGGCCCTGCTGGCGGCGTGCTCCGGCACGGCCGAGCGGCCCAAGCCCACGCCGCTGGTGAACCCGGCGCCTGCCGCGGTGCGTGCCGAGCTGGTCTGGAACCAGCGGGTGGGTGCCGTGGCCGTGCCAGTGCGGCTGGCCGTGACACCTCAGGCGCTGGTCGTGGCGTCCGGCGACGGCGCGATCGCCGCGCTGGACCCATCCAGCGGGCGTGAACTATGGCGCGCTGCGGTCGGGGCCGAGCTGGCTGCCGGTGTCGGCAGCGACGGACGCTGGGCCGCTGTGGTCACCCGACCGGGCGATCTGGTGGTGGTCGAGGCCGGGCAGGTACGCTGGCGCCAGCGCTTGCCGGCGCGCACGCTGACGCCGCCGCTGGTGGCTGGCGAGCGCGTGTTCGTGGTTGCCGTCGATCGTTCGGTGCATGCCTATGACGCCGAGACCGGCCACAAGCTGTGGAGCGTGCAGCGCCCCGGCGACCCCCTGACGCTGTCGCAGCCTGGCGTGCTGCTGGCCGTGCGCGATACGCTGGTGGTCGGGCAGGGCCCCCGCGTCAGCGGCCTGGATCCCCTGCGAGGCAACGTGCGGTGGGAAGTCCCGGTGGCTGCCCCGCGCGGGACCAACGAAGTCGAGCGTCTGGCCGATCTGGTCGGACCGGCCGCGCGCGATGGCGACACGGTCTGTGTGCGTGCCTTCCAGTCGGCGGTGGCCTGCGTCGATACCGAACGCGGTGCGCTGGCGTGGACCCGCGCATCCAGCGGTGCACAGGGCCTGGCCATCGACGCAGCCCGTGTCTACGGTGTGGACAGCACCGACCGCATCACCGCCTACCGGCGCGCCAGCGGCGAGGCCGCCTGGACGGCCGAGCAGTTCCGTTTTCGAGGCCTGACCGCACCCGTCGTGGTGGGCAACGTGATGGCTGCGGGCGATGCCGAGGGCTATGTCCACCTGCTGGCTCGGGACACCGGGCAGCCGGTCGGCCGTCTGGCCACCGACGGCAGTGCCGTGGTGGCGCCTCCGGTCGTGGCCGGCGGCCTGCTGGTGGTGATGACTCGCAACGGTGGCGTCCACGCCTTCCGGTTGCCTTGAAAGGCACAGAGGCACACTCAGCATGAAACCCGTCATCGCCCTGGTCGGCCGACCCAACGTCGGCAAGTCGACCCTGTTCAACCGTCTGACGAAGTCGCGCGATGCCATCGTGGCCGACTTCGCCGGACTCACGCGCGATCGCCACTACGGTGACGGACGCCTCGCCGATCGCGAGTACATCGTGATCGACACCGGGGGCTTCGAGCCCGATTCCTCGTCCGGCATCGTCCAGGAGATGGCCAAGCAGACCCGGCAGGCCGTGGCCGAGGCCGACGCCGTCGTGTTTGTGGTCGACGTGCGCGCCGGACTGTCGGCCCAGGATCACGACATTGCCCGCTACCTGCGCACGGCCAACAAGAAGGTGATCCTGGCAGCCAACAAGGCCGAAGGCATGAAGGAGGGGCCGCAACTGGCCGAGTTCTACGAACTCGGCATGGGCGAGCCTGTCCCGGTGTCGGCCGCACACGGTCAGGGCATCCGCAGCCTGATCGAGATGGCGCTCGAAGACTTCGACTACGGCGACGAAGACACCGCCGAAGACGACGAGGACACCCCTCGCACCATCAAGCTGGCCGTCGCCGGGCGGCCCAATGTGGGCAAGTCGACCCTCATCAACACCTGGCTGGGCGAAGAGCGCCTGGTGGCTTTCGACATGCCCGGCACCACACGCGATGCGATCAGCGTGCCGTTCGAGCGCAACGGCCAGCGCTTCCAGCTGATCGACACCGCCGGCCTGCGACGCAAGGGTAGGGTGTTCGAGGCGATCGAAAAGTTCTCGGTGGTCAAGACCCTGCAGGCGATCGCCGAGGCCAATGTGGTCGTGCTGCTGCTTGACGCCACCCAGGGCGTCAGCGACCAGGACGCCCACATCGCAGGTTACATCCTCGACAGCGGCCGTGCGGTCGTGCTGGCGATCAACAAGTGGGATGCCGTCGACGCCTACCAGCGCGAAATGCTCGCAAGATCGATCGAGCAGCGTCTTGCGTTCCTGAAGTTTGCCCCGATCTTGCATATATCGGCACTCAAGCGGCAGGGACTGGGCCCACTATGGCAAGCCATCGCAGACGCACACGCCTCGGCCTTCAAGAAGATGCCGACGCCGGTGCTCACCCGCCTGCTGCTCGAGGCGGTGCAACACCAGGCGCCCAAGCGGGCCGGCATGTTCCGGCCCAAACCGCGCTACGCCCACCAGGGCGGCATGAACCCACCGGTGATCGTGGTTCACGGCAATTCGCTGGAGCACATCACCGACGCCTACAAGCGTTTCCTGGAGGGTCGCTTCCGGGCGCATTTCAAGCTGGTGGGCACCCCGCTGCGGGTCGAGATGCGCTCGTCCCGCAACCCCTTCTCAGACAAGGATTCCTGACTATTCCGCAGACGCCCATCGGCGCTGTGTTAACGTGCAGGTTCCAAAAAAACTCAACACGGAGAATATCGTGAGCAATAAAGGGCAACTCTTGCAAGATCCCTTCTTGAACCTGCTGCGCAAAGAGCACGTGCCGGTGTCCATCTACCTGGTCAACGGCATCAAGTTGCAGGGCCATATTGAGTCTTTTGATCAGTATGTCGTGCTGCTGCGCAATACCGTCACCCAGATGGTCTACAAGCATGCCATCTCCACGGTGGTCCCTGGCCGGGCGGTGAACTTCCACGCCGGCGAGTCGACCGACTCCAACTGACCGCACCGGGGCCTGTACCACAGGCTCTGGTCATGAATTTCCCAAGCGATCGCCACTTTGAGTTCACCTGCTGCGGATCCCGTCACGCGCACCATTCTCGTGGGCGTCGATCTCGGCCCCGGGTCGCCGTTCGATCCGACGCTCGATGAACTCGCCCTGCTGGCCGAGTCGGCCGGAGACATCCCGGTTGCCCGTCTGATCGCCCGGCGCAAGGCGCCGGACGCCGCTTTTTTTGTCGGTTCAGGCAAGGCCGATGAAATCAAGGCCCTGGTGGCTGAGCATGGCGCAGCGTGCGTATTGTTCGACCAGGCTTTGTCTCCCGCACAACAGCGCAATCTGGAGCAGCACCTGGGCGTTCCTGTGGCCGACCGCACCATGCTGATCCTCGAGATCTTCGGCCGGCGCGCCCAGAGCCACGAGGGCAAGCTCCAGGTCGAACTGGCCCACCTGCAGTACCTGTCGACCCGGCTCGTGCGCCGCTGGACCCACCTCGAACGTCAACGCGGCGGGGTGGGGCATCGGGGCGGTCCGGGCGAAACCCAGATCGAACTCGATCGCCGCATGATCGGCCAGCGCATCAAGTCCCTGAAGCAGCAGCTCGAGAAGGTCAAGCGGCAGCGCGGCACGCAGCGCAAGTCGCGCGAGCGCAGTGGCACCTTCCGGGTGTCGCTGGTGGGTTACACCAACGCGGGAAAGTCGACGCTGTTCAACGCCCTGGTCAAGGCACGCGCCTACGCCGCCGACCAGTTGTTCGCCACGCTCGATACCACCACCCGGCAGCTCTACCTGGCGCAGGCGCGCACGACGGTGTCACTGTCCGACACCGTCGGGTTCATCCGCGATCTGCCTCACACCCTGGTCGAGGCCTTTCAGGCCACGCTCCAGGAAGCCGCCGAGGCGGACCTGCTGCTGCATGTGGTCGACGCGTCCAGCGCGACCTGGCCGGAGCAGGTCAGTGAAGTGCAGCGTGTGCTGCACGAGATCGGCGCCGGCGACATTCCTCAACTGGTGGTGTTCAACAAGATCGACTGCCTGGAACCGAATCAACGCCCGCGCACTCGCACCGACATGTTCGAAGTGGAGCCGCAGCGCAGCGTGCCGCGCATCTACGTCAGTGCGATGCGCGGTGAAGGCCTGGACGACCTTCGCCAAGCCATTGCCCAGGCGGCCAGCCCGAACGAGCCGGCGACGGCAGCCGGCGCCGCACCCCTCGACACCGCGGCACTGCCTTCGGCGGCCGTGCCCAACGAACCGACCTCCTTCGCAATTACCGCCCAAGCATGAATACGACCAATTCTCATGGCCTGAGCTCCACGACCGGCACCGGATTTCCGGGGCGGCTCTCGGCTGTGGCGATGGCCCTGGCCAAGGCATTGAAGGCGTCGGCGACGCAGCGCCTGCGCGGCTTGTTCAACCTCAACGACCCGCGCTGGGGCCGCCAGCTCGACCAGCAACCGAACGAACCGACCCGTAACCAGGGTTCTGGCGGCGGCGGCCGCAATGACGGCCCGCCCGACCTGGATGAACTGTGGCGTGACTTCAACCGCAAGCTCAGCGGTCTGTTCGGCGGCCGCCAGGGTGGCCCGCAGCGCAACGGTTCGGGCAATGGCGGTGACGGGGGGGGCTCGTTCCAGCCCGACATGAAAGGTGCCGGCATCGGCGCCGGCCTGATCGTCGGTGTTGTGGCGCTGATCTGGCTGGGCAGCGGCTTTTTCATCGTCCAGGAAGGCCAGCAGGCCGTCGTGATGTCGTTCGGCAAGTTCAGCCACACGACCGATGCCGGCTTCAAGTGGCGCATGCCATATCCGTTCCAGTCGCATGAGGTCGTGTCGGTCACCCAATTGCGTTCGGTCGACGTCGGCAGCATGTCGGTGGTCCAGGCCACCGGTCTGCGCGATTCGTCGATGCTCACGCAGGACGAGAACATCGTCGACATCCGCTTCACGGTGCAGTACCGCCTCAAGGACGTGAAGGACTATCTGTTCGAGAACCGCCGTCCGGACGACGCCGTGATCCAGGCCGCCGAGTCGGCCGTGCGCGAGATCGTCGGGCGCAGCAACATGGACGCTGTGCTGTACGAGCAGCGCGACGCCGTGGCCGCCGACCTCGTCAAGTCCATCCAGACCCAGCTCGACCGGCTCAAGGCGGGCATCCTCATCTCCAACGTCAACCTGCAGAGCGTGCAGGCACCCGAGCAGGTGCAGGCCGCCTTCGACGATGCGCTGAAGGCCAATGCCGACCGGGAGCGCCTCAAGAATGAAGGCCAGGCCTATGCCAACGACGTGATCCCGAAGGCCCAGGGTACCGCCTCGCGCCTGCGAGAGGAGGCTGAAGGCTATCGCGCCCGCGTGATCGCGCAGGCCGAAGGTGATGCCGACCGCTTCCGCAGCGTGCTGGCCGAGTACGAGAAGGCGCCGGCTGTCACCCGCGACCGCCTGTACCTGGAGGCGATGCAGCAGGTGTACTCGAACGTGAGCAAGGTCATGATCGACACCCGCAACAACAGCAACCTGCTGTACCTGCCGCTCGAAAAGCTGCTGCAGGGCTCCGGGGCCACGACCTACTCGAATGCCCCGGCCGGCAACCCCGTCCCGAGCGAACCGGCGGGCACCGCTCCGATGACCAACGACACGCGTTCGCGTGATGGCCAGCGCAGCCGAGAGCGCGAGAGCCGCTGAGCCCACGGTCAGAAGAACAGGAAGAAGCACTCATGAATCGCATCGGTCTGATCATTTCGTCGCTGCTGCTGGTGGTTGTCATCGCCGGGTCGACACTGTTTGTCGTCGATCAGCGGCAGTTCGCCGTCGTCTACGCGCTGGGTGAAATCCGCGAGGTTGTCACCGAGCCGGGGTTGAAGTTCAAGTTGCCGCCGCCGCTGCAGAACGTGGTCTACCTCGACAAGCGCACCCAGTCGCTCGACAGCCTCGAAACCCGCCCGATCTTCACCGCTGAAAAGCAGAGCCTGGTCATCGACTGGCTGGTCAAGTGGCGCATCACCGACCCGCGCCAGTTCATCCGCAACAACAACGGTGTCGACGTGCGCAATGCCGAGCTGCGCCTCGCCCCGATCGTGCAGGCGGCCTTCAACGAGGAAGTGACCAAGCGCACCGTGCGGGCCGTGCTGGCCACCGACCGCGAAGGTGTGATGCTGGCGGTGCAGAAACGCCTGGCGGACGACGCCAAGAGCTTCGGCATCGACGTGGTCGACGTGCGGATCAAGCGCGTGGACTTCTCCGCGAGCATCACTGATGCGGTGTACCGGCGCATGGAGTCCGAGCGTCGCCGCGTGGCCAATGAGCGCCGCTCGACCGGTGCCGCTGAAGGCGAGACCATCCGTGCCGACGCCGACAAGCAGCGTGACGTGATCGTCGCCGAGGCCTACCGCGACGCCCAGAAGGTCAAGGGTGAGGGCGATGCCAAGGCGTCGGCGCTGTATGCGGCCGCGTTTGGTCGTGACCCCCAGTTCGCCCAGTTCTATCGCAGCCTCGAGGCCTACCGCCAGAGCTTCCGCTCGAGGTCTGACGTGATGGTGATCGACTCCGAGTCGGAGTTCTTCAGGGCGCTGCGCGGCAGCGGATCGACCACCCCGCGCCGCTGATCGGGCCGCACGTGTCCGACGCCTGGTGGCTGGCCCTTGCGCTGGTGATGGTGCTCGAGGGCCTGCTGCCTTTTCTGAGCCCGCGCACCTGGCGACGGGTGTTCGAGCAGGCCCTGAGACTCAACGACGGGCAGATCCGCTTCATCGGGCTGGTGAGCCTGCTGTGCGGACTCGCGTTGTGGTGGACGCTGACCGGCTGAGCGGGACGGTCACCGCCGCGACCGGACCTTGACGGCTCCTGGCTGCGGCTCGGCCCGAGCCGCCGCCGGGCCGGTACAATCGCGTTTTTAATCCCCTGGTGGTTTTTATGTCGTCTGCTTGGCTGCTGCCCGAGCACATTGCCGATGTCTTGCCTTCCGAGGCCAGGCGGATCGAAGAGCTTCGACGCGTGTTCCTCGACGTGGCTCGCAGCCATGGCTACGAACTCGTGATGCCTCCGCTGCTGGAGTATCTCGAGTCCCTGCTCACGGGTGCCGGCAGTGCGCTGGATCTGCGCACCTTCAAGCTGGTCGACCAGCTCAGCGGGCGAACCATGGGTGTGCGCGCCGATGCCACGCCGCAGGTCGCACGCATCGACGCTCACCTGCTCAACCGCGCTGGTGTAGCGCGCTTGTGCTACTGCGGGCCGGTGCTCCACACCGTGCCTTCCGGGCTGCACGCCACGCGCGAGCCCCTGCAGTTCGGTGCGGAAATCTATGGCCATGCCGGCCTGGAGGCCGACCTTGAAATCCAGGAACTGGCCCTGTTCGGCCTGGACCGGCTGGGCCTGGATCAACCCATGATCGATCTGGCCGATGCGCGCATCGTGCGTGCGCTGGTCCGCGGGATCGAGCTCGATGCCCATGCGCTCGACGGTGTGTACGCTGCACTGGCCGCCAAGGACGGCACGGCCCTGTCAGCTCTGACGCAGGGCTTCCCCGACACCGCCCGCCGTGGGCTGCTGGCCCTGACCCGCCTGTATGGGGGGGCCGACGTGCTGCAGGCGGCTGCGACCCAACTGCCTGACCTGCCTGCCATCCGGGATGCCCTGCGCGACCTGGGCTGGCTGGCCGAACATCTGGCTCGTGCACACCCGCGCTCGCGCGTCGGCTTCGATCTGGCTGACCTCAGCGGCTACGCCTATTACAGCGGTGCACGGTTTGCCATTTATGCCGGCGGCTGCGCTGACTCGTTGGTGCGCGGTGGACGCTACGACGAAGTCGGGGCCGTTTTCGGCCGCAACCGGCCCGCGGTGGGCTTCAGCACCGACCTGAAGGAACTGGCCGCGCTGGCGCGCCTGGAAGGCCGGCGCGCTGCCATTTGCGCCCCCTGGAGCGAAGACGCGCAACTGCGCGCCGCGATTCGCCGCCTGCGCGAGCAGGGCGAGACCGTGGTCTGTGTCCTGCCCGGGCACGAGCATGAAGTCCAGGAGTTCGAGTGCGACCGTGAGCTGGCCTGCGTCGCAGGCCAGTGGGTCGTGAAGGCCCTGTGACGGCCGCCGCGGCCGTCCTACCCCTTGTTTGACAGATTTGCAGGAAGAGTTTTCCATGACGCAGCAAAACCGTGGGCACAACGTCGTTGTGGTCGGTACCCAGTGGGGCGACGAAGGCAAGGGCAAGGTGGTGGACTGGCTGACCGACCACGCCCAGGCCGTGGTTCGTTTCCAGGGTGGACACAACGCCGGACACACGCTGGTGATCAAGGGCAAGAAGACGGCGCTGCAGCTGATCCCCTCGGGCATCATGCGCGACGAGGTGCAGTGTTTCATCGGCAACGGCGTGGTCGTCGATCCGACGCACCTGCTGTCCGAGATCGAGCGGCTCGAAGCCGCCGGACTGGACGTGCGCTCACGCCTGTTCATCAGCGAGTCCTGCCCGCTGATCCTGCCTTTCCACGTCGAAGTGGATCGTGCACGCGAAGCCCTTCGCGAATCGTCGGGTGCCGGCAAGATCGGGACGACCGGCAAGGGCATCGGGCCGGCCTACGAAGACAAGGTCGCGCGCCGCGCACTGCGTGTGCAGGACCTCAAGCACCCCGACCGTTTCGCCCGCAAGCTGCGTGAACTGCTGGAGCTGCACAACTTCGTGCTTGCTGGATTCCTGAAGGCGCCGGCCCTCGAGTTCCAGCCGATCTTCGACCACGCCATGAAGGTGGCTGAGCAGCTCAAGCCCATGATGGCCGATGTCGGGGTGCGCATCGCCCAGACCAACGCGGCCGGCGGGCATGTGCTGTTCGAGGGGGCGCAGGGCACCCTGCTCGACATCGACCACGGGACCTATCCTTACGTCACATCGAGCAACTGCGTGGCGGGGAATGCGGCGGCCGGCTCTGGCGTGGGGCCGGACAAGCTGCACTACATCCTGGGGATCACCAAGGCCTACACCACGCGCGTGGGCGGAGGCCCGTTCCCGACCGAGCTGCCGATCGACGAGGCGGGTACCGTGGGCTATCACCTGTCGACGGTGGGCCAGGAGCGCGGCACCGTCACTGGCCGCGCCCGTCGCTGTGGCTGGCTCGACGCCGCGGCGCTCAAGCGCTCGATGCTCATCAACGGCATCTCGGGTCTGTGCATCACCAAGCTCGACGTGCTCGACGGCCTGGAAGAGATCAAGGTCTGCGTCGGCTACGAGCTGCACGGTCAGCGGATCGACATCCTGCCGCTGGACGCGGACGAGATCGTCGATTGCCAGCCGATCTACGAATCCTTTCCGGGTTGGACCGAAACGACGGCCGGGCACACGCAGTGGGACCAGCTGCCGCTCAATGCGCGCCGCTACCTCGAGGCGGTGCAGGCCCATATCGGTGCACCGATCGACATGGTGTCGACCGGCCCCGATCGTGAGCACACGATCCTGTTGCGCCACCCCTACAAGGCCTGAGCCTGCCGCTTGCCCAAACCCGCCCCACGAGGGCGTCGATGAAAGACTGCACGAGGAGCCCCGCATGCTGACCGATGACGGCAAACACCTGTACGTATCCTGGGACGAGTACCACATGCTGATCGAGCGTCTGGCACTGAAGGTCCACAACTCCGGGTGGCAGTTCGACCAGATCCTCTGCCTGGCGCGCGGCGGGATGCGCCCGGGCGATGTGCTGTCACGTGTGTTCGACAAGCCGCTGGCGATCATGTCGACCAGCTCGTACCGGGCCGAGGCCGGGACGATCCAGGGGCGCCTGGACATGGCCAAGTACATCACCATGCCCAAGGGCGAACTGGCGGGCCGGGTGCTGCTGGTCGATGACCTGGCCGACTCGGGCGTCACGCTCAGAGCGGTGGTCGAGCGCCTGCGCGGCATGCCTGCGATCAGCGAGTTGCGTTCGTCGGTGATCTGGGTGAAGGGGGTGTCGAGCTACACACCGGACTATTTCGTCGAGACCCTGCCGACCAGCCCGTGGATCCATCAGCCTTTCGAGGAATACGACAACCTGCGACCCGAAGGGCTGGCGCGCAAGTTCCAGGTGTGACATCGGCAGGCCACCTCACGCTGCATTGGCCGGGCTTGCCGCGGCAGTGCAGGGGAGCGTGGCGTCAGGCGGGTGCAACTGGGGGGCACGCCGCGTGAGGTCTTGGCGAACGCCGTTGCATCCACTGGAGTGCGGCACCACAGACGCAAGACCGTCGGGTGACACAGGGCGCAACGAAGGCGGTGACTGCATGGCAGCGACCGCCATTTTTTTCGCCGGAGGTTCTTGCCGGTGGGGCGTGGACGAGGAAACGGGCCAGCAGGCCCGAACCGTTACGGCGTGTCAGCACCGACCACGCATCGACATGGCGAAAGCGTTGCGCGGCGAAAGCGTTGCGACAAATGAAAAAGCCTCGCATCTTTCGATGCGAGGCTTTCATCATGTCTGGTGCCCAGGAGAGGACTCGAACCTCCACGGAGTTACCCGCTAGTACCTGAAACTAGTGCGTCTACCAATTCCGCCACCTGGGCCTTGAACTTGGTTGATAATCAACTGATCGAAACCGTTTGAAGATCAACGTCAGAACAGAAAGAGATTCTATCATCAAAAATTCCAACATTGCAAGCACTTCGTTTGGCGCGTCGCTGATGAGCGAAATCGAGGGGGTGGTACTGGGGCATCGTGACGGGCACGGGTTCGTGCAGCGCGATGACGGCGAGGCCGACATCTACCTGTCCCCGCAGGAAATGCGCGCGGTTCTGCACCGTGATCGCATCCGGGCGCGCATCATCCGTTACGACCGGCGCGGCCGCCCGGAAGGGCGGGTGCTGGAGATCCTGGATCGCCGCAAGTCCCCGATCATCGGTCGCCTCCTGCACGAAAGCGGCGTGTGGATCGTGGCACCGGAGGACAAGCGCTACGGGCAGGACATCCTGATTCCCAAGAACGCCACCGCAAAGGCCCAGGCAGGGCAGGTCGTGGCGGTCGAGCTGACCGAACCGCCCTCGTTGTACTCGCAGCCGGTGGGCCGCGTGACCGAGGTGCTCGGCGAGATCGACGACCCGGGCATGGAAATCGAAATCGCGGTGCGCAAGTACGAAGTGCCGCACCAGTTCTCGCCAGAGGCCGTGGCCGAGGCTGCGAGCCTGCCCGACAAGATCCGCCCCGTGGACCGTCGCCATCGCATCGACCTGACCGATGTTGCGTTGGTCACGATCGACGGCGAGGACGCGCGCGATTTTGATGATGCGGTCTACTGTGAGCCCGCCAAGGTGGGGAGAAGCAAGGGTTGGCGCCTGATCGTCGCAATTGCCGACGTCAGCCACTACGTCAAGCCGGGCGAGCCGCTGGACCGCGACGCCTACGAGCGTGCGACCTCGGTCTACTTCCCACGTCGTGTGATCCCGATGCTGCCCGAGAAGCTCTCGAACGGGCTGTGTTCACTCAATCCGAACGAAGACCGTCTGGCCATGGTGTGCGACATGCTCATCACCGCCAAGGGGGATGTGCACGCCTACCAGTTCTTTCCGGCAGTGATCTGCTCACATGCGCGGCTGACCTACACCGAGGTGGCCGCGATCCTGGGCAACACCCGTGGCCCGGAGGCCACCCGCCGCAAGGACCTGGTGCCGCACCTGCTGAACCTGCACGAGGTCTACCGCGCCCTGCTGCGTGAGCGAGGCCACCGAGGCGCGGTCGATTTCGAGACGACCGAGACCCAGATCATCTGCGACGACAACGGTCGCATCGAGAAGATCGTGCCGCGCACGCGCACCGAGGCCCACCGTCTGATCGAGGAGGCGATGCTCGCAGCCAACGTGTGCTCGGCCGATTTCATCTCGCGCGCCAGCCACGCGTCGCTGTATCGCGTACACGAAGGTCCCACGCCCGAGAAGAAGTCGATCCTGCAGAACTACCTCAAGGCCCTGGGCCTGGGGCTGTCGATCAGCGATGACCCCAAGCCGGGCGAGTACCAGGCGATCGCTCAGAACACCAAGGACCGCCCCGATGCGGCGCAGATCCACTCGATGCTGCTGCGCTCGATGCAGCAGGCGATCTACACACCGGTGAACAGTGGGCACTTCGGACTGGCCTACGAGGCCTACACCCACTTCACCAGCCCGATCCGCCGTTACCCCGACCTGCTCGTGCACCGTGTGATCAAGGCCCTGCTGGTGGGCAAGCGCTACCACTTGAGCGGTGTGCTCGAAGATGCCCCGGTGCGGCGTGCCGGCCGCAAGATCCCGCCCAGCGAGATGGCCCAGTGGGAGGCCGCGGGCCTGCATTGCAGCACCTGCGAGCGTCGTGCCGACGAGGCTTCGCGTGACGTGGAGGCCTGGCTCAAGTGCCGCTTCATGCGCGAGCACCTGGGTGAGGAGTTCAGCGGCACCGTCAGTGCGGTGACGAGTTTCGGCCTGTTCGTTCAGCTCGACGCGCTCTACGTCGAAGGGTTGGTGCACATCACCGAGCTGGGTGGTGAGTACTACAAGTTCGACGAGGTTCGCCAGGAACTGCGCGGCGAGCGGACCGGTGTGCGCTATGTTGTCGGTGCGCGTGTGCGGGTGCAGGTGAGCCGCGTGGACCTCGACGGACGCAAGATCGACTTTCGCATGGTGCGTGAAGGCGCGGAGGAGCGCGCGGCCAGCCGGACGGCGCGCGAGCGGCCGACGGGCAAGGCAGTCGAGCTCAAGGCGTTGCAGGAGGCCGATCGCGAGGTCAAGGCCGAACTCAGGGCAACACGCAGCGGCCGGTCTGCATCACGCAATGGGGGCAGCGCCGCGGCCCGACGACCTGCGGCAGCCCATCCGGTCAAGGCCGCGAAGACCGCGGCAAAGAAGGCGCGTTCGCGCCGAAGCTGAGCGGCCCGAAACGCCCTGGCGGGCGGGGCGGGCTGCCTGGCGTCCCGGTCAGTCGCCCGAGCCCTCGCACAGGGCGTCGATCAGGCGGCTGGCCGTCAGCGGGGCGTTGGCATGCTCGCGGCACCAGCGATCGGCGGCCCGGCCATGGGCCGCCACGGCCGCCAGGGCCGCGTCGTGTGGACCCAGCCCCTGGGCCCACAGCCCGGCCAGCCAGCCGGCCAGCACGTCGCCCGTGCCCGCGGTGGCCAGTGCGGCATTGCCGCTGGCGTTGATCGCCGTGCACGCACCAGGACTTGCGATGACGCTGCCGGAGCCCTTGAGCACCACGGTGCAATCCAGCCGCGTGCACAGCGTTTCGGCCGCGTCCAGGCGATCGTTCTGGACGTCGCTGGTGCTGCGACCCAGCAGCCGCGCCGCTTCCAGCGGATGGGGCGTGATCACCGATGGCAGTCCTCGCCCGGCGCGGGCGCGCAGCGCGATCTGCAGGCCGGTGTCTTCAGCCAGCGCATTGAGCGCGTCGGCATCCAGCACCAGCCGCGCCGCATCGTGCAGTGCGCGCGGCAGGCTGTGCCGGATCTCGGCGCCACCGCCACACCCGCAGGCCAGCGTCATGCGCGACCAGTCCAGCGACAACGCGGCCTGCAGCTCGCGGCACATCAGCTCGGGCATCAGAGGGTCATGGTGGGCGCCGCCGGCGGGGTCGAGCAGGCTCAGGTAGACGCGGCCGGCGCCACTGGCCAAAGCCGCGCGCGCACAGAGCACCCCAGCACCGGTCATGCCGGGCGCCCCTGCCAGCACCAGCACGTCGCCGAAACTGCCCTTGTGCTGGGCATGCCGGCGTGTAGGGCGCGCGGGCCGACTGCCACCGAATGAGAGGCAGGCACGGGCGGGTGGCGTGGTGTCGGTCCCGGACACACCCAGATCATCCAGCCAGATCTCGCCGGCATGGTCCCGGCCCAGGGCGGTGAAGAGGCCCGGCTTGAGGGTCAGCAGGGACAGCGTGCAGGTGGCACGCACGCACAGCATCGGCGCACTGGCCGCGCCGGTGTCGGCATTCAGGCCCGTTGGCAGATCGATCGCCAGCACGGGGCAGCTCAGGGCGTTGAGCGCCTGGACGGCCTCTGCAAGCCGGCCTTCGGGCGCGCGGTGGCTGCCGATGCCCAGAAGCCCGTCAACGGCCAGGTCGACCTGGGCGGGCGGCGTGCAGGGCCCGCCCGCATCGACGCGCACGCCTGCGGCGGTGAGTGTGGCCAGCGAGGCGCGTGCGTCGTCGGGCAGGCGGGCAGGATCGCCGAGCAGGCTGACCTGCAGCGATCGGCCGGCCCGATGCAGGTGCAGCGCGGCTTCGAGCGCATCCCCGCCATTGTTCCCGGGGCCGGCCAGGAGCCAGATTCGCCGCGCATGCGGGGCGATGGCCAGGGCCAGTCGGGCCACGGCGAGCCCGGCACGTTGCATCAGCGTGTGAGGCGGCAGCAGCGCCTGGGCTGCGGATTCGATCTCGCGGGTGCCCCGTACCGAGTGCAGGACCAGGTTGCCGGTCTCCGGCCGGTGTCCGCCAAGTACCCGCCAGGGCGAGTCCGACGGCCGATCCGGCAGGACCGGGAGGCATGGAGATGGTGCCGCGCTGCTCATGGCAGCACGATACCTGATGCCGAACCCGACCCGCACTGCTGCGTGCGGGCCCGGGGGCGGGTCAGTGCCGGTGCGGCAGGTAGGGTGCGGGGTCGATGCCGGGCGAGGCGCCGTCGATCTGCTCGCTCAGCAGCCGTGCGGAGCCCGCGGCGAGCGCCCAGCCGTGCAGGCCATGGGCCGTGTTCAGCCAGACACCCGGCTGGCCGCCGGGACCGATCAGGGGCAGGCCGTCCGGCATCCGCGAGACGTCGGCGAGCCAGACCTGGGCCTGGGCACGCTGGATGGTGCCGGCGAACCAGTGCTCCAGGCTGCGATACAGCGGCGCGGCTGCGGCCGCCAGCGCAGCTGGAGACGATGGTGCGGCCGGGCCGAGGCGCCACGCTCCGCTGACACGCACGCGAATGCCGGTGCGGGTGATCGTGATGCCGGTGGAGACGTCGGTGACCGCCCCGCGCGGTCCCGCGCCGGCATCACGCATCGGTGTCGTCAGCGTGCATCCATGCAGCGTGGCAAGTGCCGTGGGCAACACGATTCCGGGTGGCGCACCTGCGGCGCCGATGCACAGGATGACCGCGTCGAACGACTCCTGGAGCAGTTCGCCTGGCAGGCGACTGCTCTGCGGCGAGCGCGTCGCTGCGCCCAGCGTGGAGCCGGGCAGGGTGCGCCAGCTCACCTCGGGCATGCGCCCTGGCGCGATGCCGGTCACCTCGGCCCCGAACCGGAACTCCGCCCCCAGGGCCTCGGCGCGTTCGCGCAGCCGCTGGGCCACCTGCCGGCAATTGCTCGAACCTTCCTGGGGCAGATGCAGGCCCGCTTGATGCATGGCCTGCCAGCGCAGCTCCGGTTCCACGTCCTGGCAGGACTGGGCAGGCAGCCAGCGGGCTGCACCCTGCGGCCAGCCCGACACCGCTGAGGGGTCGTCCGCACTGACGACGCCTTGCGCCGAGGACCACACCAGCAGGTGGCCCTGGTTGAGCTCGACACCCGCATCAAGCAGGTTGCCGAGGTGGTCGCGACAGGACTGGGACAGGTCGGCCAGCGCCCGGAGGGCCAGGCGATCGCGCTCGCCTTCACCGCCTTCGACGCGCGCGCAGACGGCACGCAGCCACCGCCAGGCAACGGGCGACCAGCCTGGGCGAAGCTGCCGGGCCAGCGGCAGCAGCCCGTTGGCCGCCATGCCGAGCAACGGGTCGAACATCGAGCCGGGCAGCAGCGGGCCCAGCAGGCCCGCCGGGGCAAAGCTTGCCTGGGCAGCCACGCTGCCGCTGCGTTCAAGCACGGCCACGGCATGACCACGCGAGGCAAGCTCGAGCGCAGTCGAGACGCCGGCAATGCCGGCGCCGATCACGGCCACACGCATGACTTACTGCTCCTGGCGCGAGAGGCTGTCTTCGATGTCCAGCGAAACGTCGAGCACGGTGTCGTCGTGCAGGGCGCCCGACCACACCATCAGTCCCACCGGAAGCTGGCCGGGTGCCTGGCAGGGCAGCGACAGGGCACAACCATCCAGCATGTTCACGACCGACGTGTTGCGCAGCATCAGCCCGTTGACGCGGAAGAACTCCGCGTCGTCGGTGGCGATGCTGTCGATGGCGGGTGCCACCAGCGGCACCGTCGGCGACAGGATGGCATCGAAAGCTCGCAGCGTGGTCTCGACGCGCTCGATCCAGTCGCGGCGCGCGTGCAGCAGGTCGATGTAGTCGGCTGCGCTCATCGATTCACCGCGACGGATGCGCTGGGCCACACGTGGGTCGTAGCGCGCCTCGTCCGTGGCCAGCAGGTGGCGGTGCCATGCCCAGGCCTCGGCGGCGGAAAAGCCGCCTGTGGCCTGGATCCGGCTGAGCTCGTCCAGCTCGGGCAGGTCGATCTCCTCGATGTGAGCGCCATCGCGACGCAGCTGTGCGAGTGCGCCCTGAAAGGCGCTGGACACTGCAGTGTCGAGCCCTTCGGTGAGGGTGTTGCGCACCACCGCCAGACGCCAGGCGGCGAGCGGGCGCGCGCTGAGCTTCACGACACGGGCGGCGAGCACCTCATGCAGCACGATCGCGTCGCGCACGCTGCGGGTGATGGCACAGATCGTGTCCAGCGTGGTCGACAGCGGGACGGCGCCGTCGGTCGGGGTCAGGCGCGCCGTGTTCTTGAAGCCCACAAGGCCCTGCAGTGCTGCGGGGATGCGGATCGATCCGCCAGTGTCCGATCCCAGGGCCGCCCAGGCAGCGCCACTGGCCACCGACACGGCCGCACCCGAGGACGACCCACCGGGAATGCGTCGCGTGGCGGGATCCACCGTCAGTGTCCCGGCGTTGGCAGGCGTGCCGTGATGCGGGTTCCAGCCCACTCCCGAGAATGCGAATTCGGTCATGTTGGTGTGGCCGGTCAGGGCTGCACCCGCAGCGCGCAGGCGCGCCACCGCCGGCGCGTCCTGCCGGGCCGGGGCCGCCGACGCCAGCACCACGGAGCCTGCGGTGGTGGGATGCCCGGCGACGTCGAACAGATCCTTGATGCTCACCGCCAGCCCGGCGAGCGCCGGCACTGGCATGCGCGCCTCCAGCAAGGCGTCGACATGTCGGGCCACACGCTCGGCCTCGTCGCCAAAGCTGCGGATGTAGGTGTACTCGGTGGTCCGGCTGCGGGCCTGGGCGAGCAGGTCGGTGGCGCGGTGTTCGCCAGCCAGCAGGGCGTTGCGGGCGGCGGTCAGGTCAGGAAGCATGAGGTGCGTGTTATACTCTTTGGGTTTATCTGGGAGCCCGTAGCGGGCTTGTGGGCATCGTGGGCTTCGTCCTGGGGTGAAACCGCTTGCCCCGCAGGTGATGTTGACCAAGGACGACCGATGCACAGCCTGATGTTGTGTGTTGTCGTGCATCAAGGACATCCCCCGGATAGGCAAATCGCGAATCCGTTGGTACCAGAAGGTGTCGCGGCATCGGGGCGGCCAGTCCGGCCCAGGGTGTCAGTGATTGCAACGGATTCTAGACCCAACCTTTGGAGCACCTCATGCCCGTGACCATGCGCGAA
The DNA here is from genome assembly GCA_965650765.1 of uncultured Burkholderiales bacterium. Taxonomy (GTDB): domain Bacteria; phylum Pseudomonadota; class Gammaproteobacteria; order Burkholderiales; family Burkholderiaceae_C; genus Caldimonas. The sequence goes on from CBFGPV010000020.1 coordinate 23,927, forward strand.
ATGCTGGAAGCCGGTGTCCATTTCGGACACCAGACCCGCTTCTGGAACCCCAAGATGGCCCCCTATATCTTCGGCCATCGCAACAAGATCCACATCATCAACCTCGAGAAGACGCTCCCGCTCTTCGAAGAGGCGACCAAGTTCATCCGCCAGCTGGCCGCCCGCCGCGGCACGATCCTGATGGTCGGCACCAAGCGCCAGGCCCGCGAGACCGTGGCCATGGAAGCCCAGCGTGCCGGCATGCCTTATGTCGACCAGCGCTGGCTCGGCGGCATGCTGACCAACTTCAAGACGGTCAAGACCTCGCTGAAGAAGCTGAAGGACATGCAGGCTCAGGTCGAGGCTGGCCTGGAACAGCTGAACAAGAAGGAAGGCCTGCTGTTCCAACGCGAGCTGGCCAAGCTCGAAAAGGACATCGGCGGCATCCAGGACATGAACGCGCTGCCTGACGCCCTGTTCGTGATCGACGTCGGTTACCACAAGATCGCCGTCGCCGAAGCCAAGAAGCTCGGCATCCCGGTGATCGCCGTGGTGGACTCCAACCACTCGCCCGTGGGCATCGACTACGTCATCCCCGGCAACGACGACTCTTCCAAGGCCGTGGCGCTGTATGCCCGCGCCGTCGCTGACGCCGTGCTCGAAGGCAAGGCCAACGCCGTGAACGAAGTCGTCCAGGCTGCTGCCACCGCCGGTGGTGAAGACGAGTTCGTGGAAGTCAACGAAGCCGCCTGAGGCCCTCGCAGGCTTGCAAGGAGGGGGCTGATTCAGCCCCCTTTTTCACAAGCGAGCCGCACAAGCGAGTCTCACGCGCACGCGGCAACACGCTGCATACCGAATCTGCATTGACGTCGCACAGGCTGAGCGCTGACGTCGCAACCGAAGCTGGAGAAAGAAATGCCCGCCATTACCGCAAGCATGGTCGCTGAACTGCGTGCCAAGACCGACGCACCCATGATGGAGTGCAAGAAAGCCCTGACCGAGGCCGACGGCGACATGGGCAAGGCTGAAGAGATCCTGCGCGTCAAGCTGGGCAACAAGGCCAGCAAGGCTGCCTCCCGCGTGACTGCCGAGGGCATCATCGCCTCGTGCATCGAGGGCACCACGGGCTCGCTGGTCGAAATCAACTGCGAGACCGACTTCGTCTCCAAGAATGACGACTTCCTGCTGTTCGGCAAGTCGGTGGCCGAACTGGTCGCCAAGCACAATCCGGCTGACCTGGAAGCGCTGGGCGCGCTGCCCCTGACCCAGGGCGACTTCGGTCCGACCGTCGAAGACGTGCGCAAGGGTCTGATCGGCAAGATCGGCGAGAACATGGCCATCCGTCGTTTCCGCCACTTCGCTGGCACGAACAAGCTGGCGAACTACCTGCACGGCACCCGGATCGGTGTGGTCGTCGAGTTCACCGGCGACGACGTCGCGGCCAAGGACGTGGCCATGCACGTGGCGGCCATGAAGCCGGTGGCGCTGACCAGCGCCGACGTGCCCGCCGAGCTGATCGAGAAGGAGCGTTCGGTCGCGGCGGCCAAGGCCGAGGAGGACCGCAAGGCCGCCGAAGCGGCCGGCAAGCCGGCCCAGTCGGCCGAGATCGTTGCCAAGCGCATCGAAGGTGGCGTGCAGAAGTACCTGAAGGAAGTGTCCCTGTTCAACCAGGCCTTCGTGAAGAACGACAAGCAGACCGTCGAACAGATGCTCAAGGCTGCCAACACCACCGTCGCCGGCTTCACGCTGTACGTCGTGGGTGAAGGCATCGAGAAGAAGCAGGACGACTTCGCTGCCGAAGTGGCCGCCCAGGTGGCCGCCGCCAAGGGCCAGTAAGCTGCCTGCTGCCATCCCCTACACTTCGCAACCGAACACGCCCCGCCACACTGGAGGATCCTGAATGCCGGCCTACAAGCGCATCCTGCTCAAACTGTCGGGCGAAGCCCTCATGGGTGACGATGCGTACGGCATCAACCGTGCGACGATCGTTCGCATGGTGCGCGAGATCCAGGAAGTGACGGCGCTCGGCTGCGAAGTGGCCGTGGTCATCGGCGGTGGCAACATCTTCCGCGGCGTGGCGGGCGGCTCGGTCGGCATGGATCGTGCCACCGCCGACTACATGGGCATGCTGGCCACCGTGATGAACGCGCTGGCCCTGGCGGACACCATGCGCCAGGAGGGCATGACCGCCCGGGTGATGTCCGCGATCGGCATCGAGCAGGTCGTCGAGCCCTATGTGCGCCCGAAGGCGCTGCAGTATCTCGAGGAAGGCAAGGTCGTCATCTTTGCCGCCGGTACGGGCAACCCGTTCTTCACGACGGACACTGCAGCCGCGCTGCGCGGCGCCGAAATGGGCGCGCAGATCATGCTCAAGGCCACCAAGGTCGATGGGGTGTACACCGCCGACCCCAAGAAGGACCCATCCGCCACGCGCTACGCCAACATCACGTTCGACGAAGCCATCGTGAAGAACCTGCAGGTGCTGGATGCCACGGCATTTGCACTGTGCCGCGACCAGAAACTGCCGATCAAGGTGTTCAGCATCTTCAAGCCGGGAGCCCTGAAACGGGTGGTCGCCGGTGAGGATGAGGGCACACTGGTCCACGTCTGAGGAGTACGAACTCATGAGCATTGCCGACATCAAGAAGAACGCCGAGCAGAAGATGCAGAAGTCGGTCGAGGCGTTCAAGCATGAGCTGACCAAGATCCGCACCGGACGGGCCCACCCGGGCCTGCTCGATCAGGTGCACGTCGACTACTACGGCTCCATGGTCCCGATCAGCCAGGTGGCCAATGTGTCCTTGCTCGATGCCCGCACCATCAGCGTGCAGCCCTGGGAAAAGGGCATGGGCGCGAAGATCGAGAAGGCCATCCGCGAGTCGGACCTCGGGCTGAACCCGTCGTCGCAGGGTGATCTGATCCGCGTGCCGATGCCGCCGCTGACTGAAGAGCGCCGCAAGGAGCTGACCAAGGTCGTGCGCCACGCTGGCGAAGACGCCAAGGTGGCAGTGCGCAATCTGCGCCGCGATGCCAACGAGCAGGCCAAGCGCATGCTCAAGGACAAGACCATCACCGAAGACGACGAGCGCCGCAGTCAGGACGAGGTGCAGAAGCTCACCGATCGCACGATTGCCGAGATCGACAAGCTGATTGCCGGCAAGGAAGCCGAGATCATGGCCGTCTGAGGCCAGGCGCTTGCAGCTGCCCGAGCCCATGACCGCCTCCGCAGAGGTTCGCAGCGACGGACCCCCTCGCCACGTTGCCATCGTGATGGATGGCAACGGCCGCTGGGCCAGCCGGCGCTTCATGCCCCGGTTTTTCGGGCACAAGTACGGTGTCGATGCCCTGGTGCGAACCGTACGTGCCTGCGCCGACCGCAACATCCGCTACCTCACGGTCTTCGCGTTTTCGTCCGAAAACTGGAAGCGCCCCGCCGAAGAGGTGTCCGGCCTGATGGGGCTGGCCCTGGTGGCCGTGTCGAAGTACCTCACGACACTCGCCCAGGAGGGCGTGTGCATCCGTATCATCGGCGACCGTTCGGCGGTGTCCGACCGTGTGCGCGCCGCCTGGGACCAGGCCGAGTCCGCCACCCGTCACAACACGCGCATCACGCTGTCGGTTGCCTTCAATTATGGCGGGCGCTGGGATCTGGTCCAGGCGTGCCGGCAGGCCATGGCGGCCGGCATGGCGCCCGAAGACCTGAACGAAGACAGCCTGGGGCGGTTTCTCGCCCTGAGCCATGCACCTGATCCTGACCTGTTCATCCGCACGGGCGGCGAGGTGCGCATCAGCAACTTTCTGCTCTGGCAGGCGGCGTATTCCGAGTTCTACTTCACTGATTGCCTGTGGCCTGACTTTGGCCCACGCGAGCTGGACGAAGCCCTCGAAGCCTATGCCAGCCGTGACCGGCGCTTCGGTGCGGTGAAGTCGGCACCCAGGCGTCTCGCGCCGGTCGAGGCCTGAGCATGCTCGGGCAACGGGTCATCACGGCCATCGTTCTGCTGGCCGTGCTGCTGCCGGCGATGCTGTCCGCGTCACGCTGGCCCTTTGCATTGCTGATGCTGATTGCGGTGGCCGCTGCGGCTTGGGAGTGGGCACGGCTCAACGGCGTGAAAGGCATGGCCGCCTGGGCGCTCGGCGCGGCCGTGACCTTGGCCTGCGGCCTGACCTGGGCGCTGGCGCCCGAGGCCGTCAGCGCACCGCGCTGGCTGTGGTGGGCGGTGCTGCCGGCCTGGGTGCTGGGCAGTGCCTGGGTGCTGCGCCACGGCATGGCCGGCTGGAGCCGTCTGCCGGTGGCCCTGCGGTGCGGCCTCGGGGTCCTGCTGCTCTGGCTGACCTGGCTGGCCATGACGGAATCCCGTCAGATCGGCCTGAACTATCTGCTGTCGGTGTTCTGCCTGGTATGGGTCGCAGATGTGGCGGCCTACTTTGGTGGGCGCAGCCTGGGGCGTCGCAAGCTGGCGCCGGCGATCAGTCCGGGCAAGAGCTGGGAAGGCGTCTGGAGCGGCATGGTGGCCGTGCTGGTGCTGGCCATCGCCTGGATCGCCGTCGATCGTCAGGGCCACGGCGACTCCGCGAGCCTGTATTCGCGCCTGCAGGCCCAGTTCGGCTGGATCGGCTTGGTCGTGGTCTGCCTGTTCCTGTGTGCCATGAGTGTCGTCGGTGACCTTTTCGAGTCGCTGATCAAGCGCAGTGTCGGTGCGAAGGACAGCAGCCAGTTGCTGCCCGGTCACGGGGGTGTGCTGGATCGCGTCGACGCCCTGCTGCCGGTCATTCCCCTGGCCTTGAGCCTGAGCAGTCTGTAGGAATGACAATGCCATGACGAGTATGCGTCCCTCTGCCTCGCGCGAGGCCTTCCAGGCGGGATCCAAAGAACAGGTCTGCGTGCTGGGTTCGACCGGGTCGGTCGGTGCCAACACGCTGGATGTCATGTCGCGACATCCCGAGCGTTTTGCCGCATTTGCTTTGACGGCGCACCGCAAGGTTGACGTCCTGCTGGCCCAGTGCCTGCGCTGGCAGCCGCGTTTTGCCGTGATGACCGACCCCGAAGCGGCCAGCGAACTGCGCCAGCGCGTGGTGCAGGCCGGCCTGGCCACCGAGGTGCTGTCCGGCCCGCAGGCGCTGCTTGACGTTGCCGGCCATCCTGACGTGGACACGGTCATGGCAGCCATCGTGGGCGCAGCCGGCCTGGCCTCCTCGCTGGCAGCCGCACGCCACGGCAAGCGCCTGCTGCTGGCCAACAAGGAGGCGCTGGTGGTTGGCGGCGCGCTGTTCATGCAAGCCGTGCGCGACGGCGGTGGCGTGCTGCTGCCGATCGACAGCGAACACTCGGCCATCTTCCAGTGCCTGCCGGAGGACCCGTCCACCTGGGGGCAGCGTATCGACCGCATCGTGCTCACGGCCTCGGGTGGACCCTTCAGGGACCGTGATCCGGCCACGCTGCGCGACGTGACGCCGCAGCAGGCCTGCGCACATCCGAACTGGGTGATGGGCCGCAAGATTTCTGTCGACTCGGCCACGATGATGAACAAGGCCCTGGAAGTCATCGAGGCGCGCTGGCTGTTTGGCCTCACGCCGCGCCAGATCGAGGTCGTGATCCATCCGCAGAGCATCATCCACTCAATGGTTGTCTGTCGTGACACGTCGGTGCTGGCCCAACTGGGCACGCCCGACATGCGGGTGCCGATTGCCTATGGCCTGGGCTTCCCCGAGCGGATCGACTCCGGAGCCCAGACGCTCGATTTCACGCGTCTGGCCAGCCTGAGCTTCGAGCCGCTCGATGGCAGGCGTTTCCCCGGCCTGCAACTGGCCTGGGACACCCTCGAAGGCCCGGTGGGGGCCACCGCGGTGCTCAACGCTGCCAACGAGGTCGCGGTGGAGGCCTTCCTGGCCGGAACCATTCGATTCGACCAGATTCACACGGTGAATGCGCGCACGCTGGACACGGCGCTGCTCGATGCGGCGTCGACCGACTCCCTGGAAGGGCTGCTCGAGCTGGATCAGGCGGCCCGACACGCTGCGTCGCGGATCGTGAAGGGGCTCCAACCATGATCACCACCGTCCTCGCCTTCCTGTTCACCCTGGGCGTGCTCATCGTCGTGCACGAATGGGGGCACTACCGCGTGGCGGTGGCCTGTGGCGTGAAGGTGCTGCGCTTTTCAGTCGGGTTCGGGCGCGTCATCTGGCGCCACCAGCGCACACCAGACTCCACCGAATTCGCGCTGTCGCTGCTGCCCCTGGGGGGCTATGTGAAGATGCTCGATGAGCGCGAGGGCCCGGTACCGCCATCGCAACTGCATCAGGCATTCAACCGGCAGCCGTTGCGATCGCGCGCCGCCATCGTGGCGGCCGGCCCCCTGGCCAACCTGATCCTGGCCGTCGCCTTGTACGCGGTGGCAGGCTGGGTCGGCACTGACGAACCCAAGGCCGTGCTGGGGGCGCCTGTGACCGGCAGCCTGGCCGAAAAAGCCGGCCTGCGCGCGGGTGACTGGGTGCAGGCCGTCGTGACCGAAGATGGCGAGCCGACCGCAGTGCGCTCGTTCAGCGACCTGCGCTGGCTGATCACCGACGCGACGGTGCACAACCAGGACCTGCGCCTGCAGGTCAGTGATGCGCAGGGCCTGCATGAGCGCCAGCTGACGCTGCCGCTGGCCTCGCTCGGCACGCAGGCCGTCGACGCCCAGCTGATGCAGCGTGTCGGTCTGGCTGCGCCTTACAGCGAGGCGGTCCTGGGTCAGATCATGGCCGATGGGCCCGCAGCGCGGGCCGGCTTGCGCGAGGGCGATCGGGTCCTCAGCGTCGATGGTCGCGCCGTGGACGATGCCGCCCGCCTGCGCGAATGGATCCGTGCGGCGGTGCGCGACGACCAGCCTGCACCGATGCTCTGGCTGATCGAGCGCGGCGGCCAGCGGCTGGAGATCACCGTCGTGCCGTCGGTTCGGGAAGACCAGGGCAGGCGCTTCGGCCGGATCGAGGCGTATGTCGGCAAGCCGGTCGAGATGGTGCGCGTCACCTACGGGCTGATCGACGGCCTGGGCTACGGCCTGAGCCGTACCTGGGAGGTGTCCGTGCTGAGCCTGAAGATGCTCGGCAAGATGCTGATCGGTGAGGCCTCGCTCAAGAACCTGAGCGGTCCCCTGACGATTGCCGACTACGCCGGCCAGTCGGTGCAGCTCGGGGTGGCCTACTACCTCGGCTTTCTGGCGCTGGTGAGCGTCAGTCTGGGGGTGCTGAACCTGCTCCCGCTGCCCGTCCTCGATGGGGGGCACCTGATGTATTATCTTTTCGAAGGAGTGACAGGGCGGCCGATCTCTGACGCGTGGCTGGATCGGCTGCAGCGTGGAGGCGTGGCCATCATGCTCATGATGATGTCACTCGCCCTCTACAACGACATAGCCCGCCTCCTGGGTCTGCTCTGACCACGCATGCTGATCTCCTCCCGACTGCGTTCACCGCTACGTTTCCTGTCCGTCAAACCTTCGGTGCTCGCAGCCGCTGCGCTGGCGGCCCTGCAGTGCGGCCTGGCCTGGGCGGCAGAGCCCTTTGTGCTGCGCGACATCCGTGTCGAAGGCCTGCAGCGCACCGAAGCCGGTACGGTGTTCGGCTCGCTGCCCTTCCGTATCGGCGACACCTACAACGATGAGAAGGGCGCTGCTGCACTGCGCGCACTGTTCGGCACCGGCCTGTTCAAGGACGTGCGCATCGAGATCGATGGCGACGTTGTGGTCGTGGTGGTCGAAGAGCGCCCCGTCGTGGCCAGTGTCGATTTCGTCGGCACGAAAGAGTTCGAAAAGGACGCCCTGACCAAGGCACTGCGCGATGTCGGCATCGCCGAAGGGCGCCCGTTCGACCGTGCGCTGGTGGACCGCGCCGAGCAGGAACTGAAGCGCCAGTACCTGGCCAAGAGCCTCTACGGTGCCGAGGTCATCACCACGATCACGCCACTCGAACGCAACCGCGTGAACGTCACCTTCACCGTGACCGAGGGGGGCGTGGCCAAGATCCGCGATATCCGCATCGTGGGCAACGAGGCTTTCTCCGAGAGCGAGCTCAAGGGCCTCTTCGATCTGAGCACCGGAGGCTGGCTGACCTGGTACACCAAGTCCGACCGCTACTCGCGCACCAAACTCAATGCCGACCTTGAAACCCTGCGCTCGCATTACCTGAATCGGGGCTATCTCGAGTTCAACATCGAGTCCACGCAGGTCGCGATCTCGCCCGACAAGCAGGACATCACGATCACGGTCAACATCAAGGAAGGCCAGCGCTACACGGTCACCGGCGTCAAGCTCGAGGGCGAGTACCTGGGGCGCGACGAGGACTTCAAGTCACTGGTGACCATCGTACCCGGGCAGCCCTACCGCGCCGAAGACGTCGCCGAGACGGTGCGGGCATTCTCTGAGCGCTTCGGCGCCTTTGGCTACGCGTTCGCCCGTGTCGAACCGCGTACCGACATCGACCGCACCAATGGTCGCGTGAACGTGGTGCTGGTGGCCAACCCGCAGCGCCGTGTGTATGTGCGCCGCATCAATGTGTCGGGCAACAGCCGCACGCGCGACGAAGTTGTGCGCCGTGAGTTCCGGCAGTTCGAGTCGTCCTGGTATGACGGCGAGCGCATCCGCCTGTCGCGCGACCGGGTCGACCGCCTCGGCTACTTCAGTGAGGTGAGTGTCGAGACCACCGAGGTGCCCGGCACCAACGACCAGGTGGACCTCACGCTGAATCTGGTCGAGAAGCCCACGGGCAACCTGCTGCTGGGTGCCGGTTTCTCCAGCGCCGAAAAGCTCAGCCTCACCGCGTCCATCAAGCAGGAGAACATCTTCGGCTCGGGCAACTACCTGGGTGTGGAGTTCAACACCAGTCGATACAACCGCACGGTCCTGATCAGCACGGTGGACCCGTACTTCACGATCGATGGCGTTTCGCGTTCGATTGACGTCTTCTATCGGACGAATCAGCCACTGTCGAGTCAGGGCAGCGACTACAAGCTGGTGACGCCGGGGGCGTCGATCCGCTTCGGTGTGCCGTTCAGCGAATACGACACGGTGTTTTTCGGTCTGGGCGTCGAGCGGACCGAGATCCGCGGCAACGAGGGCTCGTTGCCCGAGGACTACCGTCGCTATCGTCGGGACTTCGGTGCGGCCAGCGTGGCCATTCCGCTGACGCTCGGCTGGAGCCGCGACGACCGCGACAGCGCACTGGTGCCCACCAAGGGGCGCTACCAGCGTGTGAATGCCGAGGTCAGCATGGCGGGGGATTCACGCTACATTCGCGCGAACTACCAGTTTCAGCAGTACGTGCCGCTCAGCCGCGCCTTCACCCTGGCCTTCAATGCTGAATTCGGCTGGGGCAAGGGGCTCTCGGGGCGCCCCTTCCCGGTATTCAAGAACTTCTACAGCGGCGGTCTGGGCACGGTGCGGGGTTTCGAGCAGGGGTCGCTCGGCCCGATCGACCTCACCGGGGCGTATACCGGCGGCCCCAAGCGGGTCAACCTGAATACCGAGCTTTACATTCCGTTCCCAGGTTCGGGCAACGACCGCACGCTGCGGCTTTTCACCTACCTCGACATGGGGAATGTGTTCGGCGAATCTCAGAAACTCAACTTCGGCGACCTGCGTGCATCGGTCGGCCTGGGCTTGAGCTGGATTTCGCCGGTGGGTCCCCTCAAGCTGGCCTATGGCTTGCCGGTGCGCAAGCAGCCAGGGGATAAAATCGAACGTCTGCAATTTCAGATCGGGACTGCGTTCTAATGAAGAAGATCCATGTGCTTTCCATGTTCTCGGCAGGCCTGCTTGCGCTGGCCCTCCAGGGAGCGCACGCCCAGGAACTGAAGATCGGCTACGTCAACAGCGATCGTGTGCTGCGTGACGCAGCGCCGGCCAAGGCTGCTCAGACCCGGCTCGAGCAGGAGTTCTCCAAGCGCGAGAAGGAACTGGCCGATCAGGCGGCCCGGCTCAAGGCCGCCTCGGACAAGCTCGAAAAGGATGGCCCGACCTTGGCCGAGGCTGACCGCACGCGGCGTCAGCGCGAACTGGTCGAACAGGACCGCGACTTCCAGCGCCGCCGGCGTGAGTTCCAGGAAGACCTCAACCAGCGCAAGAACGAAGAACTTGCTGCCGTGGTGGAACGGGCCAATCGCGTGATCAAGCAGATCTTCGAACAGGAAAAGTATGACCTGATCCTGCAAGAGGCCGTGTTTGCCGGCCCGAAGGTCGACATCACCGAAAAGGTCATCAAGGCGCTCAACGCCAACGGCGGCAAGTGAACGCCTTCCAGCTGGGCGAGATCGCCGCGCAGCTGGGCGGCGAACTGGTGGGTTCGCCTGAGCTGGTCGTAGCGCGCATCGGCCCGCTCGAAAGCGCCGGGCCCGACACCCTCAGCTTCCTGTCCAACCCGCGCTATCAGTCCCAGCTGGCCAGCACCCAGGCCGCGTGTGTGATCGTCTCGCCCGCGATGCGGGAGGCGGCTGCAGCGCTGCCGGCGCTCATCGTCACCACGGATCCCTACCTCTATTTCGCCCGGCTGACCCAGTGGTGGGCGGCACGTACCCGCCCGCCGCGGCCCGCAGGTGTTCATCCTTCCGCGGTGGTGTCGCCGCACGCCGTGCTGGGGGAGGGGGTGCGCGTCGACGCGCTGGCGGTGATCGAGGACGGCGCGCGCATCGGTGACCGTGCCTGGATCGGCCCGCACTGCGTGGTGGGGACGGGCGCAAACATCGGTGCGGACACACGACTGAGCGCGCAGGTGAGCGTGATGGCAGGGTGCTCCCTGGGGGAGCGCTGCATCGTGCACCCCGGTGCGGTGATCGGCGCCGACGGCTTCGGCTTTGCGCCTCACGCGGGCGAGTGGGTCAAGATCGAGCAGCTGGGTGGGGTGCGGATCGGCGACGACGTCGAGATCGGGGCCAACACCTGCATCGACCGCGGCGCGCTCGATGACACCGTCCTCGAGAACGGCGTGAAGCTCGATAACCTGGTCCAGATCGGGCACAACGTCCATGTGGGCGCCCACACGGCCATGGCCGGTTGTGTCGGCGTGGCCGGCAGCGCGCGCATCGGCGCGCATTGCACGATCGGCGGCGGCGCGATCGTGCTGGGTCACCTGAGCCTCGTTGACCATGTGCACGTGACGGCGGCCACCGTGATCACCCGCTCGATCCACAAGCCGGGCCAGTACAGCGGCCTGTTCCCGTTCGACGACAATGCTGCCTGGGAAAAGAACGCAGCCACCGTGCGTCAGCTCCACACGCTCCGAGAGCGGGTGAGGGCGCTCGAGAAGACGCTGCAACAGCCGCAAGAACCGACATGATGGACATCCACCAGATCCTGAAGAAGCTCCCGCACCGCTACCCCATCCTCCTGGTGGACCGGGTGCTGGAAATCGAAAAGGGCAAACGTATCCGTGCCCTCAAGAACGTGACGATCAACGAACCGTTCTTCACCGGGCATTTCCCCAAGCGACCGGTGATGCCCGGCGTGCTGATGCTCGAAGCGCTGGCGCAGGCTGCGGCACTGCTGTCCTTCGATGCCAGCGGCACCGAGATCGACGACAACTCGGTGTACTACTTCGTCGGCATCGACGGTGCGCGGTTCAAGCGCCCGGTCGAGCCCGGCGACCAGTTGTTCCTGGACGTCACCCTGGAGCGCTCGCGTGCGGGCATCTACAAGTTCAAGGCGCAGGCGCTGGTTGGCGAAGAGCTGGCCGTGGAGGCCGAGCTGATGTGCACCATGCGCGCCGTGGAGCCCTGAGAATCGTCCCATGGCGAACATTCATCCCACCGCCATCGTCGATGTGCAGGCCGAGCTGGCCGACGACGTGTCGATCGGGCCGTACGCCATCATCGGCCCGAACGTGAAGATCGGTGCCGGCTCCAGCATCGGCGCCCACTGTGTGATCGAGGGGCATACCACCCTTGGCAGGAACAACCGCGTCTGGCAGTTCTGTTCGCTGGGTGCCGCACCTCAGGACAAGAAGTACGCCGGCGAACCGACCGAACTGGTCATCGGTGACGGCAACACGATCCGCGAGTTCTGCACCTTCAATCTGGGCACCGTCCAGGACGGCGGCATCACGCGGGTGGGCGACGACAACTGGATCATGGCCTACGTCCACATCGCCCATGACTGCCAGGTCGGCAGCCACACCATCATGGCCAACAACGCCACGCTGGCGGGGCATGTGCATGTGGGCGACTGGGTCATCATCGGTGGGCTCACCGGGGTGCATCAGTTCGTCAAGATCGGTGCGCATGCGATGGCCGGTTTTGCCAGTGCCGTGACGCAGGACGTCCCGCCCTTCCTGATGGTCGACGGCAATCCGCTGGCCGTGCGCGGCATCAATGCCGAAGGGCTGCGGCGCCGCGGTTTCTCACCCGAGCGCATCCAGGCCGTCAAGCAGATGCACCGCTGCCTGTACCGGCAGGGGCGCACTTTCGACGACGCTCGTGCCGTCATCCAGGCGATGCCGGCCGACCATCCCGAGGCGGCGGCCGAGATCGAACTGATGTCGGCCTTCCTGTCGCAATCCACCCGCGGCATTGCCCGCTGAGCGACGTGGACGTCGCAAACCGCTCGCCACGCTTTGCGATGGTGGCAGGTGAAGCCTCTGGCGACCTGCTGGCCGGCCTGCTGCTGGGCGGCATGCGCGCGCGCTGGCCGACGATGAGCGCGCATGGCATCGGCGGCCCTCGCATGCAGGCCCAGGGCTTCGAGGCCTGGTGGCCCCACGACCGGCTGGCGGTGATGGGCTATGCCGACGTGCTGCCCCGACTGTGGGAGCTGCTGCGCATCCGTCGTGAACTGGGCAACCGGCTGCTGGCCGATCGCCCGGACGCCTTCATCGGCGTCGATGCGCCCGACTTCAACTTCGGGCTCGAAGAGCGGCTCAAGCGCCAGGGTGTCAGGACCATTCATTTCGTCAGCCCCTCGATCTGGGCCTGGCGGGGCGAGCGTGTGCACCGCATTGCGCGGGCGGTCGACCATGTGTTGTGCCTGTTTCCATTCGAGCCTGCGCTGTATGAAAAACACGGCGTTGCGGCAAGCTACGTCGGGCACCCGCTGGCCGATGCCATCCCGCTCGAAGTGCCGCACGAAGCAGCGCGCCAGGCCCTGGGGCTCACTGGGCGCGCCCCAGTGGTCGCGCTGTTGCCGGGCAGTCGCAAGCAGGAACTCATGCACATCGCTCCCGGGTTGCTGGCGGCAGCCGAGCGCCTGCGTCGCCTGCATCCGGCCGCTCGTTTCGTGATGCCCGTCGTGCCAGGCCTGCGTGCGCTGCTGGCCCCGATGCTGGCCCGGCAGCCGGCCGATCTGCCGCTGACGGTGGTCGATGGCCGGTCGCACGAGGTGCTGGCTGCCTGCGACGTGGCCATCGTCGCCAGCGGTACTGCCACGCTCGAGGCCGCATTGTTCAAGCGCCCGATGGTCATCACCTACAGCATGCACTGGCTGTCCTGGCGCAAGATGAAGGGGCGCAACTACCTGCCCTGGGTCGGCCTGCCCAACATCCTCAGCGAAGACTTCGTCGTGCCCGAGCTCATCCAGGAGGCGGCCACACCCGACGCACTGGCCGAGGCGGCGTCAGGATGGCTGAGCGACCCGCAGCGTTGTCAGGCCCTCCAGGCGCGCTTCACCGAACTGCACCATCGCCTGCGTCGCAACACGGCGCAGGCTGCCACCGATGCCATCCAGAAAGTCATTGAAGGGTAAAGACCAACTGGCGTTGAGCTGGGACGTGCCGGGCCTGCTGGCCGGTGTGGACGAGGCCGGGCGCGGCCCGCTAGCCGGGCCGGTGGTCGCCGCGGCCGTGATCCTGGACGACGAGAACCCGGTGAAGGGCCTTGCCGATTCCAAGGCCCTGAGCGCGACGCGGCGCGAGCAGCTGTTCGACGAGATCCGCGCGAAGGCCTTGTGCTGCTGCATTGCCGAGGCGACGGTGGACGAGATCGATCGGCTGAACATCCTGCAGGCCACGATGCTGGCCATGCGGCGTGCAGTCGACGGCCTGCGGCTGCGGCCCGCCAAGGTGCTGGTCGACGGCAATCGCCTGCCGGTGCTCAAGGTGCCGGCCGAGGCCATCGTCAAAGGGGATGCCAAGGTCAAGGCGATCTCGGCAGCGTCCATTCTTGCCAAGGTCCATCGCGACCGGCTTTGCCTGACGCTGCACGAGCAGCATCCGCAATACGGGTTCGCGGTGCACAAAGGCTACCCGACCCCGGTGCATCTGCAGGCGCTGCGCGAGCATGGCGCCTGTGTCGCCCACCGTCGCTCATTCGCGCCCGTGCGCGCCGCGCTGGCAGGTGCCGACAGTGGGGTCAGCCTTTCCGGGCAGGGCGCATGACGGCCGCTCAGCCCGGGGTTCGCCACCTGAGCTCGCGCAGCAACCCGCTGCTGCAGCAGGTGCGCAGGCTGGCCCAGGATCCCGTCGCATACCGCAAGCTCGGGCGAATCTGGCTCGAGGGCGACCACCTGTGCCGCGCCTACATCGAACGGGGAGGCCGCCCCGGGCAAGGGTGGATCAGTGCGTCACGCTACCTCGAACCCGACTGGCAGCGCCTCGTGCATCAGGCGGCCAGTGTGGTGGTGGTCGACGATGCGCTGTGGCCGCTGCTCAGCGGTCTTGAAAGCCCGGCCGGGGTGGGCTATCTGCTGGAGCTGCCACCTCAGCCGGCGCTCGTGCCTGACGCTTCTGCCGTGGTGCTCGACCGACTGCAGGACGCCGGCAACGTGGGCACCATCCTGCGTTCGGCGGCGGCGTTTGGTGTTCGCCAGGTGCTGGCGCTGAAGGGAACGGCCGCGCTGTGGTCGCCCAAGGTGCTGCGCTCGGCCATGGGAGCGCACTTCGGCCTTCACCTGGTCGAGGGGCTGGTGCCCGACGACCTGCAGGCCCTGACGGTGCCGCTGGTGGCCACCAGTTCCCACACCGAACTGTCCATCGACCGCCTCGAATTGCCGCACCCCCTGGCCTGGGTGTTCGGCCACGAAGGGCAGGGGGTGGGCGAAGCGGTGATGGCGCGCTGCCAGCTGAAGGTGCGCATACCGCAGCCCGGCGGCGAGGAGTCGCT
>CBFGPV010000021.1:0-38474 GCA_965650765.1 uncultured Burkholderiales bacterium
GGCTGTTACACTCGGCGGGTCATTGGGGAGTAGCTGACCTCCGACCGCGCCGCACGGCGCCACCGAGAGGGGCACGCGTCAACACACTTGCAGCACGAGTCATCGTGCCGCATGGCGCGCGCAGTTCCTGAACCTGGCAAGACCTTTGACCGCAGTGCACCCGCATGGGCCGGGGGCGTGCTGCGGTCATGCGTCGACGCCGGCCCCTGGCATCCCATGGAAGCTTTCCTCGTCTCGACGGGTATCGTTGCGCTGGCTGAAATCGGCGACAAGACCCAGCTCCTTTCCTTTTTCCTGGCCGCCCGGTTCCGGCGGCCGTGGCCCATCATTGCCGGCATCCTGGTGGCCACGCTGCTGAACCATGCGGGCGCCGGGGCGCTGGGTGCCTGGCTCACCCACATGGCCGGCCCGGAGGTGATGCGCTGGGCCCTGGGCCTGTCGTTCCTGGCCATGGCAGGCTGGATGCTGGTCCCCGATCAGCTGGACGACAGCGACATGAAGCTCGCCCGGCTGGGGGTGTTCGGTGCGACCTTCGTGGCGTTTTTCCTGGCCGAGATGGGCGACAAGACTCAGATCGCTACCGTGGCGCTGGCCGCACGCTACGACACCTTCGTTGCAGTCGTGGCGGGCACCACGTTCGGCATGCTGGTGGCCAATGCGCCGGCCGTGCTGATCGGCGACCGCCTCGCACACCGCCTGCCGGTACGGGCCATCCATGCAGTGGCTGCCGCGGTGTTTGCCATCCTGGGCCTGGCCACGCTGCTGGGCATCGACCAACGGCTCGGCTGGTGACGTGCAGGTGCCGGGCGCATGGAGCGCCCGGACGTCAGAAACGGTCGATCAAGCCCGTCTGCTCGGCCGATTCCGGGTTGGACCCGGCACGCTGCACACAACGCAGCGCCTCATCGCGATCCATCCCCAGGGCCTTGAGCACACAGGCCGCGGTGGTGCCGGTGCGCCCGATGCCAGCAGCGCAGTGCAGCATCACGTTATCGCCCTGGCGCAGCGCCGCGGCGATACGCACCACGCCCAGGGTGAAGGTGTCGCCGGCCAGCGCAATGCCGAAGTTGCGCATCTCGATCGTTTCCCAATGGAAGGGCAGGGTGCCTGCGGTGATCGCGGTGTGGTAGTCGGGCGACAGGCTGCGAACCTCGTGCATCGGGGTCAGGCACACCACCTGATGCAGTCCGGCCCGGCGCGCCTCCTCGAGGAAACTCGCCCATGGCTCCATGCGCCCAGGCATGGAGGCCAGCCACAGGGTGCCAGGCACCCCGGCAGGTAGATCGACGGAACGAAACGGCATGGCATGCTTCGCAGATGGAGCCCCACTGTAGCGCGCCCGCCCCCCTGAGTCAGGGGGATCGCCTCAAGGCGTGCGGGAGTACGCCGAAATTGCCAGAAGGGTGTGATCGCGCCCCACGAGCCGTACCGTCGATGAGCATTCACATTCCGACCTTGCTGGTGTCCCTGCTGCTGGGCTTCCTGCTGTTGTCCTTGCAGTTGGCCGTCGCGCAGCGAGGGCTGCCGGGCAGTGTCCCGATGCGACTGTGGACCCATGGCTCATGGATGCTGCTCGGTGGCTTTGCCGCGCTGGCCGCACGCTTGGTCGTGCCGGACTGGCTGTCGATCCTGGTGGGCAACGGCGCCATCGTCGGAGGGTTGGCTTTCTATTGCCGGGCGAGCTTCGTCTTTCTGCTCGGACGTGACGTGCCACGCCTGTACTGGGTGCTCTTCGGCACTTGCCTGGCGTCGCTGCCCTTCATGTTGTCCTGGCCGCTGAACGAGCGCACGGCGGTACTGTCAGCGCAGTACGCGCTGCTGATGCTCCCGGCAGTCGTGCTGATCTTCTGGCGCGGCTGGCGCGCCGAAAGGTCATTGCGCATGGTGGGCCTCACGCTGGGGCTGGCCACTCTGGCACAGGCGCTCCGTGCGGTGCATGCCTGGACCTCACCGCTGGAGTACCAGAACCTGTTCCAGGCCAGCCTGGGGCAGGGGCTCACCTTTCTGGGCGCCTTCCTGTGCATGCTGGGAGCCGGGTTTGGTTTTGTGCTGGCCGGTTTCGAGCGGGTGGCACGTCGCATGGAAGAACTGGCCACCCACGACGGTCTGACGGGTTGCACCAACCGCATCACGGCCGACAGCCTGCTCGAACACGCCATGCTGCGCGGTCAGCGCGAGGGCGCGCCGGTGTCGCTGATCCTGCTGGACATCGACCACTTCAAGCTCATCAATGACGAGCACGGCCATCGGGCCGGCGACATGGTGCTGCGCCGTTTTGCCGACACCGTGCGCACGCGACTGCGGGCCTCGGACGTGTTCTCGCGCGTGGGGGGCGAAGAGTTTTCGGTGCTGCTGCCCGGCACCGACGAGCCCGGGGCCCGACGGGTTGCCGAAGACGTGCGCAAGGCGGTTGCCGAGATGCAGGCGGCACTGCCCGACGGGCGCAGCATGCACATCAGCGTTTCGGCCGGGGTGGCCACGGCGGGCTCGGACTCCGGCTGGCCGCCCGACCGCCTGTATTCGCGGGCCGACCAGGCGCTGTACCGTGCCAAGGCTCAGGGGCGCAACCGGGTGGAAGTGGCCAGCGCGCTGGACTGAACGCCCCTCCAACGCGCCCAAAAGTCTATGCCCGCGTCGCGCGGTTGGCACAAGTCCACGCGGCTGCCCACCATGTTGCGTGGGCATTGATGCACGTTTGCGGGTGACGTGATAGCGTGTGCTTCAGCAAGGTCTGCCGCTGCATGGTGTAACGCGCGGGGCCTGCTCCGGAGGCAGTGCGCGCCCATGAAACGCAAACCGCTCTACAGCAGTGCGCGGCCCGCCCGGCCGGCCGATGACGGTCGTGCTGGTGAGGCGGTTCCGCCTCCGGCCAGTGCGCATGCCGCACCTGGATCTCCCACACCCGCTGCGTCGACTGCCTCGCCGGCCAAGGCCACCGCCTCGGACGCGTCCGGCAGGCGGCCATCGCCCGCCCCGGCGGTCCACGGCGACGCTGCGGCCGGGCATCCCGCTGCCCCCGCCCGTCAGCCGCGCTGGCGTCGGCTTCCGTCCAGCCGCTGGTTCCAGGGCCTGGCCTGTGCGGCCTTGGGCGTGGCCCTGACCTTGTCGTTCATGGCCTGGCAGGGCGGCCTGCAGCGCCTGACCCAGGAAGACATCGACGCCGCCGTGCTGCACACGCTGAACACGCAGGCGCTGCCGTCGATGGCCACCAAGGCCTACGAGAAGATCCGCCCCTCGGTGGTGCGGGTGCGGGGCATGGCGGCCCCCGACGGCAAGGGCGAGTCGCGCCAGCTCGGTGTGGGCAGCGGCGTGGTGATCGTCGACGAGGGGATCATCCTCACCAACCTGCATGTCGTGCTGGGGGCGCCGCGGCTGGTTGTCGTGTTCGACAACGGCCATGAAAGCGAGGCCGATCTGGTGGGTAGCCAGCCCGAGAACGATCTGGCGGTCATCAAGGCACGCAGCATTCCGGACGACCTGCAACCGGCCACGATGCGCTCGACCCGCGACCTGGCCGTGGGTGACCAGGTGGTGGCGGTGGGGTTCCCGTTCGGTATCGGCCCGTCGGCCACTGCCGGTGTGGTCTCGGGGCTGCGCCGCGAGTTTCGATCGCCCGAAGGGGAGCGGCAGCTCACCAACCTGATCCAGTTCGACGCAGCGGCCAACCCGGGCAGCTCCGGCGGCCCGCTGGTCACCGCCGACGGCGAGGTCGTGGGCATCGTCACCGCCATCCTCAACCCGACAGAACACCGGGTGTTCGTGGGCATCGGTTTTGCCGTCCCGATCGAGAACGCAGCGGCCGGCGTGGGCCTGTCGCCGTTCTGAGCCGGCCTGTTCATCACCACCGAAGGACTTCGACGCATGACGACCGCATCCAGCTCCAACGACGTCGCGATGGCCGAACGCATGCAGCGTGTCCTCTACGAGGTCAAGCGTGTGGTCGTCGGTCAGGATCACTTTCTCGAACGTGTGCTGGTGGCCATGCTGGCGCAGGGGCACCTGCTGGTCGAGGGGGTGCCCGGCCTGGCCAAGACCCTGACGGTCAAGACGCTGGCACGCACCATCCGTGGCAACTTCAGGCGGGTGCAGTTCACGCCCGACCTGGTGCCGGCCGATCTGGTGGGCACACGCATCTACAACCAGAAGTCGGGTGACTTCTCGACCTGGCTGGGGCCGGTGTTCACCAACCTGCTGCTGGCCGACGAGATCAACCGCGCCCCGGCCAAGGTGCAGAGCGCGCTGCTGGAGGTGATGCAGGAGCGCCAGGTCACCATCGCCGGCGAGTCGCACAAGGTGCCCTCGCCCTTCGTCGTGATGGCGACGCAGAACCCGATCGAGACCGAAGGCACCTACCCGCTGCCCGAGGCGCAGGTCGACCGCTTCATGATGAAGGTGCTGGTCGGCTACCCCACGCAGGAGGAGGAGTTCGTGATTGCCGAGCGGGTGACCGGACCCGCCGTGGAGGTGCAGCCGGTGGTCACGACCGAGGAGCTGGCGCAGTTGCAGCAGCAGTGCCGCAAGGTCTATGTCGACCCTTCGCTGATGCAGTACGTGGTCCGGCTCGTCACGGCCACCCGCACGCCCGAGCGTTTCGGGCTGGCGGACATGGCGGCTCACCTGACCTTCGGTGCGAGCCCGCGCGCAACGATCTCGCTGATCGAAGCGGCGCGGGCGCTGGCCTTGCTGCGCGGCCGGGCCTATGTCTGGCCCGAGGACATCGTCGACCTGGTGCCCGACGTGCTGCGGCACCGCCTGATCCTGTCGTACGAGGCGCTTGCCGAAGGGCTCACCGCCGACCACCTGGTGCGCCGCATCATGGAAAAGCTGCCGGCCCCCGACAAACCGCTGGAAGGCCATGTGGTCGTCACACCCGCGACCGCGGCCACGCCCGCCCATGGCTGAGCCCGCCGCCTCGTCGGCGCGGCCGGCTCCCGTCGCGCCCCACCCGCCCGGCCGGGCGCAGCAGTTGCTGCGCCGGCTGGAGTGGACGGTGCTGCGCAGGCTCGACGGCATCATCGAAGGCGACTACCGCACGCTGTTCCGGGGCCACGGCATGGACCTCGCCGACCTGCGTGAGTACCAGCTGCACGACGACGTGCGTCACATCGACTGGAACGTCACTGCGCGCACCCAGACGCCTTATGTCCGGCAGTACCAGCAGGAGCGCGAACTGACCGCCTGGTTCCTGCTCGACCTCAGTCCTTCGATCGATTTCGGCTCGCATGAGCGCAGCAAGCGTGATCTGCTCGACGAGTTCGTCGCGGTGATGTCCAGCCTGCTCACGCGCCGGGGCAACCGGGTGGGTGCGGTGTTCTATGGGCATCAGGTCGATGCGATCGTGCCGGCACGATCGGGCCGCCAGCATGTGTTGCAGATGATGCATCGCCTGCTGGGGCTGGGGCGCACGGGCCAGCGTGGGGCCCGCCAGCGCGGTACCGACCTGCGCGAGCTGCTCGAGCGGGCCGATTCGCTGGCGCGCAGGCGCTCGGTGGTGTTCGTGGTGTCCGACTTCATCAGCGAACCCGGCTGGATCGACACCCTCGGGCGCCTGGCACTGCGCCACGACGTGGTGGCGGTGAGGGTGGTCGACCCGCTGGAGCGTGAGCTGCCCGACCTCGGGATGGTGGTGATGCAGGATGCCGAAACCGGTGATCAGGTGGTGGTCGACACCCATGATGCGGGCTTCCGGCGGCGTTTCGAACAGGCGGCGCAGGCTCACGAGGACCGCCTGCGCCTGGCCTTCGGCGATGCCGGGGTCGACGTGCTGGAACTGTCCTGCGACGAGGACCTGGTTCCCTCGGTGCGGCGGTTCATCGAGTTGCGCAAGCTCAGGGCGCGACAGACCGCGGGCGGTGGCGCGGTCCAGACGGCGCCCGGGCGGAGCGGCCGCGACACCACGCGGCAAGGAGTGCAGGCATGAGTTTCATCTGGCACGAACTGTTGTGGCTGCAGGCGCTGGTGCCGGTGGTCGTGCTGCTGTACCTGTGGCTGCTGCGCCGGCGCAAGCGCACCGCGGTGCAGTACTCGGGCCTTGCGATCGTGCGGCAGGCGATGGGGCGGGGCACCGGCTGGCGCCGCCACGTCCCGCCGGTGCTGTTCCTGATCGCCCTGGTCGCGCTGCTGCTGGCCATGGCGCGGCCGAGCACGAGCATCTCCTTGCCGGCGCAGCAGCGCATGGTGATCCTGGCCATGGATGTGTCCGGCAGCATGCGCGCAACCGACGTCGAGCCCACCCGCATGGCGGCAGCCCAGGCCGCCGCGCGCGCCTTCATCGAAGCCCAGCCGCCTTCCACCCGGGTCGGTGTCGTGACCTTTGCCGGCACGGCTGCGCTGGTGCAGCCGCCCACCTACACCAAGGACGATCTGCTCGCCGCCATCGAGCGGTTCAACTTCCAGCGGGCCACGGCGGTGGGCAGCGGCATCCTGGTTTCGTTGCAGACGATCTTCCCCGAGCTGGAGTTCGACCTGCGCTCGAACGACCCACGCGTGGACAGCAGCATCGACCCGCGGCTGGGGCGGGCGCTGGGCGAGCGTCGCAGCGCGCCCGCTGCCGAACCGCCCGCCCAGCCGGGCTCCTACCAGTCGGCGGCGATCATCCTGCTGACCGACGGCCAGACCACCACCGGCCCGGACCCGATCGCCTCGGCCCGCATGGCGGCCGAACGCGGGGTGAAGGTCTACACCGTGGGCGTGGGCACGGACAAGGGCGAGATCCTGGTGGGCGATGGCTGGTCGATGCGCGTGCGGCTCGACGAGGAGTCGCTCAAGACCATCGCGAACCTCACCGGTGGCGAGTACTACTACGCCGGCACGGCGCCGCAGCTCAAGAGCATCTACGAGAACCTCAATGCCAAGCTCACGCTCGAGAAGCGCGAGACGGAAGTCACGGCGCTGCTGGCCGGCTTTGCGGCCGTGCTGATGCTGGTGGCGGGCGGCCTGTCGGTGCTGTGGTTCAACCGGGTGCTGTAGCGCCCTGCGGTTCGGGGCCGGCGCTCAGTCCGAACTCGCGGGCAAGCAGGGCATAGGACCTGCGCCGCACCTGCGGGTCGTGCGCCCAGGTGTTGACCACCAGTTCATCGAGCCCGAGTTCGTCGGCCAGGCGGCGCAACTGCTCGCCCACCTGCGCCGGCGTGCCGACAAAGGCCTTGCGGCGGGTGGCTTCGACGATGGCCTGGTCTTCGGGGGCAAAGCCCGCCGCGGCGATCTGGGCCGGTGACAACAGCGGCCCCAGCCGGCCTCGCATGCGGTCCACGCGCCAGCGGTCACGGCTCAGCGCGTGGTGGCGTGCCTCCTCGGCCGTGTCGGCCACCAGGGCCCAGACGCAGATGGTCGCCTGCGCATGAGGGTGGCGTTCGCTCGGCCGGTACAGCGTGCGGTACAGATGCAAGGCCTGCTCGACCCCCTGGCCATCCATGAAGAAGTAGGCAAAGGCATACGGCAGGCCCAGGTGGGCGGCGAGTTGTGCGCCGTAGTCGGAGCTGCCGAGCACCCAGATGTCGGGTCGACGCTCCACGGCGCAGTCGGCGCCGCCGGGGGCACAAGGGTGGGCCACGATGCCCTGGTGAGGGCGTCCGGACAGCCAGGCCTGAAGGTCCAGGATCTGCTGAGGAAAGGCCTCGGCCGCACCATGGGCGTTCGGGTTCAAGGCCAGCGCGGTGCGCATGTCCGCGCCGGGCGCACGCCCCACGCCCAGATCGATGCGCCCGGGCGCCAGTGCGTCGAGCACGCGGAACTGCTCGGCCACCTTGAGCGCCGCATAGTGCGGCAGCATGACGCCGGCACTGCCCAGCCGGATGCGCTCGGTGCGCGCCGCGATGGCGGCCAGCACGATCTCGGGTGCGGTGCCCACGATGGTCGGCAGGCTGTGGTGTTCGCTCACCCAGAA
The DNA here is from genome assembly GCA_965650765.1 of uncultured Burkholderiales bacterium. Taxonomy (GTDB): domain Bacteria; phylum Pseudomonadota; class Gammaproteobacteria; order Burkholderiales; family Burkholderiaceae_C; genus Caldimonas. The sequence goes on from CBFGPV010000021.1 coordinate 7,886, forward strand.
GCGGTGGTACCCCAGGGCTTCGCAGTGGCTGGCCAGCGAGACGGTGTCGCGGATGGCGGCGTCTTCGCTTGCGCCGGACAGCGAAATGGATTGATCGAGAACCGAAAGCTTCATGACTTGAACGTTCCTGCAACCGATGCATTGTCGGCAGTTCGGTGCGGGGGCGCTGGCCGGTTGCACAAAGCAACCGGGTGCGGTACGGCCTTGCGGCGGCGCAGCAAACGATAATCGCGCCCGTGTCCAGCACCCTTGGTTCCTCCCTCCACATCGCCATCGTCGGCTACGGCACGGCCGGTCAGGCCGCGGCGCTGATGCTCTCGCGCGACGGCCATGCCGTCGAAGTGTTCGAGCGCGCGAACGAGCCCGGCCCGGTCGGTGCGGGTTTCCTGCTGCAGCCGACCGGCCTGGGCGTGCTGCACGAGCTGGGCCTGCTCGATGCGGTGCTCGACCATGGCGCGCCTGTTCGCAGGCTCTACGGTGAAAGCCACAGCGGCCGCACCGTGATGAACATCCGCTATGCCGACCTCGACCCCCGTCTGCACGGGGTGGGCCTGCAGCGCGGCGCCCTGTTCGAGCTGCTGCACCAGGCGTGGCAGGGGCGCGGCGTGCTGCATGCCGGCCAGTGGGTCGAATCCGTCGATCCTGATGCGGGGCGGCTGCGCACGCGCGATGGCCGGCGGCATGGCCCCTACGACCTCATCATCGCGGCCGACGGCGCAGGTTCGGAGCTGCGGCGGCTGCTCGGGGCAGCGCGACTCGACCGGCCCTATCCCTGGGGCGCGCTGTGGTGCCTGGTCGATGCGGGTGAGTGGCCGCACGCCGATGAGCTGTGCCAGCGCTATCGTTCGGCCCGCCAGATGATCGGCTTGCTGCCGGTGGGGTCACGCCCGGGTGACCCGGTGCGGCGTCTGAGCTTTTTCTGGAGCACCCCGGTGGCAGAGTTCGCCCAGTGGACCGAGCACCGTCAGCGCGACTTCGACGCAGCACTGCACGCACTGTGGCCCGAGGCCGGCGCGGTGTTCGAGCGGCTTGCGCCAGTGCACCGGATGGCGCGTGCCAGCTATCGCGATACCGTGCTGCGCCGCTGGCACCGCGAGCGGCTGGTGGCCATCGGCGATGCGGCCCATGCGATGAGTCCGCAACTCGGCCAGGGCGTGAACATGGCGCTGCTCGATGCCTGGACCCTGCGGCAGTCGCTGCAGCAGGGCGGCCGGCGCGAGGAGGTGCTCGCACGCTACGCCCAGGCCCGCCAGGCGCATGTGGGCATCTACCACTTCTGGAGCCGCTGGCTCACGCCCTTGTTCCAGTCGGGGCACGATCTGCTGTCGGGCCTGCGGGACCTGAGCTTTGCGCGCCTGTCCGGCCTGCCGCCGGGGCGCACCCAGACGCTGGGCGTGCTCACCGGCACCCAGTCAGGCTGGTGGGGCCGCCTGCCGCTGCAGCCCGGTCTGCTCGACGCGCTGGTGGCGCATCGCGAGCGCAGCGGCAGGTGAGGACCGGGCTGCACGAGGTTCACTGCCGCGGCGCCACGCGCTGCGACAGCGGCGCCGGGCGATAGTCGGGCAGGAAGCGGCAACCCGGGCCGAAGGTGGCCTCCATCGGCTTGCAGGCCTGCGCAATGCCGGCCGGTGTGGGCTTTTCGCCGCGTTCGACCCAGGCCAGCAGGGCATTCACCAGGGTCGGGTAGGTCGGATCGCTGAGGTAGCTGTGCTCGCGGTCCTGGGTGAAGGTCTGCACCAGCCGATCGGCCGTACCGGCCTTTTCCATGGTCTCGCGGAAGGCCGCATCCAGCTCGACGAAGGCGATCGGGTCGTCGACGCCGTGCACGGTGAGCACCGGTACCGGGATGCGGCCGTTGGGGTCGGTATCGGCGCCAAAACGTGCCACCGCGGCCGGATCGGCCTTGTAGCGCAGCACACCGGCATTCAGTGCAGCGTCGTTGTCACTGCCGCGGTAGACCACCTTGTCGTTGCCGAACGGGTTGAGGCCACCGGTACGGTTCATCGCGATGTCCTGGAAGTGCCAGGTGGCCCAGTTCAGGTGGCCCAGCACCGAGGTCTCGGGGATGCGGATCACGTCGACGATGGTCTTGAGCCTGCGCTGCTGTTCCGGGCTGCGTTGCGCCGCCGGTTTGCGAATCCCCAGGCACTCGTCGACCCGGGTGGCCAGTTGCGCGCGTGTCAGGCTGGCGCCGGCCGGCAGGCCCTGCCACAGCGGGTACTGCGGCTCGGTGGGCAAGGGATGGTTGTTGCACAGGTACTGGTAGACCACACGCAGGTCGAGCCGGAAGTCGTACGAACGGGTACCGCCGCCGAGCACGCCGCTGGTCAGCAGCACACCGTCATAGGGCGAGCGGCCGTGCCGTGCGGTCGCGAACATCTCGGCCCCCTTGGCGGCCACGCTCGCCCCCCAGGACTGGCCATGCAGCACAGTGCGACGGGGCTTGGCCACATGGGTCACGAAGATGCCGCGCAGGCGTTCGGTGTCTTCGGCGGCAGCGCGCACTTCCACACCGCCCTGCCGGAACGACGAGCCCGCCCAGGCATGACCGGCCCGCACCATGATGTCCCAGCGATTGAGGTCATCCTCGACCCGCTTGAACGTGGGCTCGCCGAGTGCGGGGCCGCCATGCGCGTGCATCACGAGCACGCCGCTCCATTTCGCGGGCATCGCGATCAGGTAGTGCGCGCCGAGCGAGTCGCGCCCGCCCAGGCAACGGGTGCCTTCTGGCGCATCCTTCGGGCAGGCCACGGCAGCGGGTGCTGCTTCGGTGCTGCGGGGCTCGGGCAGGAGCTGGGCGCAGCCTGCCAGCAAGGCTGCGGCGCCTGCCGCCAGGGCGAGGCGAGGGAAGGGGTGGTGCATGCTTGTCTCCGTTGGGTTCGAGGAATTGTTCGTATGTGAACCTTACGCATGCAAAGCCGCAATGCAGTACGCAGTTCCACGCACAACGGTGCGCCATATCGCCCGGGGCATGCGTCATCACCCCGACATGCGGGCGTGGCAGGGTACGGGCGACGCCACTTCAATCGCCGTTGCCCGCCATGAGCCGAGACACCCGCCACGATCTACCGGAGACACCCTGGCTGCGCCAGCAGGCCGACCTGCTGCGCCGCCTCGAGGAAGACATCCGGGACGGCTACGACGAAGAACTCGAGATGGAGATCGACGACCGGCGGTTGTCCGATCCGTCGTCGCAAGCCGGCCTGGCGGACGACCTGGATCGCCGGCGCTACTTTCGCGAGCTGTTCCGGTTGCAGGGTGAACTGGTGAAGCTGCAGGACTGGGTCGTGCACAGCCGCCATCGCATGGTGGTGATCTTCGAAGGCCGTGATGCGGCCGGCAAGGGCGGTGTGATCAAGCGCATCACGCAGCGTCTGAACCCGCGGGTGTGTCGTGTGGCCGCGCTGCCGGCGCCCAATGACCGCGAGCGCACGCAGTGGTACTTCCAGCGCTACGTGGCCCACTTGCCGGCCGCTGGCGAGATCGTGCTGTTCGATCGAAGCTGGTACAACCGCGCCGGGGTCGAGCGGGTCATGGGCTTCTGCACGGACGACGAGTACGAGGAGTTCTTCCGGTCAGTGCCGGAGTTCGAGAAGATGCTGGTGCGCAGCGGGATCCAGCTGGTGAAGTACTGGTTTTCGATCACGGACGACGAGCAGCACCTGCGCTTCATGGGGCGCCTGCAGGACCCGCTGAAGCAATGGAAGCTCAGCCCGATGGACCTGGAAAGCCGTCGCCGCTGGGAGGACTACACCCGCGCCAAGGAAACCATGCTGGAGCGCACGCACATTGCCGAGGCGCCATGGTGGGTCGTGCAGGCGGTCGACAAGAAACGGGCCCGGCTGAACTGCATTGCCCACCTGCTGTCTCAGGTGGCCTATCACGAGATCGATCGCCCCGAGGTGGCCCTGCCGGCCCGTGTGCGCAACCCTGACTACCTGCGCCAGCCGGTACCGCCCGAAATGATGGTGCCCGACGTCTACGGTGCAGACGCCGGGCACGCAGGGTGAAGCTCCGAGACGGAGCTTCAGGAAGGGTCAGTTCTGCGGCGTGATGCCTGCGATGGCCCATTCGCGCGATTCGTCGACCGGCTTGACCAGGTGCCAGAGTTCATTGAACGGCTCGGCCGCCGCCTCGGAGGCCTCGCGGATCAGGCCGCTGAAGCGCACAGAGACGATCCACTGGTCGTCCTCACGGGCCATGTCGACCACCTGGGCCTCAAGCTGCAGCACGTCGGTCTGCTGCGGTGCCTGACCCCGTTCCTGCAGATCCAGCCGCAGCGAAGCAAACAGCTCCGGCGTGGTGAACTTGCGCAGGTCTTCGACATGACCGGCATCATTGGCCGCCTGCAGCCGGATGAAGATCATCTTCGCGATGCGCTCGAAGGCCTCGGCGTCGAAGTCGGCCGGCATGCTGCCGGTGTGGGCTGCCGGTGTGGCATGGGCGGCCGACGCCAGACTCTCGCGCTGCATCGGGGCCGACTGGGCCGGGGCCGGTTGGCGCTGGCCGTAGCCCGGGTCGAACGCACGTTGCGATGACGCGCCTGCTCCAGCGCCCTGCAGTGCCGGCGTGCCACGCGAACCCCCCGACATGAAGCGGCTCATCAGCCAGCGGATCGCGACGAAGGCCACGATGCCCAGCAGCAGCATGGTGATCATCGTGATCATGGTTTCACCCATGCCGAGGTGGCTCAGCAAGGCCGCCAGGCCAACGCCGGCGGCAATGGCCGCTACCGGGCCCAGCCATGAACGCTTGCCAGCGGCCTGGGCCGCAGCGCCTGCGGCAGCGCCTGCCGGTGCGGCAGCGGCTGCGGTGGCCGGTGTGGCCGTGCTGGTGGTGCCGGTGGCCTGTTGTGCCGGGGTCGCCGGCGTGGCGTCAGCGGGCTTGGGCGGGGCCTGGCGTTGCATGCCGGCCGGTCGCCCACCTCCGAGCCGCTTCGCCTCGGCTTCAATGGAGGTGAAACCCATCGTCACGGCCGCAACGGCGGCAACGAGGGCAGCAAGCATCTTGTTCATTCAGTCTCCTGGATAGGGTCAACGCGGACAGGGTTGGACACTAACCGCAGGCGGTAGGTTCACCAAGTCCTCACGTGATATGGGGCTTTGCACGGTCGGATCAAGCGCACAGCGCCGTCCGCCAGCAGCCCGGGCCCTCAGTATCGCGTATTGAACAACGCCGAAATCCGCTCGTGCAGGGAATCGACCGGCGTGTAGCCGTGGCTCAGCAGGTGAAGCTGGCCGCCGTGTTCGGCCACCACGGCGGGGAAGCCGCGGATGCCCCAGGCCTGGGCCTGGGCGAAGTCATTGGACGTCGCTTCGCGCATGGCATCGGAGGCAAAGGCGGTGGCGAAGGTCGCGCGCGGCATGCCCAGCGGCTCGGCCAGGTCGGCCAGGACCTCGGCGCGCGTGACGTCACGGCCCTGCGCATACCAGGCGTGCTGCACGGCCTTGAAGTAGCGCCACACCAGCCGCGGCGCCAGACTGCGCACGGTGACCGTGGCGCGACTGGCGGGTTCGGTGTCGTAGATGAATCCCGGCTGGCGCATCGCGATCGCGGCGCTGGTGTCGAACGGCTGGCCGCTGGCCTCGGTGACGTGCTGCCAGTGACCGAGGATCTCGTCGATGCGCTCAGGCGCCATCGGCTCGGTGGTGTAGGGGCGCAAGCCGCCCATCACCAGGGCCAGATGCAGCGGCGCGGCTTCGCGCGGATCGGCGAGCAAGGTGTCCATGGGCCGGGCGAAGCCGTAGCACCATGAACACATCGGATCGGCAACGTAGATCAGGTTCATCCGCGCATGGTAGAGCCTGCGCGAAAGCCCTGTGGGCTCAGCCGTTTCGGAACAGCCAGCTGTAGCCGTTGAGCGCCGGCACGCCGCCCAGGTGGGCATACAGCACGCGCGACCCCTGGGGGAACTCGCCCCGGCGCACCATGTCGATCATGCCCTGCATCGACTTGCCTTCGTAGACCGGGTCGGTGAGCATGCCCTCGGTCCGCGCGCACAGGCGGATGGCGTCGAGCGTTTCGGCCGACGGCAGACCATATTCAGGATAGGCATATCGTTCGTCCAGCACCACATCGGCTTCGGTGATGGGGCGCCCGAGCTCCACCGCCTCGGCGGTGTGGCGCGCAATGCGCAGGATCTGCTCGCGCGTCTGGGCCGGCTTGGCCGAGGCATCGATGCCCACCACACGGTCGGCACGGCCGTCGGCGGCAAAACCCACTACCATGCCCGCCTGGGTGCTGCCGGTGACCGAACACACGACGATGTAGTCGAATCGAAAGCCCAGCTCGGCCTCCTGCGCACGCACTTCCTCGGCGAAACCGACAAAACCGAGACCACCCAGCGGATGATCGGACGCGCCGGCCGGGATGGCGTAGGGCTTGCCGCCCGCGCGGCGCACGTCGTCGAGCGCCTGCTCCCAGCTTTCCTTGAATTCGATGCCGAAGCCGGCGTCGACCAGCCGCACGTCGGCGCCCAGGATGCGCGACATCTGGATGTTGCCGACACGGTCATAGCTGCCGTCGTACCAGTTCACCCAGTTCTCCTGCACCGTCACGCACTTCATGCCCAGGTGGGCCGCGACAGCAGCCACCTGCCGGGTGTGGTTCGACTGGATACCCCCGATGGTGACCAGCGTGTCACACCCCTGGCTCAGTGCGTCGGGAATCAGGTATTCGAGCTTGCGCGTCTTGTTGCCACCAAAGGCCAGGCCGCTGTTGCAGTCCTCGCGCTTGGCATACAGGTGCACCTTGCCGCCCAGATGGGCACTCAGGCGCGCGAGCGGCTGGATCGGGGTCGGGCCGAAGGTCAGTGCCTGGCGAGGGAATTTCTTCAGGTTCATGTGCGCTCCACGGGTTGTGCAGGGAAGGACTCGATGCTAGAAGTGTCGTGAAGCAATGGGGTTGCGATATTGAGTCGATTGACAAACTCAAGCGGATCGAAATGTCGCCAAGTCGATTAATGATTGTGAGAAAGAGGGCATGTGCGCAACAAAAGTCAAAATCAGCAGCGACACGAGAACCGGGCCGGAGCCCCCCGCGCTCGACCGCATTGACCGCAGCCTGCTGCGCCACCTGCAGCGCGACGCCTCGGTGTCCAACGTGGCCCTGGCCGAGCGGGTGCACCTGAGTCCGGCGGCCTGCCTGCGGCGCGTGGAGCGCCTGCGCTCGGCCGGCTTCATCCGCCAGACCGTGGCCCTGCTGGACCCAGTCCGGCTCGAGGCCGGTACGCTGGTGCTGATCGGTGTGGTGCTCGACCGGTCCACGCCCGACTCGTTTGCAGCCTTCGAGAAGGCGGTGCAATCCATCACCGGCTGCATGGAGTGCCACGTGGTGACGGGCGAGTTCGATTACTTCCTGATGGTGCGCACGCGCGATGGCGAGAGCTACAACCGGCTGCATGCCGAGCAGTTGCTCTACCTGCCCGGCGTGCGGCAGATCCGGTCGTTCATGGTGCTCAAGCAGGTGTTGTCCACGACGCAGATCCCGCTGTAGGGGCAGGGCGCGCGCAGGGACTTGCGGCCGGGCGACACGGCCCGGCCCCGGCTGTACGAGAATGCCGGGTCCTGTGTGTGCGCGATGTGAGCGCCCTGAGGGCGTGATGCGACCGCGGGACAGACCCGTCCCGATCGCCGCGACCCGGTCCCACCCGGACCGCCATGCCACGACGCACCACACGCCTGCCGTGGAGCCAATGCGTGATCCGAGCGTTTGAACGTCTGGTGCATCCCTACCCGGATGCCGTCCCTGAACCACCGCCCAAGGGGTTTGTCGCCTTCCTGTGGCATTGCACGCGCGGGCTGCGCGTCTACATCCTGGGCATGACGCTGCTCACGGCGATCATCGGGGCCTTCGAGGCCCTGCTGTTCAGCATGCTGGGCAGCATCGTCGACTGGCTCGGCCGGGTCGAGCCCACGCGCCTGTGGCAGGAGGAGCGCAGCCAGTTGCTCGTGCTGGCGGCCGTGCTGCTGGCCAGCCCGCTTGTCATCGCGTTGCAGACCCTGCTGCGACGCCAGGCGCTGGCGGCGAACTTTCCGATGCTGCTGCGCTGGAACTTCCATCGGCTGATGCTCGACCAGAGCATGAGCTTCTACCAGGACGAGTTTGCCGGTCGGGTGGCCACCAAGGTCATGCAGACCGCACTGGCCGTGCGCGACACCTGGATGATCGTGGCCGACATCCTGGTCTTTGTGGTCATCTACTTCGTCACCATGGTCGCCGTGGTCGGCTCCTTCGACCTGTGGCTGCTGCTGCCCTTCCTGGGCTGGCTGACGCTGTACGTGGGCGCGATGCGCTACTTCGTGCCCCGCCTGGGCCAGGTCGCCCGCGAGCAGGCCGATGCACGCTCGCTGATGACCGGGCGCATCACCGATGCCTACACCAACATCGCCACGGTCAAGCTCTTTTCCCATGCCCAGCGGGAAGCCGGTTATGCCCGCTCGGCGATGCAGGAGTTCATCCAGACCGCCTATGCACAGATGCGCCTGGTCAGCGGCTTCGAGGTCGTCAACCACACGCTGAGCATGCTGCTGATCGCCAGCACCGCGGGGGTGACCCTGTGGCTGTGGATGCAGGGCGACGTGGGCGTGGGGGCGGTGGCGGCTGCGACCGCCATGGCGCTGCGGCTGAACGGCATCTCGCACTGGATCATGTGGGAGATGGCCGCCCTGTTCGAGCACATGGGCACGGTGCAGGACGGCATCAACACGCTGTCGCGGGCCCAGGCGGTGGTCGACCGGCCCGACGCCGTGCCCTTGCGCGTGCCCCGTGGCGAGATCCGGTTCGAGGGGGTGAGTTTTGCCTATGGCGGCAAGACCCCGGTGATCCAGGATCTGGACCTGCACATCCGCCCCGGTGAAAAGATCGGGCTGGTGGGGCGCTCCGGTGCCGGAAAATCGACCATCGTGAACTTGCTGCTGCGCTTTTATGACGTGCAGCAGGGGCGCGTGCTGATCGACGGGCAGGACATCGCCCATGTCACCCAGGACAGCCTGCGCGCCAGCGTGGGCATGGTCACGCAGGACACCTCGCTGCTGCACCGTTCGGTGCGCGACAACATCCTGTACGGCCGGCCCGACGCCGGCGACGATGACATGGTGGCGGCGGCACGGCGGGCCGAGGCGCATGACTTCATCCAGGCCCTCACCGACCCGAAAGGGCGCACCGGTTATGACGCTCACGTCGGCGAACGCGGCGTGAAGCTTTCCGGTGGCCAGCGCCAGCGCATCGCGATCGCGCGCGTGATGCTCAAGGACGCACCGATCCTGCTGCTCGACGAGGCGACCAGCGCACTGGACTCCGAGGTCGAGGCGGCCATCCAGGGCAGCCTGTACCGGCTGATGGAAGGCAAGACGGTGGTGGCCATCGCTCACCGACTGTCCACGATCGCCGCCATGGACCGGCTCATCGTGCTGGACCGCGGCCGGATCGTCGAGCAGGGCGACCATCGCAGCCTGCTGGCCCAGGGCGGGCTGTATGCGCGCCTGTGGGCCCATCAGAGCGGTGGTTTCCTGGGCGAGGACGATGACGAGGAGGGCAACCCGACGAGCCAGCCCGCGCGGCCCGAGGAACCCAGGCATCGTGCCAGCGATGTTGCGGTGCACAATACATAGGCCGGACCAAAGCACAAGACGGGCATGGGGCCCGTGAGCACCGGCAAGGCACCACCGCGGGAGAAGTTCATGCGCCACGTCGTGTTCAACCAGAAGGGTGGGGTGGGCAAGTCCACCATCACCTGCAACCTGGCGGCCATCAGCGCCCACCAGGGCCTGCGCACGCTGGTGGTCGACCTCGATCCACAGGGCAATTCAAGCCGCTACCTGCTGGGGGAGTCCGTCGAAGCGCTGGACACCCACCTGGCCGAGTTCTTCGAGCAGACGCTGAAGTTCACGCTGCGCGCCAAGGGAACGGGCGAGTTTGTGGTCGAAACTCCCTGGGAGGGTCTGCACCTGATGCCCTCGCACCCGTCACTCGAAGAGCTGCACGGCAAGCTGGAGTCCCGCTACAAGATCTACAAGCTGCGCGATGCCCTGGCCGAGCTGGCCGATGACTACGACCGCATCTACATCGACACGCCGCCCGCGCTCAACTTCTACACGCGTTCGGCGCTCATCGCCGCCCAGACCTGCCTCATCCCCTTCGATTGCGACGACTTCTCGCGCCGCGCGCTGTACTCGCTGCTCGAGAACGTGCAGGAGATCCAGGCGGACCACAATCCCGAACTGCAGATCGGCGGCATCGTGGTCAACCAGTTCCAGCCACGCGCCAACCTGCCGCAGCGCACGGTGCAGGAGCTGATCGACGAAGGGCTGCCGGTGCTGCAGCCCTACCTGAGCGCCTCGGTGCGGATCAAGGAGTCGCATGAACGCGCCCTGCCCATGGTGCACCTGGACGCACGCCACAAGCTGACCCAGGAGTTCATCGCGCTGCATGACGCGCTGCAGGCCTGAGGACCGGCTCGTGCACGGGCCGCAGGCCCTCTCCCGGTGGCCTCATCTCCACACTTCGCAAAATTCAATGGGCATCTTCGGCGGACTTGTCCCCATATGCGACGACAATCTCGCCCTCCAGAATTTTCCTGAGCTTCGAGTTCCTGCCCATGTCTCCCGTCACTTCCCGTTATCAGGTCCGTCCCGCCAGCGTCCGTGATGCCAAGGCCATCGCAGAGATCCATGTGTCTGCCTGGCAGGCGGCCTACCAGGGCTTGTTGCCCGCAGCCCACCTGGACGCACTGTCGGTCGAGAAGCGGCAGTCCTACTGGCGTGAAGCCATCGAGAACTACGAGCCCCAGGTGCATGTGGTCACCGACGGCTCCAAGGTGGTCGGGTTTGTCGGCTTCGACCGTTCCCGCGACAAGGGCACGCCGTCGACCACCGGCGAGATCTGGGCGATGTACGTTGCGCCAGGAGCCTGGTCCACGGGCGCCGGCCTCGCACTGTGGGACGCCGCCCGCGACGGGCTCGAAGAAGAGGGTTGCACCAAGGTGACGCTGTGGGCGCACCTGCGCAACGAACGCGCGATGCGATTTTTCGAGCTGGCCGGTTTCAAGCGCGAAATGGCCTCGGCCAAGACCACCGAAGTCGGTGGCGTGCGGCTCGAAGAGATCCGCCTGCAACGCAGCCTGGGCTGACCCGGCCGCAGGGCCCGGGGCCTCAGCGCCCCGCGGACGAGGGCAATGCGATCACCAGCGGCGTGAGTGCGGTGGCCACACACGGCAGGATGCAGCCTTCGGCCTTTTCCTCCCGGCTGAGCCCGGGCCACTCGATGAGCCAGGCGATCTGCCCCGTGCGAAGCTGGCACAGGCAGGCACGGCAGGTGCCGTTGCGACACGAGCTGGGCAGCCTCACACCCTGGGCCAGCGCGGCGGCCAGCACGGACTGTCCGGGCTGCACCTGGAAGGTCCAGCCCGCGGGCTCGACGCGCACGGCATGGCCGGGCGCTGCACTGGGTGCAGGATCCGGCCCGGTGCTCATCGTTCGGCCGTCCGCCGGAACACCAGCAGCAGGTTGTTGGCCGGCAGGCTCAGGCGTTGCTGGAAGTCCAGACCGTGGCCACGCGCGACGTCCACCACATCGTGCAGCCACCTCAGGCCCCAGGCCGGGTTGCGCGCGCGCAGATCCGCATCGAACGCCAGATTGCTGGGCGCGGTGACCTCACCTTCCACCTGGTAAGGGCCATAGGTCACGAGCAGTCCGCCCGGGCGCAGGTGGCGCGCCGTGCCCGCCATCAGGGCCTCGCAGGCCGACCACGGCGCGATATGGATCATGTTGGCGCAATAGACGAGGTCGACCTCGTCCACGCCCGGCCATGCCGGCGCATGCACGTCCAGCGCGATGGGCGGGCGCACGTTGGCGACTTGTGCCGATGCCGTCCAGCCCCGGATCGACTCGCGCGCCACGGGCTCGGGGTCGGACGGCTGCCAGGTCCAGCCGGGCAGGCCGGCTGCAAGGTGCACCACATGCTGACCGGTGCCGCTGGCGATCTCGAGCGCATGGCCGCTGGCGGGCAGCAGGCGGGTCAGGGACTGCAGGATGGGCTCGCGATTGCGCTCGGCTGCCGCGCTGAACTGCCTCGGATCGATGTCGGTCATGATGCCCGGCAGTGTGCCACCGGCCAGCGCCCCGCGCACCGAACGTGAGACCATCACGGCCCTGGACTCCGCCACGCATGACCATGACCCCCAGCTCGCCCATGAAATACCTCACGGGGTATCCGGCCCACCTGATCGAACAGGTGCGCCAGATGCAGGCGCAAGGCCAGCTCGGCGAGTACCTGACCCAGCGGTATCCCGAAACGCACGAGGTACGCACCGACCGGGCCCTGTATGACTACGTCATGGCTCTGAAGCAGCAGTTCATGCGCAATGCCGAGCCGCTGAGCAAGGTGGCCTACGACAACAAGCTGAAGGTCATCCAGCATGCGCTGGGCACGCACACGGCGATCTCGCGTGTGCAGGGCGGGCGCCTGAAGGCCAAGCGCGAGATCCGTGTGGCCAGCCTGTTCCGCCAGGCGCCGGCCGACTTCCTGCGCATGATCGTCGTGCACGAACTGGCCCACCTGCGCGAGCGCGAGCACGACAAGGCGTTCTATCAGCTGTGCCAGCACATGGAGCCGCGCTATCACCAGCTCGAGTTCGACCTGCGCGTCTACCTGACCTGGCTGGCGGCTACTCCGTCACCCGCGCCCGCAACGACTTGACCAGCCCGCGGCGCACCTTGGCCTCGACGCGCTTGCGACGCGCGCTGCGCGTGGGTCGTGTGGGGCGGCGCACCTCGGGCACGGTGGCGGCCTGATCGACCAGCCCGGCCAGGCGCTCGATCGCGTCCTCGCGGTTCTTCTCGAGGCTGCGGTGCTGCTGGGCCTTGATGACGATCACGCCGTCGCGCGAAATGCGGTGGTCATGCAGTGCAAGCAGACGCTCCTTCACGTCCTCGGGCAGCGAGGAGGCCCGCACGTCGAAGCGCAGGTGCACCGCGTTGGACACCTTGTTGACGTTCTGGCCGCCAGCGCCTTGCGCCCGGATGGCATGGATCTCGATCTCGTCCTCGCGCACGATGGGGCGCTCGGCCTGCAGGCAGGAGGTCATGGTGCTCCCGGGGCACCGGGCCCGGCAAATTGTCGTTGGTAGGCACTCGGGCTGGTGCCCGCGATACGCCGGAAGTGCCGTCGGAAAGACTCCATCGACCCGAAGCCGCTGCGCTGCGCCACATCTTCCAGGCCGGCGTGGCGCGATTCGAGCATCTCGCGCGCCAGGCCCACCCGCTCGCGGATCAGCCACTCCACCGGCCCCAGGCCGGTGGCCTGCTGGAACTGCCGCTGCAGCGTGCGCGGGCTCATCGCAGCCTGCTCGGCCAGCGACTGCACCGTGTGGGGCAGGTGGGCATGGGTGCGTGCCCAGTCCATCAGGCGGGCCAGCCGCCCGCGCTCGTCGGCCGGCAGCGGCCGCGGCACGAATTGCGCCTGCCCGCCATCGCGATGCGGCGAGATCACCAGCCGTTGGGCCACCTGGTTGGCCACCCGCGCGCCGTGGTCCCGGCGCACCAGGTGCAGCAGCATGTCCAGCCCGGCCGCTGAGCCTGCCGATGTCAGGATCTGGCCTTCGTCCACATAGAGCGCATTGGCCTGCACCCGGATGGCAGGGTAGCGGCGCGCGAGCTTGTCGGCATAGCGCCAGTGGGTGGTGGCGGCCTTGCCGTCCATGATCCCGGCGGCGGCCAGCACGAACACGCCCGAGCAGACTGTGCACAGGCGAGCCCCGCGCGCGTGGGCGGCACGCAACTTGTTCAGCAACGGCTCGGGGGGCGGTTCGTCGGCATCGCGCCAGCCTGGGATCACGATGGTGTCGGCGCGGTCGAGCAGGCTCAGCGTGTAAGGCGCCTGCACCAGCACCCCACCCATCGCCCGCAGCGGGCCGCGTTCGACGGCGCACACGTCGAAGCGGTACCAGGGCACTCCGAGGTCGCTTCGGTCGAGCGCAAACAGCTCCACCACGCAACCGAATTCGAAGGTGCACAGCCGGTCGTAGGCGAGGGCGACGACTCGATGGTTCAGCATGGCGCGATGTTACTGCAACTCGACATTTGCGCCGCTGTGCGCGGGGCCTGGACTTGCTCACAATCGAGCTCAGCAGGACAGACCGCCGTCTGCCCCATCCGCAACGCTCCAGGAGATCCCATGCCATCTGCCGTGACCGCCGTCCCCGCCGCCGATTCTGCCGCGGCGCTGTCCCACTTCGAGTCCGCACTGAGCTTCGAGACCGACTGCTGGGATGTCCATGACACCCTCAGCCGTGGCCAGGCCGACTTCGTGCTGGTCGACGTGCGCAGCCCGGAGCTTTATGCACGCGGCCATGTGCCGGGTGCGGTGAACATCCCGCACGGCAAGCTGGTCGAGTCCAAGCTGGCGCACTATCCGGCGGACACCGTGTTCGTGACCTACTGCGCCGGGCCTCACTGCAACGGCGGCCACCGTGGTGCCATTCGCCTGGCGCGGCTGGGCCGGCCGGTCAAGCTGATGATCGGGGGAATCACCGGCTGGCTCGACGAGGGCTTCGAGCTGGCCACCGGCAGCGACCCGGGCCGAGTCGCTGCAGCGTGAATCGCATCAGGACTACACCATGCTGCAACTTCGACCGACCTGCGAACACTGCAACCGAGGCCTGCTGCCCGACAGCCTGGACGCCCGCATCTGCAGCTTCGAATGCACCTTCTGCGCCGACTGTGTCGACCGGGTGCTGGGCAATGTGTGCCCGAACTGTGGCGGGGGATTCACCCCGCGGCCGGTGCGGCCGGCCCAGGACCGCAAGGGTGGCAACTGCCTTGCGAAGTACCCGGCCAGCACCGAGGTCCGGCATCGGCCGGTCGATGCCACCGCCCATGCCGAGCTCAGGGCCAGGGTGGGCAGCATCGCGCCGCAGGATCGCTGACGCGGTGTGGCTTACGTCACGGTGCGGGCGGGCGTGTGGCGGCAACGCGCGCGCCATTCACCGTGCGGGCCGTTAAGCTCAGGGCCGGAAAGCTCGTGCCATGAACTCTGCCTCCGCCATCGCCCGAACCGGCATGTCCGCCGCGTTGACCACGCTGGGCGTCGGTGCGCACAACATCGCCAACCAGCACACGCCGGACTTCCGGCGCCAGCAGGTGGTGCCCGAGACCCAGGCGGCCGGGGGTGTGGTGGCGCGGGTCACGCAGGACGATCAGGTCCAGCCCGACGGCGGCGCCCCGGTGGCCGACCTCGTGCAGCAGCGTGTGGCCAGCTACGCATTCAAGGCCAACCTGCTGGTGCTGCAGTCCGACCAGCGCGTGCTTGGCAACCTGCTCGACGTGCGCGCCTGAACCTGGCGGGCGCCGTCATCGGCTGCCCATCTCGCGTGTGATCACCACGGTGTCCGATGTCTTTCGGTCACGCGACTTCACCTTCCAGCCCGCCTGAAGGTCGGTGCAGCCGGCCGGTGGTGCACTCAGGATGTCGTAGATGCTGTAGTGGATGCCCGGTGGGTCCTTGAATCGTTTCGTCCCGCCGCGTTCGGTCACCAGGAGGCTCTTGCCGTATTCGTACCAGCCGTCGACCACCGCGATGTGCGCACTGTCGCTGGGGTTCTGCACCACCTTGAACTCGTCCGGCTTGTTGCCCCTGTCCTTGCGCGAGGCCCAGAGCATGCAACTGTCATAGGTGATCTCCGAGACCGAGCGGGCCGGCTTGGCATGGCTCAGGTAGGACGGGTGGCTGTGCAGCACGCGGGAGAAGGTGCCGATGGCCATGTAGTAGGCATTGACGAAACCGTTGCAGTCGATGCCGATGTACTTCAGCACCCAGGCGCGCAGCTCGTCCTCGGTCTTGAAGCCGCAGTTCACCGCCAGCGTGCACACCAGCGAGATCTCCTCGGGCAGGCCATGGCCGGCAAACACGGCCGTCGGCCGCGAGGTGGAAAGCCACGACTCCAGGATCGGCGAGATCCCCGCGCCATGGTGCTTGCGGATGCGCTTGGTCAGCAGGTACTGCTGTCCTGCCGGTTCACTGGCCCAGCCGGCCTGGTACTTGTAGACCGAGACCGTGGTCGACCGGTTGCCGGGCAGCCCCACCGGCAGGTCATGGTAGTAGCCGCGAAACTGGTGGGGGAACATCGACCACTGGTAGTGAAAGAATCGGTCGCGCACCGGCTGGATCAGGGGATGCAGATGCGGGCTGTCGTTGTAAGTCGATCCGGCCATGGGGGTCCCTTTCGGCAAGGTGGTGGCATGCCGGCGGCATGTCGTTCCTCATGGATAGGCGACGCAGGCGGTGCCTCCCATCCCCAGGACCGCGACACGACTCCCCAACCCTAGGGGGAAGACCCGCGGCGATGGGGCGCTTGTCAGCCTCAGCCGCTACCATCGCGCCTCGGCACGGGCAGGGCATGCGGCTTGCTCGTGTCCACCAGACCAACTCTCAGGACACGTTCATGGCCGGAAGCAGCCTCCTTGCACTCATCGACGACATCGCCACGATCCTGGACGACGTGGCGGTACTCACCAAAGTGGCCGCCAAGAAGACGGCCGGGGTGCTGGGCGATGACCTGGCACTCAATGCCCAGCAGGTGGCTGGCGTGCGCGCCGACCGGGAACTGCCAGTGGTCTGGGCCGTGGCCAAGGGGTCGACGGTCAACAAGCTCATCCTGGTGCCGGCCGCACTGGCCATCAGTGCGTTTGCGCCCTGGGCTGTCACGCCGCTGCTGATCGCGGGCGGTGTTTTCCTGTGCTATGAGGGCTGCGAGAAGCTCGCCCACAAGTTCCTGCACAGCAAGGCCGAGGACGACGCTCATCACGTCGAGCTGGTCAAGGCCGTCGCCGACGAGCAGGTCGACCTGGTGGCCTTCGAAAAAGAGAAGATCAAGGGAGCGGTTCGCACCGACTTCATCCTGTCGGCCGAAATCATCGCGATCACGCTGGGCACCGTGGCTGCCTCGCCCTTTGTCACCCAGGTGTCGGTGCTGGCCGGCATTGCCGCGATCATGACGGTGGGCGTCTACGGCCTGGTGGCCGGCATCGTCAAGCTCGACGATTTCGGGCTGCACCTGAGCAGCAAGCCGGGGCCGCTGCAGGGGCTGGGCCGGGGCATCCTGAAGGCTGCACCCTACCTGATGAAGGGGCTGTCGATCGCGGGCACCGCGGCAATGTTCCTCGTGGGCGGCGGCATCCTCACGCACGGCATCCCGGCGCTGCACCATGCCGTGGAAGGGGTCACCCAGGCCGTCGCCCAGGCGCCCGGGGTCGGTGCAGTCCTCGGCGCCGTGGCGCCGCTGCTGGGTGACGCCCTGGCCGGGGTGATTGCCGGCGCCATCGCACTGGCGATCGTCACGGTGATCGGCCGCATGCGCGGTGCGCCCAAGGCGGCGTGAAGCGTCGCGCAGCGGGGCAGGAACCGCCTCAATCGACGGTTTCAGCCCCCGACATCAGCGCCACGAAGCGCTCGATGCCGATGTTGCCGCCGGACAGCATCACGCCCACACGCTGACCGTGAAACTGTGCGCGGTGGTGCATCAGCGCCGCCAGCGCGCAGGCGCCTGAGGGCTCCAGCACCAGCTTGAGGCGTTCGAACACGAAGCGCATCGCCTGCACCACCACCGGGTCGGGCACATCCAGCACGCCGGTCACGTACTCCCGGATCACCTCGAAGTTCAGGGCGCCGATGGCCTGGGTCTGCTGCCCGTCGCAGATCGTGCGCGGCACCTCGATGCTGACGATGCGCCCGGCCCGCAGGGACTGCTGCATGTCGTTGCCGCGCTCGGGTTCGGCACCAAAGACGCGAATGTCCGGCAGCACATGGCGCGCGGCCACGGCGCATCCCGAGAGGAAGCCGCCGCCGCCGGCGCTGACGATCATCGCGTCCAGGGGCTCGGGGCAGTCCTCGATCAGTTCGAGGGCGGCCGTGCCCTGGCCCGCCATCACCGGCAGATGTTCATATGGCGGGATGAGCACCGCGCCACGCTCGGCGACGATGCGCTTTGCAATGGCCTGGCGATCCTCGCGGTAGCGGTCGTACGTGATCACCTCGGCGCCGTACTCGCAGGTGGCCGTGACCTTCAGGGCCGGCGCATCCAGCGGCATCACGATCGTGGCCCGGCAGCCGTGCAGCCGCGCCGCCAGGGCCACGGCCTGGGCGTGGTTGCCCGACGAAAACGCCACCACACCCCGAGCGCGTTCGTCGGCGCTCAGGACGTTGACGGCGTTGTAGCCGCCGCGGAACTTGAAGGCGCCCATGCGCTGCAGGTTTTCGGCCTTGAGGTACACGCGCATGCCCAGCAACTGGTCGAGCGTGCGCGAGGTGATCACCGGTGTGCGGTGGGCAATGCCGTGAAGGCGGTCGGCGGCGGCCTGGATGTCGGTGAACTGAAGCATGGTGTGTTCGGGCGGTGAGTGAATCAAGAAAGACGGCGCGCAGCGGCTGGACGGCTCAGCGGGCCACAACCCAACGCAGGAGTCCGAGACGGCTGAGCAGCGCATGCACGATGCCTGCGCGGTGCGCCGGCTCGCGTGCGCGTCGGGAGCCAGGCCGCCGCACCTGTTCGTGCAGTGTGCGGATTTCCAGGGTGCACGCGGTCACGGCGTCCAGGCTGATCCAGCTCGCATGTTGCAGCGCCAGGCCTTGCCCGCAAGGCAGGTCATGGCCCGGCATTCGGTCGGTGGCCTCGGGGACGGCACTGGCGGCCTGGCGCAGGCGGGCATGCCCCGAGCGGCATGCCACCCAGGTGTCCTGCGGCAGGTGCACCAGCCATCGCTGCCCCGGTGCCAGGCGCAGCGTCAAGGGAGAGGATGGGTCGGAAGATTCGAGGGTCATGTGCAGCTCCGTGACGGTTCATCCATGCCGTGAGCTTAGGAAGGCTTGCCCAGGCACAACAGACACAGGACACGGGCTTCTGTTGCGTATCAGGCCGGTCGGATCGAAACTGTTATGGTTCCCTTTTGCGCCATCTGTGCCTTGGTGGCGCGTGCTGCGCCTGCAACCATAGCCTGTGGACACCCAACCCCTGTATCAGCGCCTGGCGCGCCACTATCGTCAGGCTATCGAATCCGGCGTGCTCGCGCCGGGCGACCGCATGCCATCGGTGCGCGCCATCACCCGCCAGCACAGTGTCAGCCTGTCGACCGCCCTGCAGGCCTGCCGCCATCTCGAGGACGAAGGCCTGCTTCAGGCCCGGGAGCGGTCCGGGTACTTCGTTCGCCAGGCCCGTCGTGCAGCCATCGCGCCCGCCCGCGAACCCGATGCGGCGCGGGCGCTCGACCCGGCGCAGTTTGTCGGCATCCACGATCGGGTCTCCGACTACGTTGCCAAATGCGAGATGTATCCGGCGCAGGTGAACCTGGCGATTGCCTATGCGCCGCCCGACGCCTATCCGGCGCAGGCGCTGCGGCAGGCCGCCACGCGCATCCTGCGGGCTCGTCCCGAGCTGCTGACCAGCCCGGTGCCGCTGCAGGGGGATCCGTCGCTGCGCGCCACCCTGGCGCGCCGGGCACTGGCCGCCGGCATGCAGATCGGGGCCGACGACATCGTGATCACACACGGCTGCATCGAGGCGCTCAACGTGGCGCTGCGCGCCGTGGCGCGGCCCGGTGACACCGTGGCCGTGGAGTCACCCACCTACTACGGCTTGCTGCAGGTGCTCGAAAGCCTGGGACTGCGCGCGCTGGAGATTCCCACCAGTCCGCTGCATGGCATGTCGGTCGAAGCGCTCGAACTGGCGCTGCGCACGCACCCCGACATCCGCGCCGTCGCGGTGGTGCCCAACTTCCAGAATCCGCTCGGTGCCGTGATGCCCGATGCAGCCAAGGCGCAGCTCGTCGAGCTGTGCGAGCGCCATGCCGTGCCGCTGATCGAGGACGACACCTATGGCGCGCTGTCCGATGTCGACACGACGCTCAAGGCGTTGAAGTCCTGGGACACCAGCGGCAACGTGATTCACTGCGCGTCCCTGCACAAGGTGCTGGCGCCCGGCCTGCGCCTGGGCTGGATTGCCGGTGGGCGGTGGCACGCGCGGGTCAAGATGCTGAAGTACGCGCAGAGCCGGCCAAACGAGGCGCTGTCGCAACTGGCCGCGGCCGAGGTGCTGGGGTCGGCCATCTATGACCGGCATCTCGTGCGGCTGAGACGGCAGCTGCGTACACAGCGCGAGCAGATGGCTGAAGCGCTGGCGGCGCACTTTCCGGCAGGCACCCGCCTGAGCATGCCCGCCGGCGGGGTGCTGCTGTGGGTGGAGCTGCCGCAGTTCCGCGATGGCCAGGCGGTGTTTGATGCCGCGCTGCCCCGGGGGATCCGGGTGTCGCCTGGTGGCATGTTCTCGAATTCGCGCCGCTTCGATCACTTCCTGCGCATCAGCTGCGGCAGCCCGTTCACCAGCCGCACCGAGCAGGCCGTGCGGGACCTGGCGGCCATCGTGGCGGCGGCACCCGCGGTACCGCAGGCGCGTCAGGAGACGCGACGGCCGTTTTCGCCGAGCACCGCCAGTTCGACAAAACGCGACGCCACATAGGGCGAGGCGCTGTCGAAACCGAGGCTGAAGTCGCCCAGGTCCAGGCGCTTCATGCCGGCCAGCGCGGTACGCAGTCTGTCTCGCGTCAGGTCACGTCCGGCGCGGCGCAGGCCCTCGATCATCAGCTGGGCATTGATCCAGCCCTCGTAGCTGCTGCCGCCGAACTGCTCGATGTGGCTGGCCCGCATGGCCGCCTGGTAGCTGCGCACGGACGCCATGCGGGTCTTTTCGGCGTCGGGAAACACCTGGGTCAGGGCGAGCCCCTTGCTGGCACGACCCAGCTTGGGCATCTCCGACGAGATCACCGACACCGACAGGCCAGCCACCGGCAGGCCCGCAGCGCGCTCGCGCAACTGCAGCAGGAAGGCCGTGTTGGCCGTGCCGGTGGTGCCCAGCAGCGCGGCGCCTGCCTTGGCGGCCAGCACCTGCTGCGCCACCTCGGACGCATTGGCGCCGTCGACTGCCAGCGCAAAACCGCCCACCGCCTTGAGCTGCTGGTCGGCCAGGGCCTGCTGGGCGTCCTTCAGCACTTCCTTGCCGAAGGGGTTGTCGAGGTAGACGATGGCGATGTCCTTCAGGCCCATGGCCACCAGTTGCTGAACCAGCCTCACCGTTTCGTCCCGGTAGCTGGCGCGCACATGGAAGACGTTGCGCTGGCCGGTCTGGCGCAGCGAGGCCGCACCGGTCACCGGCCCCACCAGCGGGATGCCCTTGCCTTCGATCAGCGGCAGGATCGCCGCCGTGTTGGCCGTGCCCATGGTCGACATGTAGGCAAAGGCGGCCTGCGTGTCGATCATCTGCGTCAGGTTCTGCTGAGTGCGCGCCGGCACGTAGGCATCGTCCCTGACGACCAGCCGCAGTTCCCGGCCGAACAGGCCGCCCGCCTGATTCACGGCCGCAAACGCCGCCTTCACACCGGCAACGTGGTCGGTGCCCGCACCGCCCAGCGGACCGGAAAGCGCCAGCGAGCTGCCGATCGTCACATGGCTGGACGACAGGGGCTCGTCAGCGGCGATCGATGGGCGGGCCCACAAGGGCAGGCCCAGCGCTGCGGTGGCCTGGGCGGCGTGGTTCAGGAACTGACGTCGTTTCATGGTGGCTCCTCCGGGGTGGGCGGCCTCGCCGGGCCGCATCGGCCGCGCCGAAGGAAAAGCACACTCGTGCGAATCTGACGCGACGCTGCGCAATCTAGTCAGTGACGTGCGCAATGCCTGTCCCGGGCGTGACAACGGCTGGCCCAGGTGGTGCCGGAGCTGCCACTTCGTGACATCTGCACGGGACGCCGCCGGGGAATGCGCCCTTGGGCAAGGGCCCGCACGGCAGGGCGATTGGTGCATCGACGCAGCGCACAGTTTTGACTGCAGGCAATGCAGTGTTCAGTGAAAACCCGGGAGGCGATCGCCATCAAGTTGCCTACATTGCTTGTATGCAAGCTTGTCGGCATATGGCGCTTGCCCACTCACTGGAGGATTCCATGCCCCGTTTTCTGCGTTCCCTGTTTGGCCAGGTCGTGCTGGCCCTTGTGCTCGGCGTACTCGTCGGGTTTGTCTGGCCCGAGACGGCGGTGAAACTCAAGCCGCTGGGCGACGCCTTCATCAAGCTGATCAAGATGCTGATCCCGCTGATCGTGTTCTGCGTGGTGGTGCATGGCATCGCCGGCACCGGCGACCTGCGGCGCGTCGGACGGGTCGGGGTGAAGTCGTTGATCTACTTCGAGGTCGTGACCACCGTGGCCCTGGTGCTCGGGCTGGTGCTGGCCTTCGTGTTCCAGCCGGGTGTGGGCATGAACGTCGACCCGAAGGCCCTGGACGGGAGCGCGATGAGCGCCTACGCCACCAACGCCGACAAGCTCACCGGGGGGGGGTTCACCGAATTCGCGATGAAGCTGATCCCCACCACGGCGATCAGCGCCTTTGCCAACGGTGACGTGCTCCAGGTGCTGCTGTTCTCGATCCTGTTCGGCTGCGCGCTGGCCATGCTCGGCGAGAAGGGCAGTCGTGTGACCGGTCTGATCGAGGACCTGTCGCATGTGCTGTTCAAGACGATGGGCATCATCATCCGGCTCGCACCGCTGGGCGTGCTGGGCGCCATCGCCTTCACCGTGGGCAAGTACGGCCTGGGCTCGCTCAAGCAGCTGGGCATGCTGGTGGTGCTGTTCTATGGCGCGGTGATCCTGTTCGTGGCCATCGTGCTGGGCGGCATCATGCGGCTGTCCGGATTCAGCCTGTTCAAGCTGCTGCGTTACCTGCGTGAGGAACTGGCCGTGGTGTTCGCGACCACCTCGTCGGACAGCGTGCTGCCGCAGATCATGGCCAAGCTCAAGCGCATGGGCGTGCGCGACTCCACCGTCGGGCTGGTGATCCCCACCGGCTATTCCTTCAACCTCGATGCCTTCTCGATCTACATCACCCTGGCGGCGGTGTTCATCGCTCAGGCCACCAACACTCCGATCTCGATGGCCGACCTGCTGACCATCCTGGCGATCTCGCTCGTGACGTCGAAGGGCGCCCACGGCGTGCCGGGGTCGGCCATCGTGGTGCTGGCTGCCACCTTGCAGGCGATTCCTGCCATCCCGGCCATCGGCCTGGTGCTGGTGCTGTCGGTCGACTGGTTCATGGGCATTGCCCGGGCGCTGGGCAACCTGATCGGCAACTGTGTGGCCACAGTGGCCATCGCCGCCTGGGAGGGGGACATCGACCGCGAACGGGCCCATGCGGTGCTCGACGGCCGCTTTGACGACATCGTGCCGGATGATCCGGCGGTGCCCGCGGCGCCGCCCGTCGTCGCCACCGTTCGTTGACTGACTCGGTCCGCTGTCCCCGGCCAACCTGCTACGCTGCGCGACCATGATCACCCAGACCGAAATTGCCCAACGTGTGGTGGAGGCCATCCTGGCCCAGAAGCTTGCGCCCGGCGAGCGACTGGGCGAGCAGGAACTGGCCGATGTCTACGGCGTGAGCCGCACCCTGGTGCGCGAGGCCCTGATGCAGTTGCAGGCGCGCGGTTTTGTCGAGGTGCGCACGCGCAAGGGCTGGTACGTCGTCGAGCCGTCCATCGACGAGGCCCGCGATGCGTTTGCGGCCCGGCGGGCGGTGGAGTCAGGCATGCTGCGCAACGTCGTGCCTGACGAACCGGGCCGGCCGCTGCAGGCGGTGGTCAGGCGTCTGCGCGATCACGTCGCCCAGGAGCGCGAGGCCATCGAAGGCGCCGACCCGGCGACCCGGGCCTTCCTGCTGGCGGATTTCCATGTCTGCCTCGCCGAGTGCCTGGGGCATCGGGTGCTGGCCGACATGCTGCGCGACCTGACCGCGCGAACCATGCTGGTGGCCACCTTGTACCAGTCCACCCACGATGCGCGGCAGTCCTGTGCGGAGCACGCCGAGATCGTCTCGGCACTCGATGCCGGTCGCATCGACGAGGCCGAGCGTCTGATGCTGGCCCACATCGGGCAGGTCGAGGACGCGCTGGGCCACTCGGCCATCAGCCCGATGGACCCGCACGAGCGCCTGCGCGCCTCGCTTGCGCCGCTGAACAAGCCGCGGCTGCGTTCGGTCGGTTGAATGCGGCGGGGCGGGTCTTACAGGCTGCGACCCAGCACCGCGACGGCATACACGCCGATGCCCAGCACCAGGTTGATGCTCACCAGCCGGCGCACGCTGGCCAGGTGCTGCCCGGCCTGCGGCCAGTGGCCGAGCGCCACGGCCACGCACAGCCGCCGGTAGGGCGCCAGGCGCAGGTGGCCGAAGATCGCCATCATCACCAGCCCGATCGCCAGCATCGCATGCACCCGCCAGTGTGCGGCTGCAAAACCGCCACTCAGTGCGATGAGCGCGAGGCCGGTGATCAGCAGCACGGCGATCGCCGCCGTCACCCAGGCAAAAAAGCGACCCAGCGCATCGGCCATGAACGGCAGGCGCAGTGGGGGCTCCAGCCGGGCCACGGCCGCCGGCCGCACCGCCAGGTGCATGCAGGCCATGCCACCGACCCACAGGGTGGCAGCCAGCAGGTGCAGGCAAAGCAGGAGGGTGGAGGTCATGGTGGCGCCCGGCAGTTCGTGATGCAGTGCGCATTGTTGCAGCCTGTCAGGCAACTTCCTACATCCGTTGCAGCATGACGCCGACGCGCGAGACCGGTGGGGGTCCAGTGAATCCCGGGGGCGCCTTGCCTAGAGTTGGAGCATCAAAGTCACCGTTGATCAGGAGAGATCGATCATGAGTGCTTGTCTGACGATGGAGCGGGTTGCCGGCGCATTTGAACTGCGGTTCCAGTCGCTGTTTCACCCTGGGCGTGGGATGTCGTTCCCGTGCGATGCCGGTGGCCAGGTCAACCTGGACAGCTTGAGCGACCGGGCCCGCGAGAACTATCTCTACGCCCGTGCGGTGGTCGGCCGCGAGTTTGCTGTGCCGGCGGTGGTTCCGAGCGACCGCCACTGAGTCCTGTGCGCCCGGGCCCTTGAAATTCCTGGCAGCCGGCTACATCTGCCGAGCATCAGGTCAACATGGCTGCCCTCCAGGGCAGCCTCGAGGAAACGACGCATGAGTGCCCCGCAAGTCATCCAGGTGCCGGCCCGCCTGCTGGGTGTGGTGATGCTGGCTCGACTGCTTCAACGACTTGAAGCGAGCCGCGAACCGGTGAACCCCGAGCAATACCGCAGTGTGGTTCACCGACTCGAGCAGGCCCTGCGCGAGACACCCTCCGATGCCGCGCTGAAGTCCTTGTTCAAGGTCTATCCGGCTGCTGCCGAGGTCTACGAAAACCTCCAGTACGAGCATGCCGGGCTGTGTGAAGCACCGCTGGAGGCGGCCCTGAACGCCGAACTCCAGGCCCGCGATCTGCTCGAGCGCCTGTCGCGACCCTGAATTCTGCGTGATCGGTCCGGCCGCGGCGCGGCCGTGACACTTTGGCGTGACATCCTTCACGCCACCCATCCCGGTTGCATGCCGAGGCGCAAAGCGCTGCCACAATCACCCGCACATCAGAGGCGGGGGACGTCATGCAGTGGTTTTTCCTGTGGCTCATGCTTGCGATGGGCACGCAGCTTTGGTTGTGCTTCCGGGTGGCGCGCTCGAGCACCGGGTTTGCCATTGCCACCTTCTTTTTCGGGCCGCTCGGTGCGGCCTACACCGCCTTCACCGAGCACGGTGAAGAGGAAACCAGCGTCACCGTGCCCTTCGTGGCCAACATCGTGTTCAGCACGCTGTTCTTTTTCACCGGGTGGCAGATGCTGGTCAACCTGATCGAAGGCACCGAGGACATGGACGAGGGGGTTGTTGCCGAGGCGCAGGCGCCGGCCGGCACGGCACCAGCGGAGCTGCTCGAAGAGCGCAGCGCCGCGCTGGCACCCGCCACCTCGACCGAGACCGCCCCTCCGGCCGATCCGATCGACGCGTTTTCCGCCGGCCTGCGTGCCGTGGGGGTGGCTCACACCGTGACCCGCCTGCCCGACTCCCGCAAGCTGCCGCCCGGTGTGCTCGACATGGCCCAGGTGACGGCCGTTGCATCCACTCAGGCGTCGGCCAGTGCGCCGGGCACCGAGGTGGTGGCCGGCAGCGAAGTGTCGGCCACCTTCCTGCGGTGCCAGGCCGAGGCCGTGTGCCGCGACCTGGCAGGCGCCTACATGCAAAAGGCGGCCAAGACCCGGCCCCGGGTATTGCAGAACGGCAGGATGCTGCTGCTGGTGCCCGGAGGCGCCGGCGAGTTCGACGTGCTGGCCGCCAGCATGGTGAGCGTGTTCCGAAGCCTGCGGCAGTAAGGTCGGGCCTGCGTCGTCTGACCGTGCGCCGCTAGGGCATGCGGCGTGGATCGAGCACTTGGTTGCAGGCACGCTCGAACACGCCGCGGTGGGGGCTCCAGTCCCACCGTTCCAGCCGACAGGCTGGCCCCGCATCGGGCAGCGGGACGAACAGGTTCACCGAGTTGCCGGCCTCATGCCGCGTGCGTGACGACACGGCCGTGCCGGCTTGCACCACCCAAAGGTCGAGGCGAGGACCCGCAAGGCCTGGTGTGCCGGCCAGCGGATCCACGCGCAAGGCATAGGGCAGGTGAATGTGTCCGCCCAGAACGAGGTGGACACCGGCCTCCTGCCAGGCGCGCAGCGCCGCTTCGCGTCCGTGCAGGAGGTTGGGTGCATCCTGTTCGCGCATCACCGCCACAGGCTGGTGCACCACGACCACCCGGCGCTGTGCGGGGGGGCCCGGCACCTGCCGGAATGCCGCCACCGTACGGGCAACCTGGCGCGGAGACACTTCACCATCGACATGGCGCCACGGCCGAGTGGTGTTCACGCACACGATGTGCCAGTCGTCACTGCGGTAGTGCGGCTCAAGCTGGGCGCCAAGGTACCGGCGAAAGTGGCGGTAGGGCCAGAACGCTCGCGCGGCAAGATTGAACAGCGGCACATCATGGTTGCCAGGAATGATCAGCACCGGGCGCGGCCCCAGTCGCTGCACGAACTCGCGTGCCAGGGCGAACTGCCGGGCCGTGGCGCGCTGGGTGATGTCGCCGGACATCACCAGGACCTCCGGGTCGACGGTGGTCACCAGATCAAGCAGCCCTGCCACCACATCGGGGCGTTCGGTGCCGAAGTGCGTGTCCGAGATCTGCAGCAGTGCGCCCACCGTTCAGTCCTTGCCGGTTGCCGTGCGCCGCGCCGGGGCGTCAGGCCGGATCAGCAGCAGGGGTGTCTCGCCCACACGAAAGGTGAGTGGCAGGCGCAGGCGGCTCACCTCACCATCGGTGGCCACCTTGAGGCTGCGCCGACCGTAGGGCAGGGCCGGGCGCACGGTCAGCTCACGGAACGAAAACGCCTCGACCTGATCGGCATCACCGAGCTGGCCGAAGGCACCTTTCAGCGCGAGCCACAGCATCTGCCAGGTGGCCACGGGCTTGAGCATCAGGCCGGCCAGCACGCCCTCGGACTCGACGGCCTTGGCCTGCGGCATGCCCAGCTCCTGCAGTTGCAGCGGGTTGTTGCCGACAAACAGCGTGGGGGTGCGTACGCGCTGCACCTGCCCGGCATGATCGAGCCAGATGTGCAGCTGCCGGTGCTCGCGCAGCAGCCCGACCAGGCCGGCCCAGCGCGCCACCCATCGGCTGCGGCCGAACTGGCGCTTGTAGGTTTCGCGGTCTTCGAGCAGCTTGGGATACAAGCCCAGGCTCGCATTGACCAGGAACACGCGGTCGTTGACCCATCCGACCTGCACCGGCCGGGCGCTGGCATCGAGCAGCACGCGGGCTGCATCGGCGGTCTCGGTCGGGATGCCGTGATGACGGGCGAAGTAGTTGAACGTGCCCAGCGGGATCACGCCAAAAGGCCGTCCGCTGCCCAGGGTGGCCTGGGCCACGGCGTTGATCGTGCCGTCACCCCCGGCAGCCACCACGGTGCCGGCATCGGCGCGAGCCTGCGCGACGGCCTCCCGCGCGACGGCCGGCAGGCGCTTCGGCCGGTCGACCCGGTGGATGCGGTACGACTGACCGGCCGCTTCAAGCACCTGGGTCAGCGCAGCGAGCGCCTGTGCCGTGTCCTGGCGGCCGGACCCGTCATTGATCACCACATGAAACGGGGTCGGCGAACGCATGCCCGATCTTCCGTTCAGACCAGGCGCGGGCCTGTAGGACACACCGGCAGCCCCATGTGAGCGCCCGCCGCCGTGCCTACTTGGCCCAGCCGTCCTTCAGGCCGGTGATGCGGTTGAACACCGGCCGCTCGGCCGAATGGTCGACCTGGTCGGCGGTGAAGTAGCCATGGCGCTCGAACTGGAACTTCTCGTCGGCCGCAGCGCGCGCCAGCGAAGGTTCGACGTAGGCCTGCAGCACGCGACGACTGTTCGGGTTCAGCGCCGCCTTGAAGTCCTTGCCGCCGGCATCGGGCTGGGGATCGGTGAACAGGCGGTCGAAGACGCGCACCTCGACCGGGACACCATCGGCCTGGGCCACCCAGGTGATCACGCCCTTGACCTTGACCGCGTCGGCGCCTGGTGTGCCGCTGCGGGTGTCGGGGACGATCTCGGCCAGCACCGCGGTGATGCGGCCCTCTGCGTCCTTGTCGCAGCCGGTGCACTTGATCACATAGCCGTACTTCAGGCGCACCATGTTGCCCGGGTAGAGCCGGTGATAGCCCTTGGGCGGCACCTCGGCAAAGTCATCACGCTCGATCCACAGCCGGTGGCCGAGCTGGAACGCGCGCCGCCCCAGTTCGGGCCGTGCCGGGTGGGCTGGTGCATCACAGGGCTCGAGGTGAGCCTCATCGCCGAACACCTCGGCCCAGTTCGTGAGCACCAGCGGCAGCGGGTCCAGCACCGCCATGGCACGCGCAGCCTTGCCTTCCAGGTCGTCGCGCAGGGCGATGTCCAGGCTGCTGTAGTCGATCCAGCTGTCGCTCTTGCTGGCGCCGATGCGCTCGCAGAACAGCTGGATCGCCTCGGGCGTGTAGCCACGACGGCGCAGGCCGGCAATCGTGGGCATGCGCGGGTCGTCCCAGCCCTCGACGATGCCCTCGTCGACCAGCTGCTTGAGCTTGCGCTTGCTGGTGATCACGTAGGTCAGGTTGAGCCGGGCAAATTCGTACTGATGCGGCAGGTTGAAGGGTTCGCGCAGGTGTTCATCCAGCGCATGGGCGAGCAAGGGGGTGAACTGCTCAGGGTGAGCCTTGAGCAGGCCGAAGAACGTACCCAGGTCACTCAGGACGGCATTGCGGTCGTGCTCCCACTTGACGAACAGGGCACGCATGCGCGCCTCCGGCTCGCTGCCATAGAGTTTGTTCGCATGGTTGTGGCAGTGCAGCGCGAACTCCTTGCCGGCCTCGATGCCTTGCTGCTCGATCTTTTCGACCTGCTGGCGGGCCCGCTCGAAATGCGGCGTTCGCAGGATCGGCACCAGGCGTTCGAGCAGCCAGTCGTAGAAGGGGCGCTGGTCCTCGAACTCGAGCGTGCAGATGCTGTGCGTGATGTTCTCCAGTGCGTCCTCGATCGGGTGCGCAAAGGTGTACATCGGATAGATGCACCAGGTGTCGCCGGTGTTGTGATGCGTGGCGCGGCGGATGCGGTAGATCGCCGGGTCACGCATGTTGATGTTCGGCGAGGCCATGTCGATGCGTGCGCGCAGCACCATCGAGCCATCGGGGTGCCGGCCGTCACGCATCTCGCGAAAGCGCGCGAGGTTCTCTTCGCGGCTGCGATTGCGGTAGGGGCTGTCGGTGCCGGGGGTGCCGAAGTCGCCCCGGTTGGCGCGCATCTGCTCGGGCGTCTGCTCGTCGACGTAGGCGTGGCCGGTTTCGATCAGGTACTCGGCGGCGCGGTACATGAAGTCGAAATAGTTGCTCGCGAAGTACAGGTGGCTCGTGCCATGGGCTTCCCAGCTCCAGCCCAGCCACTTCACGGCGTCCAGGATGGCGTCGACGTATTCCTGTTCTTCCTTCTCGGGGTTGGTGTCGTCGAAGCGCATGTGACACACACCGCCGTAGTCGCGGGCCAGCCCGAAGTTCAGGCAGATGCTCTTGGCATGCCCGACGTGCAGGTAGCCGTTGGGCTCGGGCGGGAAGCGCAGGCGCACCTTGGCCGGGTCGACCGGGCCCTGCGCGTGGTGCGACCCGTCTCCTGGAGAGCCGCCGAACGGGCGAGCGTGGTAGCGGCCTTCGAGCAGGTCGCGCTCGATGATGCCGCGCAGGAAGTTGGTCGGCTTGACTTCGTCCTTGGAGTCTTTCGGGGTGGCGGGAGCCGTCATGGAATGGAGTGATCCGTGCAAACACTGAGTTGCACTCATTCTATCGACGCGACACCCCCCATCAGGGTGAGTCAGCTTCCCCCTTTTGCGCGAGGCGGCGCCGAATTCCTGAACTACGGTAGAGAGACGGAGCCAGCTTTGGAGGGTGGCATGCTCACGCATCAGGACGCACAGACCGAATTCTCGGACACACCCGGCGAGCGCATCGCGCTGTGGATCGGCGCCATCGGCCTGCTCGGCGTCTGGGGAGCCGGCCTGATCGTGATGGCCACGGCGCACTTCTTGTGAGCACCCCCAGGGCCGGGCTGCGCCCAGCCCACCCCCCGCGGGGGGCAAGGAAACTTGGGGCGGCCCGGCGTTTCCTTG
>CBFGPV010000022.1:0-36885 GCA_965650765.1 uncultured Burkholderiales bacterium
GGTGTTGACGGTGACGGTGTAGGTGTTGGCGTCCACCGGGGTGACGCTGGCCACGCTGCCGGCGGCCGTGCCGGTGGCAGTGAGCGTGAAGTCGCTCGCATCCACCCCGCTGACGTCTTCGGCAAACTCCACCGTGTAGGCCACGGTGGTGGCGTTGGTGGGGTTGGTGTCGGCGCGGTTGATGCTGCTCAC
The DNA here is from genome assembly GCA_965650765.1 of uncultured Burkholderiales bacterium. GTDB lineage: Bacteria > Pseudomonadota > Gammaproteobacteria > Burkholderiales > Burkholderiaceae_C > Caldimonas. Next base: position 193 of record CBFGPV010000022.1, read on the forward strand.
CGTGGGGGCGACGGCGTCGACCTGGACGTCGGTGGTGTCGCCGAAGTCCAGCCCGGTGAGGGTGGCGTTGTTGCCGATGGCGTCGCGCAGGGTGCCGCCGTTGGCCTCGATGCTGGTGCCGGCGGTGATGCCGCTGGCATCGAGGTTGCCGCTCACGACGGTGTAGCGGAAGACGAGGGTGCTGGTGCCGGTGCCGCTGAGGTAGTCGGCGTAGACGGTGCCGCCGGTGTCCAGGGTCAGGGCGATGCGGGGGGTGCCGCCGCCGGTGTTGACGGTGACGTTCTCGCTGAAGTTGACGGTGAAGTCGAGGTTCTCGCCGGACAGGTAGACGTCGGCGGCGGGGGCGCTGACGCTGGTGACTTCGGGGGCGACGGCGTCGACCAGCACCCCGGCGGTGGCGCCCACGCTGTTGAGGGTGAGCACCGCGGGGTTGCCGGCGCCGTCGCTCAGGCTGCCGCCGTTCAGGCTGAGGGCACCGACCGCGATGCCGTTGGCGTCGAGCGCGCCGGGCTGTACGGTGTGGCGGAAGACCAGGGCGCTGGTGCCGGTGCCGCTCACGTAGTCGGCGTAGACGGTGGCCGCACCGATGGTCAGCGCAATGCGGGGGGTGCCGCCGGTGGTGTTGACGGTGACGGCTTCACCGAAGTTGACGGTGAAGTCGAGGTTCTGGCCAGCCAGGTAGGTGGCGTTGGCGGGCACACCGACGCTGATGACGGTGGGGGCGGTGGCGTCCACCGTGTAGGTCTGGCCGGCGGTGTAGCCGGTGGTGATGGCGTTGCCGGGGGTGTCGGCGATGCCGGTGCCGGCGTTGTTGAGGTCCAGCCTCAGGGTGCCTTCACCGCTGACGGTGTTGACGGTGACGGTGTAGGTGTTGGCGTCCACCGGGGTGACGCTGGCCACGCTGCCGGCGGCCGTGCCGGTGGCAGTGAGCGTGAAGTCGCTCGCATCCACCCCGCTGACGTCTTCGGCAAACTCCACCGTGTAGGCCACGGTGGTGGCGTTGGTGGGGTTGGTGTCGGCGCGGTTGATGCTGCTCACCGTGGGGGCGACGGCGTCGACCTGCACGTCGGCGGTGTCGCCCACGGCGTTGAGGGTCAGCGTGGCGTTGTTGCCGATGCCGTCCTGCAGGGTGCCGCCGTTGGCATCGATGCTGGCACCCACGCTGATGCCGTTGGCATCGAGGTTGCCGGCCACCACGGTGTAGCTGAACACCAGGGCGGTGGTGCCGCTGCCGCTGACGTAGTCGGCATAGACGGTGCCGCCGGTGTCCAGCGTGAGGGCGATGCGGGGGGTGCCACCGCCGGTGTCGACGGTGACGGCCTCGCTGAAGTTGACGGTGAAGTCCAGCGTCTGGCCGGTGATGTAGACGTCGTCGGCGGGAACACTCACGCCGGTGACTTCAGGGGCGACGGCATCAACCAGCACGCCGGTGGTGGCGCCCACGCTGTTCAGGGTGAGGTTCGCCGGGTTGCCGGCGCCGTCGCTGAGGCTGCCGCTGTTGAGTTCGAGGGCGCCGACCGCAATGCCGTCGGCGTCCAGGGCACCGGCCTGCACGGTGTGGCGGAAGACCAAGGCGCTGGTGCCCGAGCCGCTTTGGTAGTTGGCGTAGACGGTGCTGGCCCCGATGGTCAGTGCAATGCGCGGGGTGCCGCCGCCGGTGTCGACAGTGATGGCCTCGGTGAAGTTGACGATGAAGTCGAGGTTCTCACCGCTGATGTAGGTGGAGTTGGCAGGCACAACGACGGACGTGACCGTCGGGTCCGTGGTGTCGACAACGAGGTTCTTCTGTCCGCCCAGCGAACTGCCGCCCCCGACTGTCGGCAAGGTGAGCACGGCGTTGTTGCCCACGGCATCCTGGATGCTGCCGCCGGCCAGCGCAAGCGAATTGGTCGCGGCGTAGTCGAGGTCGGCGGCGTTGTCGCCGGCCTGCACGGTGTAGTTGAAGGTCAGCGTGTCGGTGCCCGAGCCACTCGCGTAGCTGGCCGTGCCACCGCTGTTGAGTGTCAGTGTGGGGGTGCCGGTAACCGTCACGGCCTCTGACAGCGTGACGGTGATGGCGATGGTGTCGCCGGCGTTGTAGCTGCCGTTGGCGGTGGGCGAGCTCACGTCGCCGACGATCGGCGCGGTCGTGTCCATCATGACGACGAAGCTGCTTGCACCCCCACTGGCCGCCACGAAGGCGCCGGCGTTGTCGGCCACCTGGCCACCGACGACATTGATGAACCAGCTCCCCATGTCGGCGTCGTCCCAACTGCCGCCGGGGGGCGTGACGGTGTAGGTGGCCGTGTTGGTGCCGGCATTCCACGCAGCCCCGGTGACCGTCAGGTTGGTGCCGCCGCGCACAACCTCCACATCGTTGACGTCGATGCTGCTCCCGTCGATCGTGCCGTCACCATCGGCATACGTGACGGTGAAGCTGTAGCTCGTTCCACCCGCGTTGGCTTGCAGCACATCGGTAGCCGTGATGGTGCCCAGGGTCGGGGCATCGTTGGCATCGACCACCGTGCCGCTGCCATTGGTGACCGCCGCCTGGCCACTGGCCATCTGCGTGCCGGAGCCAGACACCGTGACGTCGGTGTCGCCGTCGATCGACAACTGGTAGGTCTGGCCATCGGCCAGGCCGGTGGTGTTGTTGTAGTAGGCGTTGACGGTGTAATTCTCGTTGCCGCCGTTGGCCACCGAGATGCTCAGGCCCGAAAACGTGATCGTGTTGGTGCCACTGTTGTAGACACCGGTCACGTTGCTGGCGTCGGGGCCGTTGAGGCGCCACGTCACCTTGCTGAAGTCGCCGGTGCCCGAGGTGCGCAGCACGATGCTCGAGGCCTGCAAGGCCAGGCCGTCGGCGGTGCCGCCGTCTGCCAGATTGAAGTCGAAGACGTTGATGGCTTCGCCGACGGTGTCGATGGTCGACGGCAGGCCGATCGGTTCGGTCACGCCGGCCGCAGCCGTGACGGTGCCGTCCGAGTCGTTGAGCTGCAGGTCGTTGATGAAGATCCGCACCCGCGACGTGTAGGTAGAGGTCCCAAAATCGTACGCATAGAACAAGACGGCAAGGTCCAGATCACCGTCGCCATCCACGTCGCCCGCACCGATGATGGTGCCGTCCACCGGAGAGCCGTCATAGGTGATCGCCGGATCCTGGAACACGTTGCCCGCATCGGAGAACACGCCCGATCCGTTGTTCAGCAACAGCTTGTTGCCCATGCCGTCGACGTCGCCGTCAAGGTCGAGGTCGCCGAACGCACGCGGCGCTGGCAGTGTGCTGAACGCCTGCAGTTCCGTGCCCAGACCCCCGGTGCCGTCATTGCGATAAAGACGGATCGGGGCCCCCGGGCCGGTGACACCGCTGGTGAAGACGTCGCCGAAACCGTCACCCGTGACGTCAGCGGACTCCACGAAGCCGCCGTACAAGTCACCGTACGTGCTTGACGTTGCGAAGACACCCGACCCGTTGTTCAGCAGGATGCGGCCATTGTTTTCCTCATACGCGACGGCATCGAGGTCGTTGTCCTTGTCCAGGTCGACCAGGGTCACGCCCAGGATGCTCGACCCGCCGACGGGGCTCGAACTCAGTGTGAAGGCCCCCGCACCGTCGTTCTTGTAGACGTCGAATGTGCTCGACAGGTTGCGGCCGACGAAAAGGTCCAAATCGCCGTCGCCGTCCACGTCACCGACATCGACGTCGCTGGCGTTCCCGGTCGTGGTCGACGACTCCGAGAACGTGCCCGTACCGTTGTTGTCCCAGATCCGGACCGGCGAATCGAGGACGCGCATCACCATTTCCAGGTCTGCGTCCGCGTCGACGTTCACGAGCCAGGTTTCTGCCACGCGCATGGGGGTCAGGGTCTGGTGCAGCGTGAAGTTGCCTGCGCCGTCGTTCTTCCAGACCTGGCCTCCCTGGGAGCCCGCAGCCCGCTCGACACTGATGACGATGTCCTGATCGCCATCGCCATCGACGTCCCCAAACTGCACATTGCTCGGAGTGGAGTTGTCGCTACCGCTGGAGAAGTCCCACAGGATCTGGTCGGACGTGAAATCGAGTGCCATGTTGGGTTCTCCCTGAATCAGACTTTGGTCGGTTTGATCACGCTGGCCAGGCTGCGCGTGTCGGTGCGCCAGAAGGCCATGTCCTGGTACTTCTCGAAAATGTCGGGCGGCAGGATGGGCGTGCGCTCGATCGGTGCCACCTTGCGGTGGACCTGGTGCATGCCCGAGATACCCAGCGCCTCGTCGAATTCCGGCGCGTCGTATTCGACGTTGTCGAAGTCATGGCCGTCAAACCACGGTTCGCCAACAAACTGGTAGATCAGCTTGAGCACCTTTTCCGGGGCGCGCACCAGCAGGTCGTAGTCGACCAGCAGCAGGTCGGAGGCATGTGGCCCGTAGTAGGCTTCCTTGAGTGCCGCCCACGGGAAGCCGATCATGCGGTCGTGCCGGGCCAGCGTGGCCATGCGGCTGTAGATCGTCGCCCGTTCGGACTCGCTGCCGAACAGCTTGCTGTTCTCGAAGGGGTTCTTCTGCAGCAGCCGCTCGATGCTGTCCATGATCCAGGGCACGTCGCGCACACAGGCGATCGTCCGGGCCTTCGGAAACATCTCCTTGATCAGCGGCATCCGGGCGCACCACAGCCGGTTCGTGTCGAAGATCACTTCCCGCTCATTGCCCTGGTAGAAGGAATCGAACAGCCCGTGCAGGATCTGCCGGCGCTGCGCGGGCGAGACCATCAGACTCACCTCGCCGCCTGCACTCATCAGCTTGAGATTGGCTGCCACCAATGCCCCGACCGGGCTGGACATGCCCGCCGAAAACCGAGGGTTCTGACGCAACAGGGCGGACAGGAGCGTACTGCCGGAACGAGGCAGTCCGGAGATGAAGTGAAAGGTTGGCGGCATGTTGGCGTCAAAGGTGGTCAGGCAGCCGCTGCACGCAGCCGAGCAGTGCCGAGGCACAGGCGAACGCCCGTGACCCGGCACGGCGCAGCACAGGCAGCGTGGCTGAATGGATGTGTGGCATGAGTCCCGGCGAGTTTAGGGGCGCCGCGAGCGGCGCGGGCACAGAACAATGCACACATTCAGTGTCAACTTCCATTCACATGTTCATTGCGGTGCGTTAAACGCACAATCATCATGCGAACCGGCTGAATGCCAGTGGAAACCCTAGCCTCGTGGCAATGGTCAGGCAAGGAATCCTGTGCGTGCGATGCATCCGACGGGGCCCTTCGCACGCATTCCCGAACAACGGAGGCCCACATGCACCCCAACACCCCACCCGCCATGCGTCTGCACGTGATACTCGACTACCTGCTTGTCGCGGCCGGCCTGGCCGCGCCGTGGGCGCTCGGCTTCAGCCACCACACTGCGGCCACCGCCTATGCCTTGGGGCTGGCCGTGTTCGGACTGGGCTTGAACCTGATCACCGACTACCCGGGCGGGCTGTGGAAGCAGTTGCCGTTCACCTGGCACCGCTGGGTCGAATGGGCCGCGCCGCCGGCGTTCATCGTGGTGCCCTGGGGGTTCTTCAGCGATGCGGGCGCGATGCCGATGTTCCTGAGCCTGGTCGGACTGTCCATCGTGCTCAATGCCACCCTGAACGCGCCCCGCCGGGCCTGAAGGCATCAGGCCGCCGGCGGTGCGGCGGCGTGCGCCGCACGGGCTTCCTCGACCAGCGCAGCGCGCGCCTCGTCGAGCAGCGTGATCAGGGCCTGAGCGAGCGCCCGCTGGTCGCAGGTGGCGCAGGTGGCGCAGGTCGCGTGCAGCACCGCTGCGCGACACGGGCAACGGCGCACACCGTGCTCCAGCACCAGCGTCAACCGGTAGGCGTGCTCCATCAGGCGGGCTGCCCGGACCAGCCCGGTCGCGGGATGCTCGTCCATGCCTCACGCCGCCCGCCACAGCAGCGACCCGCCCAGCCCGACAAACACGGCCGCCACGGCCCGGCGGAAGCCGCCGGGAGACAGTCTCGAACGCAGCACGGACCCGAGCCACAGGCCTGCTGCGGCCGCACCGAGGCTCGCGGCAGTGCGCCAGGACCACCAAGCCGCCGCCGGCAGCGCGTCAGCCAGTTGCAGACGCAGTGCCAGTGCGAGTGTGGCCACGCAGAAGCTCAGGCCCAGCGCCTGCACCAGCGCGTCGCGTTCGAGGCGCAGCGCCTGCAGGTAGGGCACCAGGGGCATCACGAACACCGCGGTCAGGGCGGCCACGGCGCCTGTCATGGCCCCGGCCAGCAGGCCGATGCCGCTCAAGCGCGACACCGAGGCAGACAGACCGGGCAGCACCGGTCGCCACAGCCCCCAGGCGCCGTACAGCAACAGCACCACACCCAGGCCGACCTGGCTGTCGAGCAGCGTGCTGCCTGAACGCTGCTGCGGCAGCATGACCGTGACCACAAGCAGCGCCAGCCACACGGGCCACAGCCGCCTGCACAACGGCCTCAATGCCGGACCCCGGCACTGCGCGAGATTCGTGGCCAGCGAAGGCACCACCAGCATCGCGGCCGCCTGGGCCGGCGTGAACCACAGCGCCATCACGCTGACGGCCACCGTGGGCAGCCCCATGCCGGTGACACCTTTGACGACACCCCCCAGCGCGAAGGCCAGGGGTACGAGCAGGTCGGGTGCGGATTCCATGTGATCCATCTTGCGCCTGGGCGTGTGCGCAGACCATCGCGACATCACGCAGCTATCCTTCGCCTTTTTCGAAGGAAGCACGATGACCCCGCGCAGAGCACTGGACTACCGTGTGGACCCGTTCGACCTGCAGCTGTTCATGGCGGTGCTGGAGCACGGCACGATCACGGCGGCCGCCGAAGCCATGAATCTCTCGCTCGCTGCCGCCAGCGCGCGGCTCAAGGCGCTGGAACATCGGGTCGGGGCGGCCCTGCTCCTGCGTTCGAAGGCCGGCGCACAGCCCTCGGATGCCGGGCGGGCCCTGGCCCGGCAGGCCCGGCGCGTGCTGGCCGAGATCGACGCCTTGCATGCCGAGATGGCCTCGTTCGGCCACGGCCTGCGCGGCACGATCCGGCTGTCGTGCAACACCGCGGCTGCGACCGAACTGGTGCCGCCGCGGCTGGCCCGCCATCTGAGCCGTCACCCCGACATCGACGTGCAGTTGCAGGACCTGTCCAGCGATGCGGTGCTCGAAGGCCTGCGCAACGGCTCGGCCGACCTGGGCATCGTGGCCGACCATGTCGATACCGACGGACTGGACACGCTGCCCTGGCTGCCCGACGAACTCGTGGCCCTGCTGCCGGCCACGGCACGCAACCCGGGCCGCACCACCAGCCTTGCCCGACTGCTGGACCGGCCTTTCGTCGGCCTCGGTGCCACGCGCGGGCTCAGCCGCTTCCTGCTGCAGCAGGCGGCGCGCTGTGGCCGCGTGCCGCACCACCGGGTGCGTGTGAGCAGCTTCGATGCCGTGGGACAGATGGTGGCGGCCGGCGTGGGCGTGGGCGTGGTGCCGCTCAGCGCGGCGCAGCGGATGGACTGCACCGGCGTGCGCGTCGTCAGACTCAGCGACGCGTGGGCCCGGCGCAGGCTGATCCTGTGCTGCACCAGCGCCTCACGTGCCCGGCCGGAAGTGCGCTCGCTGATCGAGACGCTGCTCGCGCCCCTGTGACACCCGGCACGGCAATCTCAGGCCGTTGCATCCCCGAGCAGAAAACGAGTCACCTCCGGCGAAAACCGCTGGCGCGCCCCGCCGATCAGCACCGCCTGCGCATCGTGCGGGTCGGGTTGTGCCATGGGCATGCCGTGCGCGACCAGCAGGCGGGCGCAGCCCAGCCAGTCGCCACCTTCACCGCGCACCGCGGGCCGGTTGCATGACGCCCAGGCCAGGGTGCCGCAGCCGTTGTCGCCGTAGCCGTGCGGCGCCTCCCAGCGTGCACCGTGCGACAGCAGCAGCTCGGCCATGCGCGGGTCACCGCGGAAGATCGCCTGGTTGAGCGCCGAGGCCTGCCAGTCGCCGCCTGCCACGTCCACCGGCCAGCCCAGCTTCACCATGCAGGCGACCGCCTCGGTACACCCGGATGCCGCCAGTTCAGGCAGCATGCGCAGCTGGTCAGGCTTCAGGGCAGCAGGCAGATCGGGGTGGGCCTGCTGCAGGGCGCGGGCCTGTGCCTCGTCGCCCAGGGCGCAGGCCGCGAGCCATTGCTCGTCGGGCGCCGTGCGCGGGGCCATCCCTGCCTCAAGCAGTCTGGCGGCCACCTCGGGCAGGCCGAAGCGCCGGGCGAGCGTTGCTGCGTCCACGCCGTCGGGCGTGCGGGCTGCGGGGTCGGCACCGGCTTTGAGCAGCAGGTCGATCGCCTCGGCCGAACAGCGGCGTCGGATCGCCCACAGCAGCGGCGCGCCCCAGTCGGAGACCGGCGGTCCCTGAGGCGGCTCGTTGGCGTCGGCACCGTGCTCGAGCAACAGGCGCAGCGTGGCCGGGTCGTCGAGGTCGAGCACACGGTACAGGGCGGGGCCCGGGCTGACACGGGCACCCGCCTCCAGCAGCAAACGGGTGCATGTGTGGTCGTCCAGGGCGTGGTACAGCGATTCGCCGTCATCAGGATCGGCCCCCGCCTCAAGCAGCATGCGCGTGAGCGCCGGGTCATGGTTGCGACCGGCTGCGCCGTACAGCGCGGACAACCGGTCATGTGCAGACGGCTGCGCGAGCGAAGCAGGTGGCCAGCGGCTCCCGATGCACTGATCGGGGTCCGCGCCGGCGTCGAGCAACCGGCGCGCACAGGCGTGCAGGCGGTCCCGGAAAAGCGGCAGCCGCAGCAGGCTGGAATGCGTCAACGCCACCAGCGGTGGCAGCTGCAGCGGGCCGCCCGGGCGGTTGACCCACCCCGGGTCCGAGGCGATGGCCCGTCGCACCGTGGCTTCGTCGCCCACGGCGCAGGCCAGCAGCGGATCGTCACCGACCAGCGCGGGGTTGTCGGCCAGCATCGCTGCGGCCTCATGCGGTGCCGCCGCCGCCGCGGCGCCGGTGACATCACCGGCGTACACCCGCAGCAGCCAGCGTGCCGATGCGTCGGCGCTGGATTCCATCACCTGTGCTCCCTGCGGGCCATCGGGTCGGGCCCGCGCCGGGATTCTAGTCAGCGGATGGCTGCGGTGAAGCTCCAGTTCTGGTTGGGTGCACCGTGGCACGACCAGGTGATCAGCTGCACATCCTGCACCGTCGACCCGCCGGGCACGTCCAGGCAGGCATTCGAGCCCCGGTTGCGCATCACCGCCCCCTGGACCGTCCACTGCGTGCTGGCCCCCGCGCTGCAGGGCAGCTGCACCACCGGACCGCCCGTGGCCGAACTGTCGGCCTGCGCCAGGCACAGGCCGCTGTGGCGGGCGACGAACTGGCGGTAGCCGTCGACGATGTTCACCGTGAACAGCTCATTGGCATCGGTGCCGCAGGGCCACTGGATGGCAGCCGCGCCGCTGGCGGTCGAGACGCCCCGGATGTTGATGCACAGGTTGCTGTGGCTGGACTGGATGCGCAGCTGCGCGCTGCTGATGTCGATCGAGCGGACGAAGTCGGCGAGTGCCGCCAGCTCGCTGGCCGGCAGGTTCTGCACGTTGCCGTGGCCCGACGCGAACACCTGCTGCAGCGTGCTGGCCTGCCCGTTGTGGAAGTACGAGGTATTGGCCCAGATGCCGAAAAGCGTCGGGGTGTCGAAGCCCACGCCCGCCAGCGCCTGCCCGTTGCCCAGGCCGGACGAGGCCTGGAGGGTGCCCACGTCGTGACGCAGGCCGTCGCGCAGCGTGGCGCCGGCGTGGCAGGTCGCACATTGCGCATTCGCGAACACCTGGCGGCCAAGCACGGCGCTGGCCGAAAGGCTGCCGTCGGCCTGGCGTGCCGGGCTGCGAGCGTGGCGCGACAACGAGCCCAGGTAGGCGGCCAGGTCGTCGAGTGCCGCACTGCGGCCCGCCTTGGGGGTGCCCAGCGGGTTGGAGGTGGCCGCAAAGTCGGCATTGCTCATGAACCCGGTGCCGCCAAACGCATTGCGGATGTCGTTCTCGAAGTCCTGGATCTCGTCGAAGTTGGCACTCCAGTGCACGTTGCCATGCCCGGTGCCCTGGCGCCCGAGCAGGCTGATGGTGCGGCGCAGGCCTTCACCGCGCTGGCGGAAGTCCCAGACCATGCCGTCGTCGCCGCCATCGGCATGGCAGCTCGCGCACGACATGTAGTTGTCGCGGCTCATGCGGCGGTCGGCCGCGTTGTAGAAGAGCTGCTTGCCACGCAAGGCGGCGGCACTCATCGTTTCCTGCGCCACGGTCGGCACGGTCTGCACCAGGCGCGCCGCGCCGCTCTGGCCCGTCAGCACCTGTGCGACGTCATGGGCCGACACCGAGCGCCCGAGGAAGTTGTTGACGAACAGGCGCTTGCGGGCCACATCGAGGTACAGGCCGTGCGGTGCCAGGCCGACATCGGCGATCTCGCCGCGGATGGCCCGGCTGTAGGCGTCGACGATCGCGATGCGGTTGCCCTCCATCTGGGCCACGAAGATGTAGTCGCCGTCGGGGGCGAACACTGCGGCACGTGCGGGCGCACGGTCGTCGAAGTCGAGCTGTTCGGCAAACACCTCGGTGCCGTTGGACAGGTTCACCTGCGACAGGATGGACCGCACGGTGCGGTCATGCAGCAGGTCCTGGCCGTCGCGGTGCCGTCCGCGCAGGATGTTGTCCTTCTTGGATGGCAGCACCGCGCGCAGGCCGTCGGGCGACACCACCACCTGGCTCAGGTAGTTGGGCACGCCGCGGGCACGGCTTTCATCGTCGACGGTGGTGGTGTCCACCTGCAGCGCCACTGCGGGCGAGGCGGTCATCGTGCCGAGGTTCACGCGATGCAGCTGGCCGCCGGTGGCCGTCGAGCGAAAGCGCGTGACGTAGGCCATCTGCGAGCCGGCATTGACCGCGATGCCGCGCACGTCGCCCGCCAGCGTCACGCTGCTGCCGAGCGCCCCAGTGGTCGGGTTGAAGCTCTGCAGCGTGGACTTGCGTTCCAGCGTCAGCAGACCGCGCGTGCCATCCGGCGTGAAGACCACACCGTACGGGCCACTGCCGTACGGCAGGCTGACGTTCAGCGAGGTGCTCCCATCGGCGGCGTTCAGCGCCAGCAGGCGGTCTTCGTCCTGCACCGTGACCCAGATGCGGCCGTCCGGGCCGATGGCCAGTGTGCGCGGCTCGCTGCCCACCGTCACCTCCCAGCGCTTGGCCAGGGTCTGCGCGTCGAGCGCGCTCACCGTGCCGCTGTCAGGGTTGACGCTGTAGACGCTGGTCGCATCGCCGCTGATGTTTGTGGTGTGGGTCGGTGCCGTGGCCGTGACCGGCCGGATCACCGTGAGCTGATGCGTGTAGTAGACCTCCAGGCCGCTGGCATTGCGCACGGTCAGCGTGATCGTGTAGTGCCCGGGCGCACTGTAGGTGTGACTGGCCTGCGGCTGCCCGGCAAACGCGGTGCGGGTGCCGTCACCGAAGTTCCAGCTGTACTGTGCGCTGCCCCCCAGCACGGCCGGGTTGAAGCTCAGGGCGCCGTTCACCAGCTTCGGGTCGGCAGACAGGCCGTGGTGCCCCACCACGGGCAGGGCCGCCAGCTCGGCGACGTCGGTGTCGCTCAGCACACGGTGGTAGACGCGCACGTCGGCCAGCGTGCCGCGGAAGAAGTCGGCATTGCCCTGGATCTGCCCCAGCAGCTGGAAGCGGTTGCCCAGGCCGAGCGCACCCGTGCGCCCGGTGGTGGCCACCTTCACCCCGTCGACATAGACCGCCTGCGCCCCCGAGGCGGCGTCGCGCGTCATCACCACGTGATGCCAGTTGCCATCGTTGACCGGCTGGCTCGACCGTGTCCCCGGGTTGCCGCTGCCGGCGTTGCCCACCGACAGGTTGATGCGTCCGGTGTTGTCGATCCAGCCCCAGAACACGTCGTTGTCGCCGCCGATCTGGTCACGCCCGAACAGGCCGGGTGCCGTCCAGGCGTTGGCCGTGCCGGCCTGCGTGGTCTTCATGTAGAAGCTCAAGGAGGCCGTGCCGGACAGGACGGACGCGACGTTGTCGTCCGCCAGCGGCACGCCACCGCTGCGCTGGGCGAAGTTCAGGCCGATGCTGTCGTAGCTGTCACTGCCCGAGGCCGTGCCGTCGTTGCTGCCCACCGGATCGGCAAGCGTACGCGCCAGGCTCCAGTGGTGGGCCAGCGCGATGTTCACCGCATTGCCGGTGGTGAAGGTGCTGCGGTACTCGGCCGCGATGCCGTTGCCGGCGTAGTCGCGCAGCCCGCCGGCGGGCAGCACGACCTCATAGGTGGTGTTGGGCTGCAGCGGCTGGCTGGGCGAGAAGTTCACGATGCCCAGTTGCACGCTGTAGAAGCCCGCCAGTGCGGTGCCGCCGACCGGGCGCACGATGAAGGCGCTGGCGTTCACGCTTTCCGGCAGGATGCTGTCGGACAAGCCGATGCCTACCCGCGAGGTCAGCGGCTGCTGCAGCGCGGCGGGTGCCGGCGAGACCTGTCGCACCGCAGGCGGGGTGGTGTCGGGGGCGGTGTCGTGCACCATGAAGGCGCTGCCCGAGCCGTGGTCGTTGCCCACGAAGATCAGGTTGCCGAACGGTGCCACCTGGCCATGGTCGGAGCCGGCCTCCAGGCTGGAGCCGGGGGTGAACATGCCGCCCTGCCCGATCTCGACGTGCTGCATCGGGTTGCTCACGTCGACCTTGTGGATGCGGTACTGCGCCCCCTGGAACACATGGTGGTCCTGGGTCGCGCAGTAGAGCTGTTCGTTGATCACGAGCCGGTTGTCCTCGGCCACGAAACGGCTGCGGTCGGACAGGTCATAGCCCGTCATGCGTGCCCCGTTGCCGCGCACCGAGGTGTAGAGCTTGCGCCCGTCGAAGCAGGTGGCGTAGTAGAACGGGTGGGCGCCCACGGTGTCGAGCACCTTGGGATTGAGCGGGTCCGAGATGTCGAGGCTGGCGATGCCGTCGGTGGCCTCCATCGCGGTCAGCACCATCTGGTTGCCCATGGTGAAGATCGGCCCGACACGAAACCCGCCGAGTTCACCGATCGGCACCGGGTTGGGTCGGCCGCCGCCCCGGCTCGCGAGCGCCGCCGTGGCCGGGTTGCTGGCGTCGACGATGTACACCCCGTCGTTCGACGAGGCGACATAGACATAGGGCGCCTGCCACCACAGCTGCCAGCTCACGTTGGTGTAGTCGCCGGCATTGACCGTCGGCAGCGCCAGCTTCTTCACCTGCTGCGGGTTGTTCACGTCAGTGAAGTCCCAGAACTCGATACCCCGCGTCGTGGCGATGACGATGTAGTGGCGCCCGCCGATGGTGGACGCACCGAAGGCGTGGGCCTCGCGGAAGTCGGCGGTGCGGCCTTCGGGTTCGTAGATGCGCCGCACGAGCTGGATGGCGCGCGGATTGGACACGTCATAGACAAGAAAGCCGCCCGGCCCGAGCCCGCTGTCGGGCGCGAACAGCGTGAGGAAGTAGCCGTTGTGCATGATCCCGGCGTTCAGGCCGAAGGCCTTGCGGCCGGGGTAGGTCTCCGGTGTGCCCTGTGCATCGCGACGGATCCACGACACCGGCTTGAAGAGCTCGGCCGCGCTGTAGCTGAGGTTGCCCAGCCCCGGGCCCTGCACCGGTGTGGACTGCACCGCCAGGCGGCGCTCGGACGGCGCCGTGGTGGGCGGTGCCGTCTCGGAGCGAGCCGCGCCGGCATCGTCACCCGGTCCGCCGGCCCCACCGCAGCCGACCAGGGCTGTGGCTAGCAGGCTGGCCGCCAGGCCCGCGAGCGGGCGGCGGAACGTGGGCCGCAACCAGGCGGCAACGTGCATCAGGACGGAAGCCATCGATCACCTCATGGAGTCGGAGTGGTGCAGACAGGTGGTGCAGACGGGTGCTGCTCAGCGTCGGCGCAGGGCTCGCCGTCGTCAGCCGGCGCTCTGGTACAGGTCCCAGGCGGCCTGGGCCGTGGCACCGCGATGGATCATCGCCATCAGTGCCTGCACGACCGCCTGCGGGTTGCGGTGCTGGTAGACGTTGCGGCCGTACACCATGCCGTCGGCGCCCTGGTCGAGCAGCACGCGCGAACGTTCGAAGACCTGCAGCAGGTCTTCCTTGCCGCCGCCGCGCACAAGGACCGGGCAGCGCGCCGCCTGCACCACGCGGTGGAACTCGGCCGGGTCGGCGGTGGGGTCGGCCTTGATGATGTCGGCGCCCATCTCGCGGGCCAGTCGCACCAGCGTGACGATCTTCTCGGCGTCGCCGTCGACCATGTAGCCGCCGCGCTGGCTGTTCGGGGCCATCACCAGCGGCTCGATCATCAGCGGCATGCCATAGCGGTCACAGTCGGCGCGCACGCGTGCAATGTTGGCCACGCACTGGCGGAACAGGTCCGGCTCGCCCGGCAGCATGAAGAGGTTGACCACCGCGCAGGCCGCATCGAGCTGCACCGCGGGCAGCACCGGATCGTGCTCGTTCTGCAGCACCGCCCACATCACGCGGTGCGACACGGCGTTGTAGGGGTTGCCCATGTCCAGCCGCATCACCAGCGCGGGCTTGGTGCGGCCGGGGCGCTGCTGCAGCAGGTCGGCCTGGCCGTAGTTGAGCTGGATCGCATCCGGGCCTGCGGCCACCAGCTGGTCCATCACCTTCGGCATGTCTTCCAGGCCGTCCAGGAAGCTGGGTTCATTGCACACGCCGTGGTCCACGGCGATGTCCAGGCAACGCCCGTTCTGAAGCAGCCGGTTCAGCCGCGCCTGTTTTCTTTCCATCGTGTTGCTCCTCGTTGTCTTGTTCGGTCGGTTCAGGTTTCGTGAGGACGAGGTCACCCCGGCCACGACCGCAAGCGGTCGTGGCGCAGTGCGCCTGCGTCGTTCAGGGAAGGTGGAAGATCAGCTCATCAGGCTGCCCAGATGGCGGTCGGCCGCAGCGTCGATCGCCGCCAGCTCGGGGCCGGCCAGGGCCACACGCGCGGCACCGGCGTTCTCGATCGCCTGGCGCGCGGTGCGGGCCCCGCACAGCGCCACCGACACCTTGCCGCCGGTGGTGGTCCAGGCAATCATCAGTTGCGCAAACGAACACTGCAGCCGTGCACGCACCGGTTCGATGTCGGCAAAAAACGCACCGAGCCGGGCCCGGTTGGCCGCCGAGAAACGCGGGTTGTCCTTGCGCTGGTCATCACCGGTGAAGCTGCGCTGCGGGTCGATCGGACCGGCCAGCAGGCCCAGCGCCAGCGACGAATAGCCGAGCACGGCCACACCATGCTGCCGGCACAGCGGCAGCAGCGTGGACTCGATCTCACGGTCGATCAGGCTGTAGCGCTCCTGGATGGCATCGACCGGGCCGTGCTTCAGGTATTCAGCCAGTGTCTCGGCACTCACGTTGCTCACGCCGATGGCGCGGATCTTGCCGAGCCGCTTGAGCTCGAGCAGGGTGTCCATCGTCTCGGCCACCGGGGTGGTGGCGTCCTGCCAGTGGGTGATGTAGAGGTCGATGTAGTCGGTGCGCAGGCGCGTGAGGCTCTGGTCGACCTCGTGGAGGATCGAGTCCCGGCCGAGGTGGCGATAGACGGCCTGGCCCTCCTCGTCGAAGAAGTGCGTGCCGCGCTGGGTGTGCCACACCAGGCCGCATTTGGTGGCGATCACTGCCTCGTGGCGGCGCCCGGCCAGGGCGGTGCCCACCAGCGTCTCGGCATGGCCCAGGCCGTAGGCGGGCGCGGTGTCGATCAGGCGCACGCCGGCATCCAGCGAGGCGCGGATCGCGTCGATGGCCGCGGCATCGTCGCCACCACCCCACATCCAGCCGCCCATGGCCCAGGTGCCCAGGCCCACGTCTTCACATTCGATGCCCGACGCACCGAGTCGTGTTGTTCTCATCGGATCACTTTCTTCACGTTCATGAGATGGTCGACCGTCACGGCCACCAGCAGGATCAGGCCCTTGATGACGTCCTGCCAGTAGGGCGACACGTCCAGCAGGATCAGCGAGCTGGTCACCACCGACAGCAGCGCCAGGCCCAGCACCGCACCCAGCACCGTGCCGGAGCCGCCCTTCAGGCTGGCCCCGCCGATCACCACGGCGGCGATCACGTTGAGCTCCATGCCCACACCGAAGGTCGGCGTGGCGGCGCCAAAACGCGCGGTGTAGATCACGCCGGCCAGGCCGGCCATGGCCGAGCACAGCACCGTGACCCAGAACTTCACATGCCCGGTGCGGATGCCCGAGTACAGCGCCGCCTTTTCGTTGCTGCCGGTGTAGAACACCGATCGCAGCACGGTCGCACGGCGCAGGGCAAAGTCACTGACCAGCACGATGAAGGCAAAGATCAGGATCACCGTCGGGATGCCGCCGACCGACCCCTGCCCGATGAACTTGAACTCGGCGGGCAGCGAGAACAGCGACTGCGGTGTGCCCTGCGTGAAGGCCAGGCACAGCCCTCGCACGATCACCATGAACGCGAGCGAGGCGATGAAATGGCTCAGCCCGATGCCGGTGACGCAGCCTCCGATCATGGCGCCGATCAGCGCGCTGCAGGCAATCGCGATCAGGCCGGCCGTCCAGGGGTCGAGCCCCATCAGGAACAGCTTGCCGGTGATCACCATCGCCAGGCACACGACCGAACCCACCGACAGGTCGATGCCGCCCACGATCAGCAGCACCGTCATGCCGACCACCACGATGCCCTCGATCGAGAACGACAGCAGCATGGCGCGCACGTTGTCCCAGGTGAGGAAGTGCGGTGAGGCAAAGCTCATCACCACACACAGCGCGGCAATGATCAGCAACAGGCCGGCCTCGCGCAGGTTGCCCAGGCGCATGCGCGCTCGGGCCGCCGCCGGCGCTGTGCCGGGTGCGGGCGTGGGTGACAGGTTCACCGGGTTGTGCAGCGCTGCTGCGCCGGCCACGGCACCGGTCGGGTCATGCTTGGACATCAATGCAACTCCTCCTGAGTGAGGCCGGAGGCCAGCCGCAGCAGCCTCTCCTCGGTCATGTCGTGCGCGGCCACCTCGCCGGCCAGCCGGCCCTCGCGGATCACCAGGGCGCGGTCGCACAGCCCGATGATCTCGGGCAGTTCAGACGAAATCACGATCACGCCCACGCCCTGGCTGGCCAGGTCGCGCAGGATGTGATGGATCTCCGACTTGGCCCCCACATCCACCCCGCGGGTGGGTTCATCCATCAGCAGCACCGACGGGTGGGTGGCCAGCAGCTTGGCGATGGCCACCTTCTGCTGGTTGCCACCCGACAGCGTGGCCGTGCCGCAGTCCACCCCGTCGGACTTCAGGTTGAGCCGGGCGCCGAGCTCCTGCGCCAGACGGCTCTGGGCCGCCTGCCGGATCAGGCCCCAGCGCGAGCTCACGCGAGCCGGGGCCATCGACGAGATGTTCTGCGCCACCGACAGCTCCAGGAACACGCCGGCCTGCTTGCGGTCTTCGCTCAGGTAGGCGATGCCGTGCTGCAGTGCATCACGGTACTTGCCGATGGCCAGCGTGCGCCCCTTGAGCCGCACCGCGCCGCGGCGTGCGCGGCGCAGGCCGCACAGGGTTTCGGCCAGTTCGCTGCGCCCCGCGCCCATCAGCCCGGCAATGCCCAGGATCTCGCCGCGCCGCAGCGCAAACGAGATGCCGTGCACCACCTCGCCATCCGAGAGGTCGTCGACCTCGAGCAGCGGCTGCGCAGGCGCAGCGCGGTCGTCCAGGTCCTCGGCCTTGGGCGGGTAGTAGTTGCCCAGGTCGCGCCCCACCATGGCGCGCACCAGCGCGTCGGGGTTGAGTGTGTCGATCGGTGCACAGTGCACGTCGCGCCCGTCGCGCAGCACCGTGGCGCGGTCGCAGTGGGCAAAGATCTCGGCCATGCGGTGGCTGATGTAGATGATGCCGATGCCTTGCGCCTTCAGGTCATGCAGCACGCGAAACAGCGCCGCGGACTCGACCTCGGTCAGCGCCGCAGTCGGCTCGTCGAGGATCAGCACCTTGCAGTTCAGCGTCAGCGCCTTGGCGATCTCGACCAGCTGCTGCGTGCTGATCGGCAGTTCATCGACGCGCCGGTGCGGCTCGATGTGCTGGCCCAGCCGGGCCAGCACGGTGCGGGCGCGCTCGTTGAGGGCGCGGTAGTCCATCCAGGCACGCCGGCTGGCGCTCACCTCGGCCATGAAGATGTTCTCGGCCACGGTGGCGTCGCCACACAGCGCGATCTCCTGGTGCACCAGCCCGATGCCCAGGCGCATCGCCTGGGCCGGGCCGTCGATCACCACCTTGTCGCCTTCAAGCACGATGTCGCCGGCATCGGGCTGATGGATGCCGTCGATGATCTTCATCAGCGTGGACTTGCCGGCGCCGTTCTCGCCGCACAGCGCATGGATCTCGCCGCGCCGCAGCGAGAAATGCACTCCGGCGAGCGCACGCGATGCGCCGAAGTGCTTGCTGATGCCACGCAGCTCGAGCAGTGGCGCAGACTGGGAGGTCATTCGTTGATGCCCTTCGTGCCGCGGCGGGCGAGGTACTTGTCCCAGTAGAAATCGTCTGCATTGGCCTTGCTGACGACCGACAGGCCATTGTCGAGGAAAGGCACCGACATGGGGTTGGTCCCGGAGCGCTTGGCGTCGTTCATCGGGTCGATCAGCTGCGAGTTGCGCGCCAGGAACAGCAGCATCATGCCCATGTAGCCCTGCACTCCCTGGTTGGGGTTGATGGAGCCGAACACATCGCCCGACTTGATCATGTCGAGGATCTTGGCATTGACGTCGCAGCACATCACGCGGATGTTCTTCTTGGTCTCGAGCTTGGCCTGGGCCGCACCAAGCGCCGAGTTGGCCTCGGGCATGAAGATCGCGCCCAGATTGGGGTTGGCCTGCGCGATGCTGAGGGTGGCCTGGTAGGCCTTGTTGGGGTCCTGGTTGCTGGCCGCGCGCCCGGCCAGCTTCATGCCCGGGTGCTTGGTCTTCATGCGGTCGATGAAGGCGGCGATGCGACGGTCGTGGTTGTCCTGGCCGGGGTTCTCCAGCACGGCGTATTCGCCCTTGCCGTTCATGGCCGCCGCGATGGCATCGGCCGCCTGCGAGCCTTCGCGGGAGTTGTCCGAGGTGACGAAGGACACCCGCTTGGAGTTGGGTGAGTCGGCCGCAAAGGTCACCACCGGGATGCCCATGGCAGCTGCCCGGTTGATCGGCTCGATGAAGGGGTCAGGGTTCATCGGATGCAGCAGGATGCCGGCGGGCTTGCGGGCCAGCTCCTGCTCGAACGAGGCCAGCTGCTTGTTGACGTCGTACTCCGGCGTGCCGCTGTAGCGCGTCTTCACGCCCAGGGTGCGACCGAGCTGCTTCATCATCTCGTACACCGGGAACCAGTACTCCACGCCCGACACCATCACGTTCATCACGTAGACATCGTTGGGGTTGCCCCGCAGGCCGGCACCGGCGGCGCCCTGCGCGAACGCCGCGTTTGCGCCACCCACCAGGCCTGCACCCGCCACGGCCGCCGTCTTCAGGAAATCTCGCCTCATCGTCGTCTCCAGTCTCATTGATCTCTGTGGGGATCGCCCCGGTGAGCCGCGGCTGCGGCCCGGTTGTTTTGCCACTCAACTGCGTTTAGTTGTCATGACAGCGATGAAATATAATTGTCAAACGCTCCGGCGAACCTAGGGGAAACACTGCTACATGTTGAAAGAAAACTCGCCACGATGTCATAACATGAACACCGACATCTACATTGGAATCGACATGGGTTCCACGGGCCTGAAGGCGGTTGCCTTCGAGGCGGGGAATGGCACGAGCCTGGCCGTGGCGGGGGATGCCCTGCCGCACATCCGACTGCCCGGCGGCGGGTGTGAGCTCGCCGGAACGGCCATTCGCGAGGCCTTGCAGCAGGCATTGCGCAGCGTGTCGCAGCAGCTCGGGCCGCGTTGCACCCAGGTGCGGGCACTGGCCTGCACCGGCCATGGCGCCGGCCTGTACCTGCTGGACGCGCACGGCGCGCTGCTGCGCGACCGCGCCGTGGCATCCACCGACCAGCGCGCCGCGGCGCGTGCTCGCCACCTGGCACAGCAGCAGGGCGCGGCCCTGTTCGAGGACGTGGGCTGCCAGCCCTGGGCCGGCCAACCGACGATGGTGGCCGCGGAGCTGCGCGCTCGCGGCGAACTTGCGCCCGGTGCCGCACGTCACCTGCTGTTTGCGAAGGACTACCTCGCCTGGCTGCTCACCGGCGAGATCGCCAGCGACGCCAGCGATGCAAGCACCGCCGGCCTGCTGTCGCTGGCCGATGGCCGCTGGTCGCCGCAGGCCTTCGAGGCCGCTGGGGTGGCCGATCTGGCCGCCGCGACCCTGCCCCGCCTCGTGCCCGGCGGCCAGGTGATCGGCACGCTGCAGCCCCGTCAGGCCGAAGCCTGCGGGCTGCCGCCCGGGCTCCCGGTGGCCGCCAGCACGATCGACCTGCTGGCCTCGCTCGAGGCGGTGGGCGCACCACGCCGTGGACAGGCCGTCGCCGTGCTGGGCACCTGGTGCGTCAATGCGGTCGTTGCCGAGACGCGTGACCCCAAACCCGCGGTCGGCGCCATCGTGACCCATGGCCCGGGGCCCACGCGCCTGTACCTGGAAAACAGCCCCTCGGGCATGGCCAACATCGCGTGGCTGGCCCGCGCCTTGCGATTCCCGAGTGCCGCCACCGTGGTCGAGGCGGCCATGACCGTGCCGCTGGGTGCCCACGGGCTGCGGTTTGCGCCCTTCATCAATGGCGGGGGTGGGCCGCCCGGCGCCAGCGCCGGCTTCATCGGTCTGGCCAGCCACCACGGCCCGGCCGAGATGGCTCGCGCCGTGGTCGACGCGGTGGTGGCGCTGCATGCCCGGCACCTGGGCCGACTCGCGTCCTTCGGCCTGGGGGCGCCACGCAGCGTGGCCGCGCTCGGGGGAGGTGCACGTGACGTGCGGCTGGTGGAGCTGCTGGCATCCATGCTCGGGCATCCGGTCGAGCGCTGCGGCGACGACGAAACAGGCGCCCGCGGTGCGGCGCTGCACGCAGCGCTGTCGCAGGGCGCGGCGCCCGACGTCCTGCCCGCCCCGCGCAACAGCGTCGATCCCCTGCCCGACCCCACCGGCACGCACGCCGCGTGGCAGGCCGAGTTTGTCGCCTTCGTGGACAGCCTCGCCCCGGCCTATGCGCGGCATGCGGGAGCCGGCGCATGAGCGCGCTCACGCGGCCCGCCGCGTCCGCCTTCCAGCGCCCGTCCGCCCTGGCCGGGCGACACTTCTCCACGGTGATCGTGGGGGCCGGCATCAATGGGGTGGGGGTGTTCCGCGACCTGTCCCTGCAGGGCGTGGATTGCCTCATCATCGACAAGGGCGACTTTGCCGCCGGCGCCAGCAGTGCGCCGTCGCGCATGATCCATGGCGGCCTGCGCTACCTGGAGCACGGCTCCTTCTCGCTGGTGGCCGAGTCCACGCGCGAACGCAACCTGCTGCTGCGCAATGCACCTCACCTGGTGCGCCCGCTGAAGACCGTCGTGCCGCTGTCCAACCATTTCGGGGGCTTGCTCAGCGGCATGCTGCGCTTCGTCGGCATCCCGAGTTCACCCGGCTCGCGCGGCCTGTTCGTGGTGGCCCTGGGCCTGCGGCTGTATGACGCACTCGGCCGGCGCCAGAGCGTGATGCCGGGGCATCGCATTGAACGCACCCCCCCGCGGGATGGAGCGCTGTTCCGTCCGGGCGTACGCTGGACTGCCACCTATTTCGACGCCTGGATCAGCCATCCCGAGTGGCTGATCATGGAACTGATCGCAGACGCGGCACGCGACCAGCCCCGCGCGGCCGCCGCCAACTACACGCAGGTCCTGCGCTGCGAGGGGCGTCAGCTCACGCTGCGCGACGAACTCACCGGCGAGGTCGTGCAGGTCACGGCCGACACGGTCGTGAATGCCACCGGTGCCTGGCTTGACCGCAGCGCCGACGTGCTCGAAGGGGCGGGGTCGCGCGTGATGGGCACCAAGGGCTCGCACCTGGTGCTGGACCACCCGGCCCTGCGCCGGCTGCTGGACGACCGCATGGCCTATTTCGAGGCGTCCGATGGCCGCGTCTGCATCGTCTACCCCTTCCTCGGGCGGGTGCTGGTGGGCTCGACCGACATCCCGGTCGACAACCCCGATGAGGCCAGGACCGAGCAGGCCGAGATCGACTACCTGCTGGGTGTGCTGGCCGAGCTGTTCCCGCGGCTGAGCTTCGACCGGCGCCAGGTGCTGTTCACCTTCGTGGGCGTGCGCCCGCTGGCCCGCTCCGACGCCGACAAGCCCGGCCGCATCTCGCGCGACCACAGCGTGGCGATCGACCCACCCAATGCCCGCCGCAGCGTGCCCATGGTGTGCCTGGTGGGCGGCAAGTGGACCACCTTCCGTGCCCTGGCCGCCCAGGCCACCGACGACGTGCTGCGCCTGCTGTCACGGCCCCGCCTGCGGTCCACCGACAGCCTGGCGATCGGCGGCGGCGCCGGGCTGCCGGCCGACGCCCGGGCGATGGACGACTTCCTGCTGCAATTGCAGTCACGCGCCGGCCTGAGCCTCGAACGCGCGCGTGCGCTGGTGGCCCGCTACGGGGCACACGCCGCACCGCTGGCCGAACACTTTGCCGCGGGCGTCGATAATGCGCTTCGCCATGCGCCGCACTACACCACGGGCGAGGTGCGCTACCTGTGCCGGGAAACGGGAGTGGCCCATCTGGCCGACCTGGTGCTGCGGCGCACCCTGCTTGCGATCCGCGGCGAGGTGACCGAGGCTTTGCTGGCCGAGCTGGCCGAGCTGGCCGCCGATGCCCTGGGGTGGGATGCCGAGCGGTGTCGGCGCGAACAGGCCGAGTGCGCCGAGTTGCTGCGCGAGCGGCATGGCGTGGCCCTGGCAGCGGCGGCGGCACCGGCGAGGCGGCCGGTGACCGCGCCGGCCGATGTGCCCCTGTCTTCCGGAACCATTTCGACTGCGGTGCCCTCGTGAACCAGAACACCTCCAACCCGACTTCGACCCTCCCCGCGCTCGACCGATCGTCCAGCGCGCCACTGTGGATGCAGTTCCGTGACACGCTGCGTGCGCGCATCCTGCAGGGGGAACTCAGCGTGGGCAGCAAGCTGCCGACCGAAGCCGAGTTCGGCGAACAGTTCGGCATCTCGCGCATCGTGGTGCGCGAGGCCCTGGCCGACCTGGTGCGCAACGGCCTGATCTACAAGATCCGCGGCCAGGGTGCTTTTGTCTCCGCCCGGGAGCGCGACGAGGATTTCGTCTCGACCGTGCTGGGGTTTTCGGACGAGATGGAACGCAAGGGTCTGACGGTGCGCACCCAGGTGCTCAGCCAGGAACTGCGCCTGCCCACTGCCGAAGAAGCCCGCGCGCTGGACCTGAAGGACGAGGAAATGGTCGTCGCCCTCAAGCGCCTGCGCGGCGTGGACAACGAATTGCGCCTGCTCGTGGAAACCGCGGTCCCCGCCGACCTGGCCCCGGGCCTGCACCGCACCCGGCTGGAAAACCGCTCACTGTATGACCTGCTGCGCCGCCAGTACGGCCTGCGCATCGTGCGGGCCGAGCGCTGGATCGATGCCGTGCTGCCCGACGACCACACCCGTGAGCTGCTGGGCATCAGTGCCCAGGAGCCGCTGCTGCGCATCGAGTCCATCGCCTATGGCGCGAATGGGCGCCCGGTCGAGCACTATCGCGCGCTGCACCGCTGCCAGTCCAGCCGGCTGCATGTGAAGACCACGACCTGAGCCGCAGCCGGGCCGGGCCTCACTTCGTGAGGATGAGTTTGTCCTGGGAGGTGATGCGCAGCTGGTAGACGGCGTCGCCGTGCCGGATGAAGATCTGGCGGGCCCCGTGAAACAACTGGCTGGACGTGAGCGCTGCGAGCGGCTCGGCGTGAGGCTGGGCTGCACTGGCCAAGCCGGGGCGGGCCGCAGGGCCGGCATCACGACGTTCCGGAAGGGTCATGGCTTGCTGCTCGAAGCTCATCGCTGGTCTCCACTGGTGCATTCTGGTTGGACGATCTCGCACTGCACTCGCTGGCACAGCACAGGAAGGGCCCCCGCGGGAAAAGATGCATGGCTTGCAGCGGCTGCCACTGGCTAGCAAAAAACGACTCGCCCGGGCCCACGGGCCCCGGAGTCGCCCCACGATGAAGGGCACATTGCCTGGCAGCTCGGCGCTTGGCGCACATGCTGTCTGCAACGCATGGATCGCATCCTAACCGTAATGCGAATGATTCGCAACACCAAAATGCAGACCGTGAACCTGCCGGGCCTGGCCGGTTCGTTCACACCTTCTCAGCAGCGCCCGGAGCGCCGGCTGCGTGGCTGCAGCTTGTCGAGTTCGGCGATCTGCTGCTTGAGCAGCACCAGCAGCGAACGGGCATGCTCGACCGGCAGGCGCAGGCAGCTCGAGGGCATGCCGTCGTCACGGGCGGCACGAGGCAGCACCAGCGCATCCACGCCGATCTCGATCAAGCCCTTGTCGTGCTTCATGGACTTCAGTCGCTGTATTTCAATGTCGTAGGTCTTCACGCAGGCGCTCCTCGGGTCAGGCCGGCCGCGATTATCCGGCCACGGGCCGCAAAGGCCGATCGGTTAGACTGCCAGGTTTTTCCGAACGGGCGATATGGTGCAAGTGTCATGGCGCGCAGGCCTTGCCGGCTCGGCGCTCACGCGCTTGCTGGCCGAGATGACGGATCGGGGCGACCGGCCCGATGCGGCGGCGCGTGGCTCGCACGCCGACTTCGCCGCCCGCCTGGGCCAGTGGCTCAGCTGGACCGATGCCATTGCCTTGTCCGCCGCACTCGACGGCCCGCCGTCGGTGACGGACCGCGCGGACACCCCACCCGACGAGGCGGGCGCTGACGCCGCACGCACCCGCGCCATGCTGGCCCGCGGTGTCGCCGAAGACTGTGCGCCCGCACCACCTCGGCCGGGTCGCGCGCCTCTGCCCGGTGAACGGGCCACATCACGCGATGTCCCGCCCGACCCTGCCGAATGCCGACGCCGCCACCAGGCGCGGCAACAGGCCATGGATGCCGCCATTGCCGCGCTGCGCGAGCGCCTGAGACAGACGCTTGCCCGGCGCTCGCCCGAGATGGCTCGCCTGGCCGCGGTGGATGCAGCCATGGAGCGTGCATTGGGTGTGCAGGAGCACAACCTGCTGGCACGACTGCCGCTGGTGCTGGAGCGCCACGTGCAGCAACTGGCCACCCGCCATGCGGGCGACGACCCAGCTGCGGGTGCGCCGGCCTGGCATGCGCGAGTGCGCCAGGACATGCAGGCACTGATGACGGCCGAGCTCGCACTTCGCTTCCAACCCATCGAGGGCCTGCTGCAGGCCCTTGACCCGACCCTCCCCCGCGCCGCCGGCACGCCCGCGCAGGCCGCGCACATCACACCATGATCCGAAGCCTTCATCTCATTGCCCTCGCTGCGGGCCTGGGCGTCATCGCCTGGGTGGCGGCAGGCTACGTCGGCACGAACACGCTGGCCCTGGCGATCACCGCGCTGATCGCCGCCTTCCACCTGGTCGGCAGCATCGAGTTGCTGCGACAACAACGCGACACCGCGTCGCTGTCGCGCTCGCTGGTCGCCTTGAACGCCCCCCCGGCCGACCTCCCCCGCTGGCTGGACGGCCTGCCGGTGTCGCTTCAGACCGCCGTGCAGCAACGCATCGACGGGACACGCACCGCCCTGCCCGGCCCGGCGCTGACCCCCTATCTCAGCGGCCTGCTGGTGCTGCTGGGCATGCTGGGCACCTTCCTGGGCATGGTGGTCACGCTCGACGGCACCGGCCTGGCCCTGCAGCATGCCGGCGATCTGCAGGCCATGCGCGATACGCTGTCGGCGCCGGTGCGCGGACTGGGCCTGGCCTTCGGCACCTCCGTGGCCGGCGTGGCGGGTTCGGCGATGCTGGGACTGGTGACGGCGCTGGGTCGGCGTGAACGGGCGCAGGTCACCCGCCTGCTCGACCGGCACATCGCCACGACCTTGCGCACCCACACGCCGGCACACCGGCGTGACGAGGCGTGGCAGCTGATGCAGCAGCAGGCCCGGCAGATGCCCGAGCTGCTGAACCAGCTGCAGGCCTGGATGCAGGCGGTGGAGCGCCAGTCCGGCGAGCTGCGCACCCAGTTGACGCAGGGCCAGGACCGTTTTCACGAGCAGACGCTGGCCGCCTACACGCGCCTGGCCGCGTCGGTCGACGAATCGCTGCGCCGCAGCCTGGTCGAGGCTGCCCAACGCGCGGGCGCCAGCCTGCAGCCCGTGGTCGAGGCCACGATGGCCGGCATCTCGCGCGACACCACCCAGCTTCATCAGCAAGTGGCCCAGTCGATGGCACAGCATCAGCAGGCCATGGCCGAGCGACTCGACGCCAGCACCACGGCGCTGACCGCCAGCTGGTCGGCCGCTGTGGCCGACCAGCGGCAGGCCAATGCATCCACGACCGGACAGCTGCAGCAGGCGCTGGGCGATTTCACCCACAGTTTCGAACAGCGTTCGAGCGCCCTGGTCGAGGCCCTGTCCCGCCAGCTCGGCGACACCACCAGCCAGCTTGGCAGTGTCTGGCACGACGCGCTGCGCGAGCAGGCACTGTCGAACCAGGCGCTGGGCACCGCCATGGAACACATGCTGCAGACGGCAGCCGCCGGTCTGGAGCGCCATGCCAGCTTGCTCACGCAGACCGTGGCCCAGGCCCATGCCGAGCTGCAGGACCGCCTGGCCCACCAGGACCACCAGCGACTGTCGGCCTGGGCGACGTCACTCGAGACCACCGCCGGCTCGATGCAGCGCGCCTGGCAGCAGGCCGGCGAGCGCATGAGCACCGAACTGCAGTCGCTGTGTGCCACGCTGGCAGCCACCGCAGATCGTATCGGCGTGCAGGGCGAGGCGCAGGTCCGCAGCACGGTGGCCGAGGTGGCGCGGCTGGTCGAGACCGCATCGCAGGCGCCGCAGGCCGCCGCCGAGGTCATTGCCGAACTGCGCGAGAAGCTCTCTGACAGCCTGGTGCGCGACAACGCCATGCTTGACGAACGCAGCCGCATCCTCGGCACACTGGCCACCCTGCTCGACGCGGTCCAGCACGCTTCGGGTGAACAGCGCAGCGCCATCGACGCCTTGCTGGCCACCTCGGCGGATCTGCTCGAACGCGCGGGCAGGCGCTTTGCCGACACGGTGGAGGCCGAGGGCGCCCGACTGGCCGACGTGTCAGCGCAGGTCAGCGGCAGCGCCGTCGAGGTGGCCAGCCTGGGCGAAGCCTTCGGGCATGCGGTCGAACTGTTCGGCCAGTCGAACGAGCGGCTGGTCGGTCAGTTGCAGCGCATCGAGGCGGCCCTGAACCAGTCGCTCACCCGCAGCGACGAGCAGCTGGGCTACTACGTGGCCCAGGCCCGCGAGGTGATCGACCTGAGCCTGAGCTCGCAAAAGCAGATCATCGACGACCTGCATCAGCTGGCCGGTCAGCGCGCACTGGCGGCCAACGAGGCCTGAAGCGATGCAGACCGAGATCGACACGGCCGAGCCCGACGTCCCCGTCTGGGCGGTCTTCGGTGACCTGATGGCCGGCCTGCTGGGCGCCTTCGTGCTGATCCTCGTGTGTGCACTGGGCGTGCAGATGGAGCTGGCCAGCCGCCTGGAAGCGCAGGTCCGGGCCCAACAGGCCCAGGCACAACGATGGCAGGCACTTGAACAGGCGCTCGCCGCCCCGCTGGCGGCCGGCCGCGTGACGCTCACGGACGGACGCATCGGCATCAGCGGCAGTGTGCTGTTCGCCTTCAACTCCGATGAACTCCAGCCGGAAGGTCACCAGCTGCTCAAGAGCCTGGCCGCTCCGCTGGCGGCCTACCTGCAGTCACGCAGCGAGATCCTGATGGTCAGCGGCTTCACCGATGACCGGCCCATGCGCCCCGGTGCCGGCCGCTTCACCGACAACTGGGAGCTGTCCGCCCAGCGGGCTCTGACGGTCACGCGGACGCTGATCGAGGAAGGAGTGCCGGCATCGGCCGTGTTTGCCGCCGCGTTCGGTGCGCAGCAGCCGGTCGCCTCGAATGCTGACGCCGAAGGCCGTGCGCGCAATCGCCGCGTCGAGATGGCACCGATGCCGCGCCCGGCCAGCGCCGACAAGGCCACGTCGTGAACGATCCGCGCTGCAACGCCGGGCCGGCCTGCGAGGTTGAGGCTGAGCCCGACACCCACGGCACGCAGGCCCGGCTCCAGGCCTGGCGTGCCAGCGGCGCCGCCGCTGTCGATCCGGTGCGCTTCCGGTGGATCGAGGCGATGGCACGGCGCGCGACGGCCCATGCCGGTGCCACGCGGCGCAGACTCGACGCGCGGCTGCTGCAGCTGCTGGACGACTATGCCCGGCGCATCGCCCAGGCACCGCACCACCCCCCCGCGCCGCCCGACCCGCCCATCGGTGCCACCCGCGGCCCACTGGGAGTGCTGGTCGATGACCTCGCCCGGCACGCGGCCGCGACGACCGGCGATGCGGCACTGCCCATGGCTGCATCAGGCGCCCGGTCGGCCCCCGGCGCGCCGGTCGAGCTGAGGACACTGAGCCGCTTTCGCAGCACCTGGGTGCAGCTCAGCGCACGTCAGCGGCTGGCGCAGGTGCGGGCCCAGGTGCCGGACAACGCCGGGCCGCTGAACACCCAGCAGCTGGTGCACCGCTCGCTGCGCCTGATGCAGGCACAGTCGGGCGGCTACCTCGAGCACTTCATGGCCCATCTGGACGCCCTGCTCCTGCTGGAACAGGCGCTGGACCCGCCGCTGCCCGTCAGTCCCGGCGCACGGCACGACACACCGCGAAGGCCCACACGCAGTCGATGATCGCGCACGCCGCGTCAGCCCGACATGGCGATGACGACGCCTGACTCCTCGATCGTGGCCACGGCTGGCTGATCGACCTTCAGGCGGTGTCCGGCAGCCGCCAGTCCGACGATGCTCACGCCACCATCGAGCTGCAGACTGACCTCGCCGCCCTGGGCGGCACGCGAGGCGCGCAACACCCGCCCCGGCAGCAGATTGCACGTGGCCCGGTCCGTGTCATCCAGCTGCGCTGTGACCTGGACCGCCGTGGCCTTGCACAAGGCCAGCACCGACATGCCCCGGGTGAGTTGCAGCAGCTGCGCACTGTCACGCGTGATGCGCGAGTACAGCACCCCGCCGCCCGGCAGTTGCAGGCCGACCCGCACCAGGCCGGCCGTGGGGCTCAGACGCTTCACCTCGCACGGGAACTGGTTGCGCATGCTGGTGCGCAAGGCCATGGCAGCCAGACGGGGGTTGCCCTCCCGGCGCGCTTCGCCCGATGCGCCGGGTTCCAGGCGGGCGAGGACGTCCGACCGCGCCTGCTCGAGCAGACCCGCTGCCTGCAAGACCTGACGACCGGCGTCGGTCAGCACCGCGCCCCCGCCGCCGCTGCCGCCCACGGCCTTCATCACCAGCGGCGTGCCGGCCAGGTTGCTCAGGGTCTCGATGGCTTGCCAGGCCGCCTTGTAGCTCACACCGGCCTGGCGCGCCGCCTCGGAGATGGAGCCCCCCGCCCCGATGCGCCTGAGGATGTCGATGCGCTTGTCAGTCGAGTGCTGGCCCAGCACGCCGGCCAGGTTGAGGGTGGGGGATGCCATGGCGCGATGGTACGCAGCTCGTCTACACTTTCGCTATTCTACTTTTGAATAGCGAACCGCTTTCATGACTTTCCTGCGCTTGCGCAAGCTGGCCCGACTGGCCGTGCTGTGCCTGCCGGCCTGGGCGCCATCGGCGCTGGCTGCCGACGTGAGTGTCGCGGTGGCAGCCAACTTCACCGCCCCGATGCAGAAGATCGCTGCCGCCTTTGCGCAGGACACGGGGCACCGGGCCACGCTGGCCTTCGGCTCCACCGGCAAGTTCTACGCACAGATCGTCAACGGTGCCCCCTTCCAGGTCCTGCTCGCGGCCGATGACGAGACCCCGGCTCGCCTCGATCGTGAGGGTCGTGCCGTGGCAGGCAGTCGATTCACCTACGCCGTCGGGCGGCTGGTACTGTGGAGCCGCCAGCCCCAGCGGGTCGATCCCGAAGGCGCCGTGCTGCGCAGCGACCGTTTCACCCGTCTCGCGATCGCTGATCCCAAGCTGGCGCCCTACGGCGCCGCCGCCATGGAGGTGATCCAGGGGCTGGGGCTGGGCACCGCCCTGGCACCCCGCCTGGTGCTGGGCGAGAACATCGCGCAGACCTACCAGTTCGCGGCCACCGGCAATGCCGAACTGGCCTTCGTGGCCATGTCGCAGGTGTATGTCGACGGCAGGGTCTCACAGGGGTCGGCCTGGATCGTGCCTGCCGGGCGTCATGCGCCGATCCGGCAGGACGCGATCCAGCTCCTGGCCGGGCGCGACAACCCCGCGGCCACGGCCCTGCTGGCCTATCTGCGCGGCCCCAAGGCGCGCGCCATCATCCGGGCCCATGGCTATGACCTCTGACGGGCTGCCGGTCCTGACCCCTGAGGCCATCCAGGCGATCTCGCTCACACTGCGGCTGGCCACGCTGACCACGCTGGTGCTGCTGATCCTGGCCACGCCCCTGGCCTGGTGGCTGGCCACCACCCGCTCGCGCTGGCGCGCGCCGGTGAGCGCCCTGGTGACGCTGCCGCTGGTGCTGCCGCCCACCGTGCTGGGCTTCTATCTGCTGATCCTGATGGGGCCCGACGGCCCGCTGGGCCGACTCACGCTGGCGCTGGGCTCGGCGCCGCTGTCGTTCACATTCTCCGGGCTGCTGATCGGATCGATCGTGTTTTCGCTGCCGTTTGCGGTGCAGCCCATCCAGCATGCCTTCGAAGCCGTGGGCACCCGCCCGCTGGAGGTGGCCGCCACCTTGCGGGCTCGCCCGCTGGACGCCTTCTTCAATGTGGCACTGCCGCTGGCGCGCCCTGGCCTCGTCACCGCCGCGATCCTCAGCTTTGCGCACACCGTGGGTGAGTTCGGTGTGGTGCTGATGATCGGCGGCAACATCCCGGGCCAGACCCGGGTGGTCTCGACCCAGATCTACGGCCATGTCGAAGCGATGGAATACACGCAGGCGCACTGGCTGTCGGCCGGCATGGTGCTGCTGTCCTTCGTGGTGCTGCTCGGGCTGTCGCTGATGAAACGCCGGCACGGACGTGTGATGCCATGAGCGCGCCTGACCTGGCCCCGGCCGGCCACCGCGTGCGGCTGCATCTGGCACGCCCGCCGTTCACGCTGTCGGTCGACCTGCAACTGCCAGAGGCCGGCATCACGGTGTTGTTCGGTGCTTCTGGCTCGGGCAAGACCACCGTGCTGCGCTGTGTGGCCGGCCTGGAGCGCGCCCACGACGCCCAGGTGCGCATCGGCGGCGAACTCTGGCAGGACGACCGCCAGCGACTGTTCGTGCCGACCTGGCGACGCCCGATCGGCTATGTGTTCCAGGAGGCCTCGTTGTTCGACCACCTCGACGTGCGGGCCAACATCGCCTTCGGGCTGAAGCGCATTCCCGTCGGGCAGGCCGCGCAGACCGTCGACCACGCCGTCGAGTTGCTGGGCATCGGCCATCTGCTCAACCGCATGCCGTCCCGGCTGTCCGGCGGCGAACGACAGCGTGTGGCCATCGCGCGGGCACTGGCCACCCGGCCCCGGCTCCTGCTGCTGGATGAACCGCTGGCCGCCCTGGACCATGCGCGCAAACAGGAGATCCTGCCCTGGCTCGAGCGACTGCGCGACCATCTGCACATGCCGATGCTGTACGTGACCCACTCGGCCGACGAACTGGCGCGCCTGGCCGATCATGTGGTCGTGCTGGACGCCGGGCGGGTGCGTGCCCAGGGGCCTACGACCGAACTGCTGTCATCGATCAGTGCCGCCGTGCTCAGCGGTGACGAGGTGGGCGCCGTGCTCCCGGGCCGTGTGGTCGAGCGGCAGGCCGAGTGGCATCTGTGCCGCGTCGAATTCGGCGGGGGCAGCCTCTGGCTGCGCGACAGCGGCCTGGCGGTAGGGCAGGCCGTGCGCCTGCGGGTGCTGGCACGGGACGTCAGCCTGGCCGTTCACGAACCCCAGGGCAGCAGCATCCTGAATCACCTGCCCTGCACCATCGAGGCCTGTGCGACCGATGCCCATCCGTCGCAGGTGCTGGTGCGCGCAGCCGTCGGGTCCACCCATCTGCTGGCCCGCATCACGGCCAGGTCGTTCCAGGCGCTGGGCCTGTCGCCAGGCCGCGATGCCTGGCTGCAGGTGAAGTCGGTGGCGCTGCTGCAGTAGCCGATCAAGCGGCAGCCTGTTGCGACGCGCGCAGCCGCTCGGCCACTTCGAACGCGCCCATGCCCACCAGCATGGCGGCCACGAAGATGAACGCCTTCGACTCGCCCATGCCCAGTGCCACCAGGCCCGGCCCGGGGCAGAAGCCGGCGATGCCCCAGCCCACACCGAACAGCAGACTGCCCACGACCAGTCGCGCGTCGATGTGGCGGGCTGTCGGCAGCTTCATCTCGGCACCCAGGAAGGACACCGTACGCTGATGCGCCACGAAAAACGCGACCACCCCCACGGCGATGGCACCACCCATCACGAAGGCGAGCGACGGGTCCCATGAGCCAGCCAGGTCCAGGAACCCCAGGACCTTGGCCGGATTGGCCATGCCCGAGACGATCAGCCCCAGGCCAAACACCAAGCCCGAGAGCAAGGAAGCAAGCACATACATGTCAGTTCTCCTGAGACGACAACACGGCGGCCATCAGCCGGCGAGCAGATGGCGGATGACGTAGACGGTCACGAAACCCGCCGCCATGAAGGCCCCCGTGGCCACGAGCGAGCGCGGTGACAGCCGAGACAGCCCGCACACACCGTGCCCGCTGGTGCAGCCCGAGCCGTACCGCGTGCCGATGCCCACCAGCAGACCGGCCAGCACCAGGGCCCCGGTGTCCGCATCGATGCGTGCCGCCGGCACGGTCGCAAACAGGGCGTAGACCAGCGGTGCCGCCACCAGCCCCGCCACGAAGGCCGCCCGCCAGGCCACGTCGCCGCGCACCGGGCGAAGCAGGCCACCCAGCACACCGCTGATGCCGGCGATGCGCCCGTTCAGCAGCACGAACATGGCTGCCGAAATGCCGATGAACACGCCGCCGATCAGGGCGGACCAGGGCGTGAAGACATTCCAGTCGATGGTCATGACAACTCCTTGGGACAGTAGAGGCGGTACAGCACCGCGAGGATGTCCAGCAGGGCCGGATCGGCCACGCTGTAGTAGATGTTCTTGCCCTGGCGGCGTGTGGTCACGACACCTTCGTTGCGCAGCACGCCGAGCTGCTGCGACAGCGTGGGCTGGCGGATGTCGAGTGTCTGCTCCAGCTCGCTCACGCACAGCTCCCCCTGGGACAACTGGCACAGCAGCAGCAGCCGGTCTTCATTGGCCAGCAGCTTCAAGGCACTCACGGCCCGGCCGGCGCCCTGGCGCAAGGCCTGCACGTCGATGACGGCGTCATCGTGGTCCATGGTTCGGCTCCTTCAACTTGCATTCATTATATTTGTTAATATAATGTTTGTCAATAGATTGATCTCGGATGACCCGTCCTGCACCATCCCGAACCGGAGCCGCCGCCATGCATGAACGCCTGCACACCCAAGCCTTCTTCGATCCCCGCACCTGGACGGTCAGCTACGTCGCCTGGGACCGCGAGACCCGGCGGGCGGCCGTGATCGACCCCGTGCTCGACTACGACTTCAAGTCGGGCCACACCGGCACCCAGTCGGTCGACCAGGTGCTGGCCTATCTGCGTGAGCATCAGCTGGTCGTCGACTGGATCCTCGAGACCCATGCCCATGCCGATCACCTCTCTGGCGCCCGTCATCTGCAGCAGCAGGTGGGTGGCCGCATCGCGATCGGCGAGAACATCCGGGTGGTGCAGGCCACCTTCAAGAAGCTGTACAACCTGGAGCGCACCTTCCTGCCCGACGGCAGCCAGTTCGACCACCTGTTCCAGGATGGCGAGCGCTTCATGATCGGCGGCCTGGAGGCCACGGCCATGCTGGTGCCCGGCCACACGCCGGCCGACATGGCTTACCGGGTGGGGGGCGTGGTGTTCGTGGGCGACACGCTGTTCATGCCCGACGTGGGCACGGCCCGAGCCGACTTCCCCGGCGGTGACGCGCGCGAGCTGTACCGCTCCATCCGGCGGCTGCTGGCGCTGCCGCCCGACACGGTGATGTACGTGTGCCACGACTATCCGCCCGCCGGCCGGCCGCCGCAGTGGCAGACCACCGTGGCCGAGCAGCGACGCAGCAACATCCATGTACACGACGGGATCGCCGAGGACAACTTCGTGGCCATGCGCCAGGCCCGCGACGCCACGCTGGACGTCCCCACGCTGATCCTGCCGTCGATCCAGGTCAACGTGCGTGCCGGCCAGCTGCCTCCGGCCGACGACAACGGCGTGGCCTACCTGCGCATCCCGCTCAACGCCCTGCCGACCCGGGGCTGAGCGCCAGCCGGCGCTTCAGTAGCCCAGCGACAGCGCCGCGGCCAGCGAGGCCAGCACCGAGGCCATCGTGCGCACATGGTTCCAGCGCAGCCACTCGCGCACGTACACCGGCCAGTAGGCGGCTGCGGCGTCAGACTCGCTGTCCATCCGGGCCAGCCGCTCGTTGCGCGGCACATTGCATGCGGCCGTCACGCCAAAGCTGCCGAGCAGGTAAGCCAGCCCGGCTGTGAGCAGCAGCACCGAGCGGGTCGTGCCCCATGGAAAGAAACCGGCCAGCACACAGATGGCCGCCAGCACGGCCGTGCCGACAAACACGCCCAGGAACAGCGGGTTGAGCACCACCACGTTGATGCGCTGCATGGCCGCAATGCCATGCGCCGCGGGCAGTTGCGCCAGCGCCTTCATCACGAAGGCCGAAAACGCGAAGAACACACCACCCACGAGGGCGGCACCGAGGGAAACGAGCAGGGGCAGGCTGTCGAGCATCTCAGTCTCAAAAGGTCGAATCGAACCGCGCGCGAATCACCGCGCCAGGGCCGCGAGCGTAACGCAGACCCTCGTGACCACTGCGGCAAGAAGCACTCGATTGCGCCTCGACGCAACGCACGGCATGTCCGCCGCTCGCGCGCCCCGCACCCGCCACTCGCCAGCCACTCGCCGCCATGCGACAAAATGGCGGATGGTGAACCCACCCTACCAAGTGAGCCGCATGCCCAATGGACCTGTCGACGACGAGAAGACGCGCAGCGGATCGTCCCCCCCTGACACCAGAAGCCGGGTTGCACGTGCGCTGTCCGAAGACACGGCCGCCGCCCACACGCTTCCGGTAGGCACGCGCCTCGGTGAATTCGAGATCACGGGGACGATCGGCGAAGGGGGCTTTGGCATCGTCTATCTGGCCTACGACTCGTCGCTGCAACGTCAGGTGGCCCTGAAGGAGTACATGCCCGGATCGCTGGCCTCCCGGGCCACGGCAACGTCGACCGTTGCGGCGCGCTCTGAAAAGCATGTCGAGACCTTCAAGGCCGGACTGCGCAGCTTCGTGAACGAAGCGCGCCTGCTCGCACAGTTCGACCATCCGGCCCTCGTGAAGGTCTACCGCTTCTGGGAGGCCAACGGCACGGCCTACATGGTCATGCCCTACTACCAGGGTCCGACCTTGAAGGCTGCCCTGGCGGTCATGGGAACCCCCCCGAACGAGGCGATGATCCGCAGCTGGCTGGACCCGCTGATGGACGCTCTGTCCGTGATGCACGAGGCCAACTGCTTTCACCGCGACATTGCCCCTGACAACATTCTGCTGACAGATGCCGGCCCGCTGCTGCTGGACTTCGGCGCGGCCCGACGTGTCGTCAGTGACATGACCCAGGCGCTGACCGTGGTCCTCAAGCCGGGCTATGCACCGATCGAGCAATACGCGGGGGTGCCCTCGATGGCCCAGGGCGCCTGGACCGACATCTACGCACTGGCCTGTGTCGTGTACTACGCGATCCTCGGTCGCAGTCCGACGTCGGCAGTCGAGCGGCTGATCGCAGACCGCCTCGAGCCGCTGTCGGACGTCGCGGCCGGGCAATACAGCGAGACGTTCCTGAAAGCCATCGACACGGCACTGGCCGTTCGCCCCGAAGCGCGCCCTCAGAGCATCCAGGAGTTCAGGAACCTGCTGGGCCCCTGGCTCGCTCCGACGTCGCAGATCCCTGCGCCTGCGAGCGCACCCGTCCGGGTGGACGTGCCGGTGGAGTCGACGCACAGCACCCCCGCATCCCGGTTCGCAACAGCAACGAACACGGCACCCGTGCAGGCGACCCCACAGGCCACACCGCAGGCCTCGGCGCAGCCCCCCGCCCCAACCGCCTCGCCCCCCGCCCCGCACGTTGTGGCCCCACCGCGCGAACACGCCGCGGCGCAGGCCGGCAACGCGCCCTCACGTCCGCGAGGACCGGCGATCGTCGTGATGCTGGGCACCGTCACGATCATCCTCGCGCTCGCCGCCTGGGCACTCACCGCAAGGAACTCCGCATCGCCGCCGCCTGCGAATGGCGCTGTCAGCACGCCTGACCCCATGACACCTGCGACCGGCGCCGCACCACAGCCCGCAGCCGAGCCCAGCCTGGGCACGCCCGCTGCGCCCTCGGTACAGGCAGCGCCACCGACCGCACCCGTGCAGACCGCACCTGCACCGGCCCCCGCACCGGCCCCCGCACCGGCCCCCGCTCCGCCCACATCCGATCCGCCCCCGGCCACCCCACCGGTCGCCAGCCCGGCGGCGC
>CBFGPV010000023.1:0-36696 GCA_965650765.1 uncultured Burkholderiales bacterium
AACGCGGGTCGCTGCGCTCGCAGCGCGGGTCGGTCGGCTCCAGCGCAGGCGGCGGCGTGTCGTAGCTGCGGCGCCAGATCAGCACCTGCTCGTCGCCGTACTGCTTGGCCATGTCGGCCTTGTTCAGGCCCTGCAGCGCGCCGTAGTGGCGCTCGTTCAGGCGCCAGGAATGCACCACCGGCAGCCAGGTGCGGTCCATCTGGTCGAGCGTGTGCCACAGCGTCCAGATGGCGCGCTTGAGCACCGAGGTGTAGGCGACGTCGAAGTCGTAGCCGCCTTCCTTCAGCAGGCGGCCGGCCTGCTTGGCCTGCTCCACGCCCGTGGCGGTGAGATCGACATCCGTCCAGCCGGTGAAGCGGTTTTCCAGGTTCCAGGTGGACTCACCGTGACGGATGAGGACGAGCTTGTACATGCACGATCTCCTTGCAGGGGGCTTGGGCGAAACCGTAAATTTTATAATCCGCGCCCGTTACACCCGCAGATCAAGCTGCACACCCCCCAACCAACCGCGGACGCCCACGTGAAGTTCTTCATCGACAACTGGTTTCTCATCCTCGTCGCCTTCGTCTCCGGCGGTCTGCTGGTCTGGCCGCTGGTGGCTCGTGGGCCGCGCGCCGGCTCGGTCGGCGCCAACGAGGCAGTCCGTCTGATCAACCGCGAGAAGGCCGTGGTCATCGACGTCAGCGAGCCGGCGGAATATGCGGCCGGCCACATCGTCGGCGCTCGCAACATTCCCTTCGACAAGCTCGAATCGAGCCCGCAACTGCCGAGCAACAAGGCCCTGCCGCTGATCCTGGTATGTGCCAACGGCGGGCGCTCCGGCCGGGCCATGGGTACCCTTCGCAAGCTCGGGTACGAAAACGCACGGCCACTGGCCGGCGGCCTGGCAGCGTGGCGCGAAGCCAATCTGCCGGTCGAAAAATCGGCTTGAGCCGGCCCTTGCGCCGTGTCCCGTGACCGCCCTCGCCAGCCAGACCGACCGGATATCGCCATGCAGACCGTGAAGATGTACACCACCCAGGTGTGCCCGTATTGCCACCGTGCCAAGCAGCTGCTGATGCAGCGCGGCGTCCAGCAGATCGAGGAGATCCGTGTGGATCTGCAGCCCGAGGAACGCCAGCGCATGATGGACCTCACCGGCCGGCGTACCGTGCCGCAGATCTTCGTCGGCGACACCCATGTCGGCGGTTGCGACGACCTGTACGCGCTGGACCAGCGCGGGGGGCTCGTGCCGCTGCTCAGCGGCCAGACCAGCGGGGCGTGAGCCGCATCGTCGGGGCGCGTGCGCCCTCGTAGATAATCCCCGCTGCAGCCCGCAACACTTCGGTTGCGGGCTTTTCCGTTTCAAGGACGACAACATCATGGCCGAGCAAGACCTGACCCCCGTGTTCCAGATTCAGCGTGTCTACCTGAAGGACCTGTCGCTGGAGCAGCCCAATTCGCCCCAGATCCTGCTCGAGCAGGAGCAGCCCCAGGTCGACATCAACCTCGGCCTCGAAGCCCAGCCCGTGGCCGACGGCATGTTCGAAGTGGCGGTGACCGCCACCGTGACGACCCGCATCAAGGACAAGACCCTGTTCCTGGTCGAGGCCAAGCAGGCCGGCATCTTCGAACTGCGCAACATCCCCGACGAGCAGATCAACCCCATCATCGGCATCGCCTGCCCGCAGATCGTCTACCCCTACCTGCGTGCGTCGGTGGCCGACATCATCACCCGTGCAGGCTTCCCGCCGGTGCATCTGGCCGAAGTGAACTTCCAGGCCATGTACGAAGCCCAGCAGCAGGAGCAGATGGGCGGCAACGGCGCCTCGCCGATCATCACCAGCGCCTGATCTCGCCACGGCACCCCGATGAACATCACGGTTCTCGGGGCCGGTGCCTGGGGCACCGCCCTGGCCATCAGCGCCGCGGCGCGTCATCCGACCCTGCTGTGGGCGCGCAATGCGACGCAGGTCGCGGACATGCAGCGCAGCGGCCGCAATGAACGCTATCTGCCCGAGGTGACCCTGCCGGCCGGGCTGACGCTCGAGGCCGACCTGGCGACGGCGCTGCGCCATGCGGCATCGGGCCTGCTGATCATCGCCACGCCCATGGCGGCGTTGCGCACGATGCTGTCGCAACTCCCCGCCGGCGCACGCGTGTTCTGGCTGTGCAAGGGCTTCGAGGCGGGCACCGGACGGCTGGGCCACGAAGTGGCTCGCGACGTTGCACCGCAGGCGGCGGTGGGTGTGCTGTCCGGCCCGAGCTTTGCGCTCGAAGTGGCTCGCGGCCAGCCGACCGCCCTGGTGGCCGCCAGCAGCAGCGAAGGCCTGGGTGAGGCGGCCGTCGACGCACTGCACGGCGAGAACCTGCGCATCTACACCTCCAGCGATCCGGTGGGTGTCGAGGTGGGCGGCGCCGTCAAGAACGTGATGGCGATCGCCACCGGCATTGCCGACGGCATGGGCCTGGGCCTGAATGCGCGCGCCGCACTGATCACCCGTGGCCTGGCCGAGATGACCCGTCTGGGCATGGCACTGGGCGCACGCGCTGAAACCTTCATGGGGCTCAGCGGCCTGGGCGACCTGGTGCTGACGGCCACCGGCGACCTGTCGCGCAACCGGCAGGTCGGCCTGCAGCTGGCGCAGGGCCTGGCCTTGCCGCACATCCTGGCGCAGCTTGGACACGTGGCCGAGGGCGTCTACAGCGCGGCCACCGTGCTGGCACGCGCTCGCGCCTGTGGGGTGGACATGCCCATCACCCAGGCGGTGGTGAGTGTGCTCGACGGGCAGTGCTCGCCACGCGAGGCACTGGCACGCCTGATGGGCCGTGACGCCCGGGCTGAGTGAACCATGCGTGCGCACCGTCTGCGCCCGCTGACGCATGCTGACATCCGCACCCTGAAGGGGGTGCTTCCACCCACCACGCAGAGGACCGCATGAACCGCCGACACCTGCTCAAGACCGCCGCTGCCGGCCTGGCCCTCGGGGCTGTTCCGGCCTGGGCGCAGACCGCCTGGCCCGCACGCCCCATCAAGCTGGTCGTGCCGTTTCCGGCCGGCACCTCGCCTGACCTGATCGCGCGCATGGTGGCCGAGCCGCTGGCCGCTGCGCTGGGTCAGTCGATCGTCATCGACAACCGACCCGGGGCCGGGGGCAACATCGGCACCGGCGTGGTCGCCAAGGCCGAGCCGGACGGCTACACCTTCCTCTTCACCATCCAGGGCCCGCTTGTCACCGCGCCGCTGCTGAGCCGCAGCCTGCCCTATGACCCGCTGAAGGACCTCGCCCCGGTGAGCCTGGTGGCCACCAGCCCGAACGTGCTGGTCGTCGATCCGCGTCTGGGCGTCAGCACCGTGGCCGACTTCGTGCGGGTGGCCAAGGAGCGTCGGGGCCAGCTCAACTACGGTTCGGTGGGCAACGGCAGCGCGGCCCACCTGGCGATGGAGCTGTTCAAGGCCCGTGCCGGGCTGGACATCGTCCACGTGCCGTACCAGGGCTTTCCGCAGGTGGTCAACGCCATCCTGGCAGGCCAGGTGCAGGCCGGGTTCATGGTGCCGGGCATCGCGATGGGCCAGGTGCGCGCCGGCAAGCTCAAGGCCCTGGGTGTCACCACCCTGGGCCGCAGCGGGGCATTGCCGGACATCCCGACCTTCGTCGACCAGGGCTACGCCGGTTTCGAGGCGATCTCCTGGCAGGCGGTGCTGGCACCGGCCGGCACGCCGCAGCCCATCATCGACCGCGTGAGCCGCGAACTGGTGCGCATCATCAAGAGCGATGAGGTGCGCACCCGCATGCTGGGCCAGTACTTCAGCGCGGCCGGTACGGCGCCCGCAGGCCTGTCCAACCTGATGCGCTCCGAACGCGACAACTGGGCGAAGGTGATCAGGACGGCGGGCGTGCAGCCGGAGTAGCGGGTGTTGGCGTCGCTGCGGCCGGCGGCGGCACGATGGCGCGCCGCTGGGCATCGGCCAGCCCGACCAGCAGGGCGCGGCCATCCGGCGCCACCCTGAACTCGCCGAAGCGCGCGGCGGCCCAGTGCTCGCCCGTGCCTTCACGGAAGAACCACGCATCGGTCACGACCGCCCAGCGCCCGCCGCGCGGCGTGAGCTCGAACACCAGGTCCTGGCCCGGCGATTCCCCGGGTTCGAGCACCCGGTGCAAGGTCGCCACCCCATGTTCGTCGACCCGTGCGGCCACCCGCGGACGGCGTGGGCCCTCGTGGCGCGCAAGTTCTTCGTCCAGCGTGCGCGAGAACACGAAGTTCAGCGTCATGTAGTCGCCCTGCATCAACGAGCGGGGGTCGACCGGGCCCAGCGGCAGGTAGATGCGCCGCCCGTCGCGGATCAGGGTTTCCTTCTGCCAGATGCCGGTGTTCACCAGGCCCAGCGTGGCCACCACGGCCAGGGCGATCCACAGCGTGGCCAGTGGATGGGCCGGGGCGGGTGCGGCGTGTGCCGCCGGTGCCGAGGCCCGGTGCGCCCAGGCGGCCAGTGCGGCCATCAGCAGGCCTGCGCCGGCCAGCACGGCCGCCTTGGTGGCCAGGTCCCAGTGCAGGTTGTAGTAGATCGCGCCGACGATCCACGCGCAGGCCAGCGCAGCGCATGCAGCCTGCCAGTGGCGGTGCGTCACGAGCGAGACCATCACCACGGCCAGTGCAACCCCGAGCGGCGGCATGAAGGCCGCCAGCGCGCTCAAGACAAGGCACAGGCACAGGACCGGGGGCCGCCGCAGCACGGGCCAGCGCTGCGCCGCCCGGGCCCACGCGGCCGCAATGGCCACCACCGAGGCGGCGCGCCACAGCAGTGGCCACCAGGGCAGGTCCCCGCTGCGCGGAGCGCGCGCCAGGCTCATGCCCGAGGCATCGTCCATGCCGATCACGGCGCCCACCCACATGGTCATGCCGGCCGTCAGCGCCAGCCACGCCAGGCTGGTGAGCAACCAGCCTGACAGCACATGCTCGAGCGCCAGCGCCAGGTCCCAGCGCGTCAGTTGAGCCTGCAGCCACAGCGCCAGCGCCCAGGCCGCGAGCATGGCCACCGGCACCAGCGGAAACCAGCCCGACAGCACACGGAACTGGTTGGCGCCGATCGTGGCCACGGCCAGTAGCCCGGCCGCCGCAGCCCCCAGGATGGCGCCGACCCAGCCGATCCGCACGATCAGCGCCAGGCCCACGGTCGCGATCGCGGCCAGTGCGGCGCCGGCATCGGTGTCGAAGTCGCGCACCAGCGCAAACACCAGCAGGCCCTGGCCAATGAGCAGGCCGATCACTGCCAGGTGCTCGACAAACAGCGCCCGCGCCGGGCCGCGCAACAGACTTGTGGCACCCGCAAGCAGCACCGCCGCGCCGATGTAGGTGGCGATCGAATCGAACAGCCAGTCGCCGAACATCAGGCCGAGCACCAGCAGCAAGGGCAGGGCGGCGAGTTGCGCGCCGAAGAAGGTCAGCACCACCACCGGCCAGGGGCGGGGCGCTGCCGGTGCCGCCTGCGGGCTTGCGGCAGGTGTGAACCCCCCAGTCTCTCGGGCCAGGTCGACCAGGCGCTGCCAGTCCGATGCGGGGGAGGCGGGCGCGCTCATGCCGGATGCCCCCGGGTGAGGCGCAGGATCGCCCACACCGTGGCGGCGACCAGGCCGGCGGCGGTGAGCCCCAGGAACAGCAGGCTGAAGATCGGGTCGTTCGAACCGAGGTTGAGCAGCCAGCGTCCCAGGCCGCAGATCAGCAGTCCGTCCACAGCCAGGCCGATGGCGCTCAGGGCCAGCACGTCGATGATGCCCGCACGCACCAGCAGCAAGGCGGCGGCCACCAGCACCAGCAGCGCCAGCGCATAGGCCGGCCGCACGTCGTGCGAGAACAGCGCGCTCAGGCCGGTGGCGCCCACCATCAGGCAGGCCAGCGTGATGGCCGTGCGGAACGACCAGGTCCCGGCGCCGGTGTGGCGCTGGGCTGGCGGCCAGCGGCTCAGCCCGGCCGCCACGGTGAAGCAGGCCGCCCAGGCGGCCACGTAGGCGAGGGAAGACGCATGTTCGGCCGTCAGCGCCCGACCCTGGTGCGCGTGCAGCCACAACGCGATGCCGACCGTCACGACCAGCGACCAGGGCGCCCACACCACATCCGAGCGCGCGGCCAGGCCCAGCGGCAGCGCCAGCGCGGCCCAGAGCGCAAACAGCTGCCAGGGATCGGCGCCGGTCTGGTAGGTCTGCCCGAAGTAGGCCAGCAGGCCGCCCTGGGCCAGCAGGGCCAGCAGCAGCAAGGCCGCGCGGCCGGGGCGCAGCACCAGGCCGGCGAGCGCCGCGGCACCCACCAGCGACTGAAGCAGCACGAACTGGCCGATGCGCCCCAGGCTGTCCCAGTTCGCCGCGACCCACAGGATCGAGCCCAGGCCCAGCAATGCGCCGGCCACGACCGTCACCGTGCGGATCAGCCAGGTCAGCGCGCCTGCGGGTTCAGCCTGCAGGCCGGCCGCTTCAGCCAGCGCGGCGTACTGGTGCGGGTCCAGCCGATGTCGGTGGGCCAGCTCGTAGCTCAGGTTGCGCAGGCTCATGCAGGCTTGCTCCGGTGGGGTGATGGTCCGGCCTGCGGTGCGTTC
The DNA here is from genome assembly GCA_965650765.1 of uncultured Burkholderiales bacterium. Taxonomy (GTDB): domain Bacteria; phylum Pseudomonadota; class Gammaproteobacteria; order Burkholderiales; family Burkholderiaceae_C; genus Caldimonas. The sequence continues at coordinate 6,569 of CBFGPV010000023.1, forward strand.
ATGCACCGCCCTCGTAGCCGTTCTGCCGCCAGGCTTCGAACACGGCCACGGCGACGCTGTTGGACAGGTTCAGGCTGCGCTGGCCCGGCCGCATCGGCAGACGCACGCGCTGTGCCGGGTCGAAGCGCTCGCGCAGCTCAGGGGCCAGGCCGCGGGTTTCGGCGCCGAACACCAGCCAGTCGCCGGGCTGCCAGCGCACGTCGGCCAGGGGGCGGCTGCCGCGGGTCGTGAAGGCGAACAGTCGGGACGGATCGGGGGCGCACGCGGCCAGGAATTGTTCCCACGAGGCATGGCGGCGTACCTCGGCGTACTCGTGATAGTCCAGCCCGGCGCGGCGCATGTGCTTGTCGTCCATCGAGAACCCCAGCGGCTCGATCAGGTGCAGCTCGCAGCCGGTATTGGCCGCCAGGCGGATGACGTTGCCCGTGTTGGGCGGGATCTCGGGCTCGACCAGGACGATGCGGAACATGATGGGTCGGCATCATAGGCCCGGGGGAGCGCCGTGCCACCCCCGGCCGTTGTGTCGTCCCCTCAGGACCGGGGGGTGCGCGTGACCACCCAGACCTGCACGTGGGACGCCCCGGCACGCTTGAGCTGGTGTGCCACCTCCTGAGCGGTGGTACCGGTGGTCATCACGTCGTCGACCAGCGCCACATCCGCGCCCTGCAGGGCTGCGGCCTGTGCGGGCTCGACCATGAAAGCCGCCCGCAGGTTGGCACGACGCTGGGCCGCCGTCAGCTGCAACTGATGGGCCGTGTCGCGCAGCCGCAGCACCAGGTCGGCACGGGCGGTGCTGCCCGGGTGGCGCGCGGCCAGCCAGCGGGCCAGCTCCCAGGCCTGGTTGTAGCCCCGCTCGGCCAGCCGCTGATCGGCCAGCGGCACCGGCACGATCCAGCGCGGGCGGGGCAGGGCGTGCGTGGCCTGCCGACGCTCGATGGCTTCCAGCAGCAGTGCTCCCAGTGGCGCGACAAGGTCGAGTCCTTCGTGGAACTTGAACTGAGTCACGAGCCGGTTCCAGGGGTAGCCGTGTTCGGCGGCCGCGACGCAGGCGTCGAAGGCTGGCGGGTCGGTCAGGCAGGCGCCGCACACCTGGATGCCCTCGGGCACATCGATGCCGCACTGCAGGCAGCGCGGCGTGGCCCGCAGGTGACGATCACGACACGCCATGCACAGGCGGTGCGCCTGCCAGGCGTGACACACGGCACACTGGCTCGGGGCGGCCACGGCAGGCCGCGCATGGTGCAGGAGGGTGCTGAACATGGCGGCTCAATATACTGCCCGACATGTCGTCCTCTCCTTCGCCGGCGTCCTTGCCGGACCAGCGCCCCGACCCGGCGGCCACCCACGACCCACGTGCCGCGCGACACTGGCTGCGCCGTTCCGGCGACGAGGCGCCCTGGCTGCACGGCGAGGTGGCGCGGCGCATGGTCGACCGCCTGGGCGTGATCCGTGCGCAGCCGCAGACCATCGTCGACTGGTGGGCACGATCGTCCGGCTCCGACGCAATGCTGCGCCGGCAGTATCCGCAGGCGTCGGTGCTGCCGGTCGAGCCCGCACCGGTGCTCGAACGCCTGGCGGCGGCAGCTCCGCCCGCGTGGTGGTCGCCGGCACGCTGGCGCGCGCGCGGCCCGCATGCGGTGGACGAGGGCGCTGGCACGCTCGACGGCCAGGCGCAGCTGGTCTGGGCCAACATGATGGTGCACTGGGTGCGCGACCCCCAGGCCCTGTTTGCCCGCTGGCACAAGGTGCTGGCGGTCGACGGCTTCGTGATGTTCTCGTGCCTGGGGCCCGACACGCTGAAGGAGCTGCGCGCCCTGCATGCCGAACACGGTTTCGGTCCGGCCATGCGTGAGCTCATCGACATGCACGATCTGGGCGACATGCTGGTGCATGCGGGGTTTGCCGATCCCGTGATGGACATGGAGCAGCTCACCCTGACCTGGGATTCCGCGCCGGCCCTGCTGCACGAGTTGCGCAGCCTGGGCGGCAACACCCATCGCGACCGCTTCGCGGGCCTGCGCACGCCGCGCTGGCGCACGCGGCTGGAAGCATCGCTCGCCGCGAGCGGGCCGCGCATCCCGATGACCTTCGAGATCATCTACGGCCACGCGTTCAAGCCGGTGCCGCGTGCGCGGATGGGGCAGGACACCCGCGTGGCGCTCGACGACATGCGGGCGATGGTGCGGGCCGGCCGCTCGTCGCCATGATCTGACGCAGGGCGAACCTGTGCGATGTTCGCTCTGCATTGATCCTGCACAACCTTGGTTGTGACCGCTCGTTGCGGTGCGCTAAAATCCCGCGGTTCGGTTGGGCAGGATCCCGGCCACACGCGTGCGGGCAGCCTGATCGGGGCCTCAGGGGTGTGGCAGCAGGTCGCTGACCCGGCTCAGGTGACTGGAGCAAAGTGCAGTATGTTGTCCGCCATCTCACCCTGGCCACAGGCTCGCCCCTTGAGGTTCGGTGCCGTCGTTCACGTCGACGGCGCGCGCGAGGGGGGTGAGGCCCGGCCCGGCGATGTGGTCTGGACGCTCAAGCGCAACTGTTCCCTGTCGCCACGCCAGCTGATGGTGTTCTACGCGTCGCTGTGTGTGGTGTCCCTCGGGATCGCATCGGTGTTCTGGGTGCATGGCGCCAGGATGGTGATGCCCTTCGCCTGGGTCGAGCTGGTGGCGGTGGGGGTGGCCTTGCTCCTTTATGCTCGCCACGCCGGCGATCGCGAATGCGTCACGCTGCGGGCCACGAGCCTCGTGGTCGAGTGCCGCTGCGGCGAGCGGGTCGAGCGGCACGAGTTCGTGCCCGGCCGTGTGCAGGTCGTGATGCCGCCGGACGCGCGCTCGCTGGTCGAGTTGCGCGGGCAGGGGCGGTCGGTGCGGTTGGGCCGGCATGTGCGTCCGGAATGGCGCCGCAGCCTGGCTGAAGAATTGCGCGTCGCGCTGCTGTCGATCGACTCCCTGGCGGAGCCGGCCGACACGGCGGGGCGATAAGGATTGAAACTGAGATGACCACGATGAAGACCATGAACGCGCTTTGGCAGAAGGTGGGGCACTTGAGCCTCGGGCTCGGGGCCACCCTGGCCACCACGGCCGCGCTGGCCGTCAACGACCTGCCCGGCGGGCCGGCGGTGCGCCAGCTCAACCTGCATCCGCCGGTCACCAAGATCGCCGAGGAGCAGCACTTCCTGCACTGGATGATGCTGATCATCTGCGGCGTGATCTTCGTCGGCGTCTTCGGGGTGATGTTCTATTCGATCCTGAAGCACCGCAAGTCGCTGGGCGCCAAGCCGGCCAGCTTCCATGAAAGCACCACGGTCGAGATCATCTGGACCATCGTGCCCTTCCTGATCGTGATCGGCATGGCCCTGCCAGCCACCAAGGTGGTCGTGGCCATGAAGGACACCACCAACGCCGACATCACCATCAAGGCCACTGGCTACCAGTGGAAGTGGGGCTATGACTACCTGAAGGGCGAAGGCGAAGGCCTGTCCTTCCTGTCGACCCTGGACGCCACGCAGCGCGAGGCCTCCGACGCCGGTCAGCCCGTTGGCGACGACTACCTGCTGAAGGTCGACAACCCCCTGGTCGTGCCGGTGAACAAGAAGATCCGCGTGGTCACCACCGCCAATGACGTGATCCATGCCTTCATGGTGCCCGCCTTCGGCATCAAGCAGGATGCGATCCCCGGTTTCGTGCGTGACACCTGGTTCCGTGCCGAAAAGATCGGCGACTTCTACGGCCAGTGCGCCGAGCTGTGCGGCAAGGAACACGCCTACATGCCCATCCACGTGAAGGTGGTCTCGCAGGAAGACTACGCCAAGTGGGTCGACGAGAAGAAGAAGGAAGCGGCGGCCAAGGCCGATGACCCGACCAAGGTCTGGACGCTCGACGACATCATGGCGCGCGGCGAGAAGGTCTACGCTGCCAATTGCGCCGCCTGCCACAAGGCTGACGGCACCGGCGCCGGCCCGATCAAGCCGCTGGACGGTTCGGCCATCGTCAAGGACAGCGACCATGCCAAGCAGATCGCCATCATGCTCAACGGAGCAGGCAACGGCGCGATGCCCGCATGGAAGCAGCTCAGCGACACCGAGATTGCCGCCGTGGTGACCTACACCAAGAATGCCTGGTCCAACAAGACCGGTCAGCTGGTGCAGCCGTCCGAGATCACCGCCGCCCGCAAGTAACCGCTAGCAGTATCAGAAAGGAACGACGAGCATGAGCGCAGTTCTCGACCCCCACGGTCACGCTGGCGGCCACGCCCACGACGACCACGCCCACGATCACCCGCACGGCTGGCGCCGCTGGGTCTTCGCGACCAACCACAAGGACATCGGCACGCTGTACCTGCTGTTCAGCTTCACGATGCTGATGATCGGCGGCGTGCTGGCACTGCTGATCCGCGCCGAGCTGTTCCAGCCCGGCCTGCAGGTCGTCAACCCCGAGCTGTTCAACCAGCTCACCACGATGCACGGCCTGATCATGGTGTTCGGCGCCATCATGCCGGCCTTCGTGGGCTTTGCGAACTGGATGATTCCGCTGCAGATCGGCGCCTCCGACATGGCCTTCGCGCGGATGAACAACTTCAGCTTCTGGCTGATGATCCCCGCGGCCATCATGCTCGTGGCCTCGTTTTTCATGCCCGGCGGCGCACCCGCTGCCGGCTGGACGCTGTATGCCCCGCTGACGCTGCAGATGGGTCCGTCGATGGACGCCGGCATCTTCGCGATGCACATCCTGGGCGCGTCCTCGATCATGGGCTCGATCAACATCATCGTGACCATCCTCAACATGCGCGCCCCCGGCATGACGCTGATGAAGATGCCGATGTTCGCGTGGACCTGGCTGATCACCGCCTACCTGCTGATCGCGGTGATGCCGGTGCTCGCCGGCGCCATCACGATGACGCTGACCGACCGCCACTTCGGCACCAGCTTCTTCAACCCGGCCGGTGGCGGTGACCCGGTGATGTACCAGCACATCTTCTGGTTCTTCGGTCACCCCGAGGTCTACATCATGATCCTGCCGGCCTTCGGCATCATCAGCCAGATCGTGCCGGCCTTCGCCCGCAAGCGCCTGTTCGGCTACACCTCGATGGTGTACGCGACCGCCTCGATCGCCATCCTGTCGTTCATCGTGTGGGCGCACCACATGTTCACGACCGGCATGCCCGTGACCGGCCAGCTGTTCTTCATGTACGCGACCATGCTGATCGCGGTGCCCACCGGCGTGAAGATCTTCAACTGGATCGCCACGATGTGGCGCGGTTCGATGACCTTCGAGACCCCGATGCTGTTTGCCGTGGGCTTCATCTTCGTGTTCACGATGGGCGGCTTCACCGGCCTGATCCTGGCCGTGGCCCCGATCGACATCCAGGTGCAGGACACCTACTACGTCGTGGCCCACTTCCACTACGTGCTGGTGGCCGGTTCGCTGTATGCGCTGTTCGCCGGCTACTACTACTGGGCACCCAAGTGGACCGGCGTGATGTACTCCGAGACGCGCGGCAAGATCCACTTCTGGGGTTCGTTGATCACCTTCAACGTCACCTTCTTCCCGATGCACTTCCTCGGCCTGGCCGGCATGCCCCGTCGTTATGCCGACTACCCGATGCAGTTCGCCGACTTCAACGCGCTGGCCTCGATCGGTGCCTTCGGCTTCGGCCTGATGCAGGTGTACTTCTTCGTCTTCATCGTGCTGCCCGCCATGATGGGCAAGGGCGAGAAGGCATCCCAGCGTCCCTGGGAAGCCGCCGAAGGCCTCGAATGGGAAGTGCCCTCGCCGGCGCCCTTCCACACCTACGAGAACCCGCCCAAGCTGAACGCGTCGGCCACCCGCGTGGTGGGTTGAACGCGAACACTGGCAGCACACCCGAATCCGCCTGAAGGAGCCCTGACGATGACACCCGAACAGAAGAAGCAGAACCTGCGCACCGGCCTGATCCTGGCCAGTGTGGTGGCCGTGTTCTTCATCGGGTTCATCGTCCGGATGACCTACTTCGGCGGCTGACCCGCCGTCTGCCGTTCCGCAACCGACCATGAACCGCCCCGCCGACGCCCGCGACCGCATCCGCAGCGACAACCGTCGCATGGTGGGCAAGCTCGTGGTCATCACCGCGATGATGTTCGGCTTCGGCTACGCGCTGGTGCCGATGTACCGCGCGATCTGCGACGCGCTGGGCATCAACGTGCTGTCGGTCAGCGAGCGGCTGATTCCCGGCATGGCCAAGGGTCCGGCCTCGAACTCGCAGATCGACCGCAGCCGCACGATCACGATCGAGTTCGATGCCAATGCCCGCGGCCCCTGGGACTTCAAGCCGGCCGTGCGTTCGATGACGGTGCACCCGGGCGAACTGGCCACGGTGATGTACGAGTTCCGCAACGTGCAGAACCGCACGATGGCGGCCCAGGCCATCCCGAGCTATGCGCCGAAGCAGGCGACCTCGCACTTCAACAAGCTCGAGTGCTTCTGCTTCAACGAGTACACGCTGCAGGCAGGTGAGGCCAAGGAATGGCCGGTGGTCTTCGTGATCGACCCCAAGCTGCCCAAGGACGTGACCACGATCACGCTGTCGTACACCTTCTTCGAGGTGGGCGGCAAGGTGCCGGCCGCACCGCCGGGGCACCAGCGCGTGGACGTTGCTGCGCCGAAGGAGCCGCGCTCATGAACGACGAACGCCCGGGCGCCGACCTGAAGGCGGCGGTACAGCGCAAAGGGTCCTTCCTCCAGACCCTGAAGGCGGTGGCGTGGTCGTTTTTCGGGGTGCGCAAGTCGGCGGAGTACGAGAAGGACGTCAGCCAGCTCAATCCGGTGCATGTGGTGATTGCCGGACTGCTGGGCGCTGCGGTGTTTGTAGGCGCACTGGTGGTGCTGGTGCGCTGGGTGATCGGCAGCGGCGTCGCGGCCGGCTGAGCGCAACCAGGCGGATGCGATACAACAGACAAAGGTGACTGCCGGCAGGCGAGGGACTGGGCCACGGCAGCCAGACAACACGACAGGAAACGGTTTTTAGGAGAAAACATGTCGGCAGCGACGCATCACGGGCAGCAGCCCTACTACTTCGTGCCGGGGCCCTCGCGGCATCCGGTCATGGCAGCCATCGGCCTGTTCTTCGTGATCCTGGGTGCCGGGCAATGGATCAACGGCCACGGCTGGGGGGCCTACTCCCTGCTGTTCGGTCTGCTGTGGTGGGCCTTTGTGCTGTTCCAGTGGTTCGGTGACGCGATCCGCGAAAGCGAAGGCGGCCTGTACAGCGACCGCATCGACGTGTCGTTCCGCTGGAGCATGAGCTGGTTCATCTTCTCGGAAGTGATGTTCTTCGCGGCGTTTTTCGGGGCCCTGTACTGGGCGCGGATGCACGCGATGCCGATGCTGGCCAACCTCGATCACCAGATCCTGTGGCCTGACTTCAAGGCCATCTGGCCCAGCTCGCAACCGGGCGTGACTGGTTCACCGGCCGGCATCGTCGAGCCCTTCCAGACCATGGGTCCGTGGCCGCTGCCCACGATCAACACCGCCTTGCTGCTGACATCCGGCGTGACGCTCACGATCGCCCACCACGCATTGCGTGAAGGCCATCGCGGCAAGACCATCGCCTTCATGTGGATGACGGTGCTGCTGGGCATCATCTTCCTGTTCGTGCAGGGCTATGAATACGCGCATGCCTACAAGGACCTGAACCTCAAGCTCAGCTCCGGCATCTACGGCTCGACCTTCTTCATGCTGACCGGCTTCCACGGCTTCCACGTGTTCGTGGGCATGCTGATGCTGCTGTTCATCACGCTGCGCCTGCAGAAGGGGCATTTCACGCCCGAGCGCCACTTCGGCTTCGAAGGTGCCGCGTGGTACTGGCACTTCGTGGACGTGGTGTGGCTGGGCCTGTACATCGTCGTGTACTGGATGTGATGTGTGGCCGGCGGGAGTGCACTCCCGCCACCTCAGCCTGCAAGACAACGCCGCCCGCAGCGGCGTTTTTTGCTTCAGGAAGTCATTGCGGCGAGCGGGAACGGGCCTGGCATGGCGACGTCCGGGCAGTGCAGCTCACTGGCGCCCACGCGCCCGTCTGCCACGTGCCTGCCTGCTTGCCTACTTGATCACCGGTACGCCGGTCGGCTGGATCCAGCCCAGCTTGTAGCTCACCAGGATGCAGATGAACAACACGATCGACATGCCCACGCGCAAGGCGAGCGCCCGGACCATGTTGTTGGTCTTGGGCTTGCCATCGCGGCCATCGCGCATCATGAACACCAGGGCGGAGGCCAGACTGGCCACGATGAGCACAAAGGCCAGCGCAATGAGTATCTTCATGCCGGGGATTATCGCGCCCGACGCCGCGTGATGCCGCTGTGATGTCCACCTCCGAACCTTCTGTCGACCGCCAGACCGGCGCGCCCCCGGCACCGCGCCGTGCGTCGCTGCGCCGCTGGGTGGTGCTGCTGGCCACCCTGGTCGGCATGGTGGTGACGGCCTCGATGGGACGGTGGCAGCTTGGCCGGGCGGATCAGAAACTGGCGCTCCAGGCCGCACTGGATGCCCAGGCCGGCCGGGCCGTGGTCGCGCTGGGTGCCGGTGATCTGGCTGATTTCGATGAAGCGACCTGGATGCACCGCCAGGTCACCGTGCGTGGCCGCTGGCTGGCCGACCGCACCGTGTATCTCGACAACCGGCCGCTGGACGGTCGCCCGGGGTTCATCGTCGTGACACCGCTTCAGGTGGAGGGCCGCGACGCGGCCATCCTCGTTCAGAGAGGCTGGATGCCCCGCGATGTGAGCGATCGCCTGCGGGTCGCACCGGTGGCCACGCCGCCGGGCGAGGTCGAGCTGCGCGGGCGAATTGCCCCGCCGCCGTCCAAGCTCTATCAGTTTTCGGATGCCGAGTCGGGGGCGATTCGGCAGAATCTCGATCTGGATTCGTTCTCGCGCGAAATCGCCACACCGTTGTGGCCGGTTTCCCTTGTCCAGTCGGAGTCTGACGGCGACACGGCCGACGGGCTCCAGCGACGGTGGCCCAAACCCGCCGTGGACGTTCACAAGCACTATGGTTACGCCTTCCAGTGGTTTGCCATGTGTGCGTTGATGGCAGGTCTTTATGTCTGGTTCCAAATCGTCCAACCCCGGCTCCGCCGTGCCCGCTGACGCCGCCGGCTCGCAGCCGCTGAGCTTCACCGTGCACAGCATGCCCACGCCCGACGTCGGCTCCGAGACGCAGCGCACCCGCATCGGACGCCTGAAGATGCTGCTGGTCGTGCTGGTCTGCGCGGCGCCGGTGATCGCGTCCTACTTCACCTACTACGTGATCCGTCCGGAGGGGCGCACCAACTACGGGGTGCTGATCCAGCCACAACGCGAAATGCCCGAGCTGCCCCTGACCGACCTGCAGGGCCGGCCGGTGGCGGCCTCGTCGCTGAAGGACCAGTGGCTGTTTGTCAGTGTGGGGCCCGGCGCCTGCGACGCTGCCTGCGAGCGGACGCTCTACCTGCAGCGTCAGCTGCGCGAAACCCTGGGCCGCGATCGCGACCGCATGGACAAGGTCTGGTTCGTTGTCGACGACCAGCCGGTGCGCCCCGAACTGGTCCAGGTCCTGCCGGCCACACACATCCTGCGCGTGCCGCGCGAGGCGCTGGCGGCCTGGCTTGCCCCGGCCGAAGGGCAGCAACTGGAGCAGCACCTCTATGTGGTCGATCCAATGGGGCACTGGATGATGCGTTTCCCGGCCGACCCCGATCCGGCGCGCGTCAAGCGTGACCTGGCCAAACTGATGCGTGGTTCCAGTTCCTGGGACCAGGCCGGCCGCTGAGACCTCCTGCCTCTCATGGAAACCCAAGCCCTCTACGACCTCACGCCGCTGGCGCGCCTGGCCCTGCTGGGCGTGGTGATTGCCCTGGGCCCGCTCGCCTGGGTGTGGTTGCGCAATCGCCAGGCAGCACCGGCCACGCGTCTGGCGGCGCTGACCGCGCTGACGCTGTTCCTCACCTTCGACCTGGTGCTGTTCGGTGCCTTCACCCGGCTGACCGATTCCGGCCTGGGCTGCCCTGACTGGCCGGGCTGCTACGGCGCAGCCAGCCCGATCGGCGCACGCGCCGACATCTCCGCCGCCGAGCAGGCCATGCCGACCGGCCCCGTGACCCACCGCAAGGCCTGGATCGAGATGATCCACCGTTACCTCGCCACCGGGGTGGGCGTGCTCATCATGGTGATGGCCATCACCAGCTGGGTCGAGCGGCGCCGCCTGGCACTGTCGCCATGGTGGCCGACCGTGACGCTGGTGTGGGTCTGCATCCAGGGCGCCTTCGGAGCCCTGACCGTGACCTGGAAGCTGTACCCCGCGATCGTGACGGCCCACCTGCTGGGTGGCCTGATGCTCGTGGCGCTGCTCGCGGCCCAGCATCAGATCTACCGCGCCCGCAGCCTGGTGCTGCCACGTACCCTGCGCAGGGCGGCCTGGGGGGTTTTCGGACTGTTGTGGGTGCAGATCGCGCTCGGCGGATGGGTCAGCACGAACTACGCGGTGCTGGCCTGTACCGACTTCCCGACCTGCCAGGGCAGCTGGTGGCCGGACATGGACTTTGCGCATGCCTTCACCATTGCCCGTGAACTGGGCGAAGGTCGCGACGGCGGCTACCTGCCGTTTGCAGCGCTCACGGCGATCCACTACTCGCATCGTCTTGCGGCCTACCTCGTGCTGCTGGCATTGGGCTGGCTGGCGTGGCGGCTGTGGCAACAGGGGCCGAGCGATCGCGCAGCGCGCCACTTTGCGCTGATGCTTGCCGGCGGCGCCGCCTGGCAGCTCGCCAGCGGTCTGTCCAATGTCGTGCTCGGCTGGCCGCTGGTGGCTGCGGTGGCCCATACCGGCGGCGCGGCGGCCCTGGTGGCCGTGCTGACGGCCTTGCTCACCCGCGCGCATGGGGCCCCGGCGCCGGCCGCGTCGCAGCCTGAGCGGCCGGTGTCGGCCCGCCCGGGCCTCGCATCCTAGTGTCGTGAGTTGGAAGTTCGTTGATGAATCCAGACGAGAAACAGCCGCTGCCGTCGTTGGGGTGCTCGCGAGGTATCCCACCTCGTTGTGCGCCGCGCCTTGGTATCGGCAGTTTTCGTCAGGATTCGTGAGCGGTTGATCCCTCGCGGCGCGGGTTCAACGAACTTCCAACTCACGACACTAGAATCCAGGGCCTTCACCTCATGTCCGGAACCCTCACGTCCTCCTCGGCCACGCCCTCGCGCGTGGCCCAGTTCTACGCGCTGACCAAGCCGCGCGTGGTGCAGCTCATTGTCTTCTGTGCCGTGATCGGCATGTTCCTCGCGGTGCCCGGCCTGCCCGACTGGCGTGTGGCGCTGGCCGCCACGGTGGGCATCTGGCTCGTGGCCGGGGCCGCCGCGGCGTTCAACTGCCTGGTCGAGCAGCACATCGATGCGCGCATGCAGCGCACCGCATGGCGGCCCACGGCCAAGGGCCAGCTGACGAACACCCAGACCCTGCTGTTCTCGGGAGTGCTGTGCGGCCTGGGCATGTGGTTGCTGCACGCCTTCGTCAACCCGCTGACGATGTGGCTCACCTTCGGCACCTTCGTGGGCTATGCCGTGATCTACACCGTGGTGCTCAAGCCGCTCACGCCGCAGAACATCGTGATCGGCGGGGCCTCGGGTGCCATGCCGCCGGTGCTGGGCTGGGCGGCGGTGCGGGGTGACGTGGGCCCCGAGGCGATGATCCTGTTCCTGATCATCTTCCTGTGGACACCGCCGCACTTCTGGGCCCTGGCGCTCTACCGCGTCGAGGACTACCGCAAGTCCGGCCTGCCGATGCTGCCGGTCACGCACGGCTCGGAGTTCACCCGCTTCCAGGTGCTGCTCTACACGCTGATCCTGTTTGCCGCGACCCTTCTGCCCTTCATCTACGGCATGAGCGGCTGGCTGTACCTGGCCAGCGCGGTGGTGCTGGGCGCGTGGTTCATCGCCTACGCCTGGAAGCTGTGGCGCGACTACTCCGACACACTTGCACGTCGCACCTTCCGTTTCTCGATCCTCTACCTGTCGCTGCTGTTTGCCGCGCTGCTGATCGATCACTACCTGAGGCCCTGGTTGTCATGAACCGTCGTCACATCGTCCTGCTCGGGGCTGCTTCACTGCTGTCCGGCTGCGACCAGGTCAAGTCCCTGTTCGGTTCATCGACCTCGTTCAACAGCATCGACATCACCGGCGCCGAATACGCCCGCAACTTCGCCCTGACCGACCACAACGGCCAGGAGCGCACCCTGGCTGATTTCAAGGGCAAGGTCACGGCGGTGTTTTTCGGGTTCACCCAGTGCCCCGACGTCTGCCCGACGGCCATGGCCGAGCTGGCGCAGATCAAGCAGCAGCTCGGTGCCGACGGCAGCCGGGTCCAGGGGGTCTTCATCACGGTCGACCCCGAGCGCGACACGGCTGAAGTGCTCAAGGCCTACATGGCGAACTTCGATCCGAGCTTCCTCGCACTGCGCGGAACGCCCGACCAGACACGTGCCGTGGCCCGCGAGTTCAAGGTCTACTACAACAAGGTCGCCGGCAAGACACCGGACACCTACACGATGGACCACACCGCCGGCGTCTATGTATTCGACACCGAGGGCCGGGTGCGCCTGTTCGCGCGCCACGGTCTGGGTGCCGAGCCGCTGGCGGCCGACCTGAAGCAGTTGCTCAAGTCGAGTGGCTGAGCCGCCGTTCCGTCGATTGCGCCCTCCCGCCTGATTTCCGGCCGGGCCGACCAGGCCCACAGCGCCATGTCCTGTCAACGCATCATCCTTCGACGCACGCGGGGTGCCGATCTGCCTTCCATACGCCAGATCCAGGCCCGCGGCTACGACGACCTGCCTCCCGACCGCTACGCGGCCATGCGCAGCCGGCTGCGCGCTGGCGGCACGGCCTGTGTGGTGGCGCAACAGTGCCGTGCCGTGGTGGCCCATGTGCAGGCCTTGCCCTGGCCCACGGGGCATGTGCTGAGCCTGGACGAGCAGGTCCACACCCGGCCGGCCGACGCCGACAGCCTGTTTGTCTATGAAGTGGCAGTGGACCCGGCCCTGCAGGGCAGGGGGCTGGCACAGCGGCTGATGGCCCATGTGCACGACGAGGCACGCCGCCGGTGCTTGTGCCGCCTGGCACTGGTGGCCTACGGGCCGGCGGCCGCGTACTGGCGCCGCCTGGGCTTTCATCCGCACCCACTTCGCGACGAGCGCGCCCGCGCCGCCCTGGCCAGCTATGGCGGGCAGGGGCACTACCTGGTGAAACCGCTCGATTCACTGTGCAACGCGGCCTGACGGCATGGCCCGGATCCTGACGCACGACAAGCGTGCGTCCTGGCGTGGCTGAACTCACCGCGGGCCTCGTTCGTGACGGGCGCCTACGATCCGGTGGACGGCGGCTTCCTGGCCCGGTAGGGCGCACATGAAAAACGGCCCCGTGCGGGGCCGTTCAGGGCGGGTGCGGCGGGCGGGGCAGCCGGTTCAGGCGTAGGCCGCCAGTGCCTTGCGCATCTTCTTCATCGCGGCAGCCTCGATCTGGCGGATGCGCTCGGCGCTCACGCCGTAGTCCGCGGCCAGTTCGTGCAGCGTCATGCCGCCCGAGCCGTCGTCGTTCACCTTGAGCCAGCGCTCTTCGACGATGCGCCGGCTGCGCTCGTCCAGGGCATCCAGGGCTTCGGCGATGCCGTCGGTCGTCAGGGCGTCGCGCCGCTGGGCCTCGATCACCCGTGTCGGCTCGCGGGATTCATCGGCCAGGTAGGCGATCGGGGCGTAGCTTTCCTCGCCATCGTCGACCGTGGGTTCCAGCGCGATGTCACCACCCGACAGGCGGGTTTCCATCTCGATCACTTCCTCGCGCTTGACGTTCAGGTCGCGGGCGACGGTCTCGATCTCGCGGTCGGTCAGGGTGCTGCGGTGAAGGTCGGCCTCGGCGGCGTCTTCCTTCATGCTCTGCTTCATCGAGCGCAGGTTGAAGAACAGCTTGCGCTGGGCCTTGGTGGTGGCCACCTTGACCATGCGCCAGTTCTTCAGGATGTACTCGTGGATCTCGGCCTTGATCCAGTGCAGGGCATAACTCACCAGCCGCACGCCCTGGCCCGGGTCGAAACGCTTGACCGCCTTCATCAGGCCCACATTGCCCTCCTGGATCAGGTCGCCGTGGGGCAGCCCGTAACCCAGGTACTGGCGAGACACCGACACCACCAGACGCAGGTGCGACAGCACCAGCTTCCCGGCGGCTTCCAGGTCGTTCTGGTCGCGGAACTTGCGGGCCAGGCTGGATTCCTCCTCCTGCGTCAGCATCGGCAGGCGATTGACGGCGGAGATGTAGGCATCCAGGTTGCCCAGCGAGGGCACCAGGGCCCAGGGGTCACGGACGGCCAGAGCAGTGGTTGCAGAGGTGTTCATGGTGACTGTAGACAACTTGAACCTCCTTTTGTTCCATTCATATTAGCACTCGATATTGGCGAGTGCTAAGTGCGGTTTGGCAAAGTACTGTTAACAGATCGACACCAATCCAGCACGCCGGCGGCCCGCCCGGACCTGAAGCGGCCACATGGCTTGGGTATGCTCTGCGCCCTGACGACCACACCCCGGGGAGGGAGCATGACGATTTCACACCGCACCGAAAGCTTTTTCGGCCGAACCGTCCAGGACTACCAGGGCGGCCCGGTGTCCATCACCGCCGGGGTGGTGCATCGCCTCAGCCTCGACTACGACGACAAGCGTTCGATGGCCGAACTGCTGGATGAGTACCTGGCCCAGGTGGACACGGCATCGCTCGAGGCGTTGATCCTGGGCATGTGGTCCGAGCCGCACGACGACAGCCCCGACGATGCGCTGGACCTGCTCGTGCGGCGCGCCGCCGACCTGCCGGCCCTGAAGGCGCTGTTCGTGGGCGACATGACCTACGAAGACTGCGAGATCTCCTGGATCATCCAGGGCAGCTACGGTGCCCTGCTGCAAGCCTACCCGCGGCTGGAAGCACTGCAGATCCGCGGTGCCACATCGCTGACGCTGCCGCCGATGAACCACACGCACCTGCGCCACCTGGTGATCGAATCGGGCGGGCTGCCGCGCGACATCCTGCAGAACCTGGCGCAATCGACCCTGCCTGCACTGGAACACCTCGAACTCTGGCTGGGCACCGAGGACTACGGTTTCGACGGCGACCTGGCGGACTGCCAGCGCGCGGTGCAGGCGCTGCGTTCACCGCACCTGCGCTACCTCGGACTGCGTGACTCGGAGATCGCCGACGAACTCGCACAGTGGCTGGCCGGCGAGGCCTGGGTGGCCGAGCTGCACACACTGGACCTGTCGCTCGGCACCCTGGGCGACGAAGGTGCCCGGGCCCTGCTGGGCAGTGCCCACCTGGCTGCACTGCGTCGGCTCGACCTGTCTCACCACTACATCAGTGCCGACCTGCAGGCGCAGCTGCACGCCGCCGTGCCCGGGGTCGTGCTCGACGACCCGCAGCCCGCGGACGACGACGAAGACCGCTACGTGGCCGTGGGCGAATAGGCCAGGCGATGCTGCCCTGGGTGGTGCTGGGCGTGTCGGGCAGCAAGCGCAGCCGCGGCCTGCGAGCGGCGGCGCAGGCCGCCGGCCGGCCTGTGAGCATCGTCGAATGGCGCGACTGGCTGGCCGACCCCGCGGTGCTGGAGGCTCACCTGCAGCAGCCCTGCTGCTTCAAGATTGAGCCACCGGGTGATGATCCCCAGGTGCACCTGGCCCTGCTGCACCTGGGCTGCCGGCGGCTGGGCCGGCCGCCGTGTGCGGCGCCCGAGCGCGGTGAACTGCTCGCGGCCGATGCCTGGTTTGCCGGGTTCGAGGACGTGATGGCACGTCTGCACCTTGACCTCGCCGCCCGCCCGCAGGTGCGCGCGCTCAACCCGCCCGAGGACATCCTCGCCATGACCGACAAGCTGCGGTGCCAGCAGCACCTGCAGGCGCACCAGGTGCCGACGGCGCCGCTGTTCGGTCCGGTGAGCGGGCATGACGAGTTCATGGCGCTGCTGGACCATCACCGCCTCGACCGGGTCTTCCTCAAGGCGCGCTATGGCTCCAGCGCGGCCGGGGTGGTGGCCTACCGCCGCAATGGTCGCGGCCAGCAGCAGGCCACCACGTCGGCCTGGCTGGGCGAGGATGGCCGGCTGTTCAACGTCAAGCGGCTGCGCCGCTACGAGCGGGCACAGGACGTCCGTCGGCTCGTCGACCGTGTCGCGGCCCAGGCGGCCTACGTGGAAGGCTGGCTGCCCAAGCCACGGTGCGGCGCCGGGCACTTCGACCTGCGGGTGGTGGCCCTCGCCGGGCGCCCGGCCCATCGGGTCGCACGCGTCAGCACCCAGCCGATGACCAACCTGCACCTGGACAGCCACCGGGCCGACCCGGCCGGCCTGCTGGCGCCGCCCGACCTGCAGGCCCTGGAGGCGGTGGCCACCGCGACGGCAGCGGCCTTCGCCCGCAGCCAGCTCCTCGGCCTGGACCTCGTGGTGCAGCGGGGGGCTGCGAAGGTGCTCGAGGTGAACGCCTTCGGCGACCTGCTGCCCGGCCTGCTCTGGCAGGGGCACGACACCTATGGCGCGGCACTGCGCATCGGGCTGGCCGCATGACCGGGCGGCTCGACATGAACCAGGTGGTCGGTTCGCACGACATCCTGCTGATCACCCTGGACACCCTGCGCTACGACGTGGCCCAGGCAGCCTTCGAGCGCGGCGAACTGCCCACGCTGGCACGCCACCTGCCGCCCCAGGGCTGGGAGCGGCGGCATGCGCCGGGCAGCTTCACCTATGCGGCGCATCACGCGATCTTTGCCGGCTTCCTGCCGACGCCGGCGCGGCCCGGCCTGCATCCGCGCCTGTTCGCCACGGCCTTCCGGGGCAGCGAAACCACCGCCCGCACGACCTGCGTGTTCGAGCAGGAAAGCCTGCCGGCCGGTCTGGCGGCCCGCGGTTACCACACCGTGTGCATCGGCGGTGTCGGCTTCTTCAACAAGCTGACCTCGCTGGGGCGGGTGCTGCCGGCCATGTTCCAGGAAAGCCACTGGCACCCCGCGCTGGGCGTGACGCAGCGCCGCTCGACCGAACGCCAGGTGGCCCTGGCCGTCGAGCGGCTCGGCGCGCTGCCGGGCCGGGTGTTCCTGTTCATCAACGTGTCCGCCATCCACGCGCCCAATCACCACCACCTGCCGGGTCACACCACGGATTCGCTGGCGACCCACGCCGCCGCGCTGCGTCACGTCGATGCAGCGCTGGCCCCCTTGTTCGAGGCCTGTGCGCGACGGGCCCCGACCCTGGCGATCGTGTGTTCCGACCACGGCACGGCCTACGGTGAGGACGGCTACCACGGGCACCGCCTGGGCCATGAATGCGTCTGGACCGTCCCTTACACCGAGTTTGTCCTCGACGCCACATGCTGACGACTGCGCCATCCCCATCCACTTCCACCTCGCCACCGGCCCGGGGCTCGACGCTGGCGGCGCTGATCCGCCAGGGCCCGTACCAGGCCTACTCGTACGGCTACCCTCACAAGAGTGCCTACCGGCCGCTGCCCACCCCGAGGTCGCTGGCCGACCTGTGGGCCACGCAGCCCCGCTCGGCGCTGTTCGCCTACGTGCACGTGCCGTTCTGCACCATGCGCTGCGGCTTTTGCAACCTGTTTGCGATGGCCCGGCCCGACGACACCCTGGTCGAGGCCTATGTCGATGCAGTGGTGCGGCAGATGCAGGTGCTCGACCAGGCGTTGGGCGAGCGCCGCTTTGCCCGCCTCGCGCTGGGCGGGGGCACACCCAGCTACCTGTCGGCCGCCCAGCTCGAGCGGCTGTATGTGGCGGCCGAACGGGTGCTGGGCATCGACCTGCAGGCCACGCCGTCCGGCATCGAGGTGTCGCCCGAGACGGTGACCCTCGAGCGGCTGGCCGTGTGCCGCGCCATGGGCGTGAACCGCATCAGCATGGGCGTGCAGAGCTTCTCGGAGCAGGAGGTGCGCTCGCTCGTGCGTCCCCAGCAGAATGCCGTCGTGCAGCACGCCATCGAGGCGATCCGCACCGTGGGTTTCGAGGTGCTGAACCTCGACCTGATCTACGGCATCGAGGGCCAGACCGTCGCGAGCTGGCTGATGTCGCTCGACAGCGCGCTGGCACATGCCCCCGAGGAGCTTTATCTCTACCCGCTGTACGTGCGTGAACGCACCGGCCTGGGCAAGCTGACGATCCGCCGCAGCCGGCCGCAGCAGGACGAACGCCATGCGATGTACGCCGCGGCGCGTGAACGGCTCCTGGCCGCCGGCTACCGGCAGGTGTCGATGCGCATGTTCCGTGCGCCGCATGCGCCCGAGGACGCGGGCCCGGTGTACTGCTGCCAGAACGACGGCATGGTGGGTTTCGGTGCCGGTGCGCGCTCGTACACCGCCGGCCTGCACTACTCGAGCGACTACGCGGTCGAACGCGCGGCCACCCGTCAGATCGTCGAGCACTTCATCGCACAGGACAACACCCGGCTGGCGCAGGCGGCCTACGGTTTTGAACTCGATGCCGAGGAGCAGCGGCGTCGCTTCGTGATCCAGTCGCTGCTGGTCGAGCCTGGCCTGTCGCATGCCGACTACGAGGCACGTTTCGGCACGCACAGCCTCGATGACCTGCCGCAGTTGCACGAGCTGCTTGACCTTGAACTGGCCCATGACCGCGACGGCCTGCTGAGCCTGAACGAACGCGGCCTGTCCTATGCCGACACCATCGGCCCGTGGCTGGCCTCCACCCGTGTCCAGGCCCTGATGGCAGGTGCATCGTGCTGACCCTGCTGTACCGGGGCAGCCTCACGAGCTGCAACTACAGCTGCAGCTACTGCCCGTTTGCCAAGCGGCGCGACACGCGGGCCACGCTGGCGCGCGATGCGGCCGAGGTGCAGCGTTTTGTCGACTGGGTCGGGCAGGCCGACCGGCCCGTACGTGTGCTGTTCACGCCCTGGGGCGAGGCGCTCGTGCGGCGCCACTACCGCGAGGCCATGCTGGCACTGGCCGCCATGGCTCACGTGACGCAGGTGGCCCTGCAGACCAACCTGGCCGGGCCGCTGGGGTGGCTGGCCCAGGCGCCGGCGGACAGGCTGTCACTGTGGTGCACCTACCACCCCGAGCAGACGCCCTTGCCCCGGTTTGTCGCGCGGGTGATGCGGCTGCGGGCGCTGGGCATCCGCCATTCGGTGGGGGTGGTGGCCCGCCGCGAGCACTACGAGGCCATCCAGGCGCTCACGGCAGCCCTGCCGGACGGCACGCCCCTGTGGCTCAACGCCTACGACCGGCGCGGCCCGGGTTACTACACGCCCGAGGACCTGGCCTGGATGGAAGCGCTCGACCCCTGGTTTCGCCACAGTCATGCCCCCGGCCTGTCGCGTGGCGTGGCCTGTCGCGCGGGCTCCGAGGTGCTGTCGGTGGATGCCGCCGGCGACGTGCAGCGCTGCCACTTCATTCCGCGCCGGCTCGGCAACCTCTACACCGACCCCCTGGACAGCCTGCTGAGCGAACGGCCCTGCAGCCGCATCAAGTGCGACTGCTTCATCGGTTATGCCCACCGCCGCGACCTGGGGATCCACGAGGCCTTCGGCGACGGGGTGCTCGCCCGCATCCCGCTGGTGCGCGCCACCCCCGGGCGAAACGCGGCTGGCTAAACTTCGGCACTTTCCCTTTGCGAACATCCCTGTGTCCGACGCACTCAAAGTCCTGCCGCAGTACCTGCTGCCCAAGCAGGCGCTCACCGCCCTGGCCGGCGCACTGGCCCGCTCCCAGGGCGGGGCGCTGACCACCCAGGTCATCCGCTGGTTCATCGGCCGCTACGGCGTGGACATGGCCGAGGCCGCCGATCCCGACCCCCGGGCCTACGCCACCTTCAACGACTTCTTCACCCGTGCGCTCAAGCCGGGGGCGCGCCCGCTGGCGAGCGCCGACCTGATCTGCCCGGTCGACGGCGCGATCAGCCAGTTCGGTGCGATCCAGCGCGACCAGATCTTCCAGGCCAAGGGGCATCACTACACGACCACGGCACTGGTGGGCGGCGATGCGGCCTTGGCCGCGCAGTTCCAGGACGGCCACTTCGCCACGCTGTACCTCAGCCCGCGCGACTACCACCGCATCCACATGCCCTGCGAAGGCCGACTGCGCCGCATGATCCATGTGCCCGGTGCGCTGTTTTCGGTCAATCCGCTGACTGCACGGGGGGTGCCCGGACTGTTCGCACGCAATGAGCGGGTGGTCTGCGTGTTCGATTCGCCCCGCGGACCCTTCGTGCTGGTGCTCGTGGGGGCCACCATCGTGGGCAGCATGGCCACCGTCTGGCATGGCGTGGTGAACCCGCCGCGGCCCGGGCACCTGCGCGACTGGGACTACACCGACGCACCGGTGCGGCTGCAGCAGGGCGACGAGATGGGGCGCTTCCTGCTGGGCTCGACCGTCGTGATGCTGTTCCCCCAGGGTGGCCTGCGGTTCAACCCGGACTGGATGCCCGGCGGCGCGATCCGTCTGGGCCAGGCGATGGCCTCCTGGGCAGGCTGAGCAGGCCGCCCGGCAGGTGAGGCCTGCCGGGTCAGGCCGATGTCCCCACACGCCAAAAGATCACACCACCGCAACCGGCCACACCCCTATACTGTGTTTTCATACAGTATTCGGGTGTTCTCATGCATGCTGCTGATTCCAGCGGGCAGGGGGTGGCGACCCTGTCCGACCCCTCGGGTGTCCCCTGGGACGCCCGCCTGGGGCAGGCCCTCTGGCGCGCCAGCGAACTGGGCCGTGCGCCGGGGCGTGTCCTGCCCAGCGGGCATGCCGCGCTCGACCGTGAACTGCCGGGGGGCGGCTGGCCCGGTCAATCGCTGACCGACCTGCTGGTGAGCCCCGGGCTGGGCTGCGAGTGGCGTCTGCTCGGCCCGGCGCTGCGCCGGGCCTGTGCCGCAGGCGAGGCCGTGGTGCTGGTGGGATCACCCGCCGGCCAGCCCCATGGCCCGGGCCTGGCCGCGTGGGGCGTGCCGGCGCGACAGGTGGTGTGGCTGAAGGAGCTCACGCCCTCCCAGGCCCTGTGGGCGACCGAACAGGCGCTGCATTGCCGGCAGACGGCAGCCGTGCTGGCCTGGCTGCCGCAGGCTCGTCCGGAGGCGCTGCGCCGCCTGCACGCCCATGCACAACGCGGCGAGGCGCCGCTGTTCGTCTTCCGTCCCGAGGCCTGCCGGGCGCAATCCTGTGCCGCTCCGCTGCGGCTGGTGATCAGTGCCGGCCGTCCCTGGAGCCTGAAGGTGCAACTGCTCAAGCGGCGCGGCCCGCCGCACGACGGCCACATCGAACTGCCGGTGCTGCCCTCCGGACTGGCCCCGCTGATCGCGCCTCGCCTGCGCAGCCTGATGTCCCCGGCCCGGCCCGCGCCCGTGCGTTCCCTTGCGGAGTCCCAAGATGTTGTTTCCGCCCTCGGCACCAGCACCAGCGCCGGCATCGCGCCCGTACTGGCTGGCCATCCTCGCGCCGGACACCCCGCCCGCGCCTGAGGCCGTCACGGCCTCGGGGCACGACACCACCCTGCAGCGTGCCCTGGGGTATGCCGTGCTGCGCTTCACGCCGCGGGTGGCCCTGGTCGACGAGGCCGTGCTGCTGGAGGTGCGCGCCAGCCTGCGCCTGTTCGGCGGGGGCAGGGCGCTGCGGGCCCAGGTGGCCGGCGAGGCTCGCCGGCTGGGGGCGATGCATCTGGCGGCTGCCCCCACGGCGCTGGCCGCCCTGGCCCTGGCGCGCTGCCCGGTGCCGATGCCGACGTCGGCCGCAGCGCTGCGCTGGAGCGAACGGCTCGATCGCCTGCCCTTGCATGCCGTCACGGCGGTGGCGCGACAGGTGCCGATGCTGTCCCGGCTGGGCTGCACCTGCCTGGGCGACGTGCGCCGCCTGCCGCGCGCCGGCCTGGCCCGGCGTTTCGGGGCCGAGTTGCTGGCGGCACTCGACCAGGTCCATGGCCATCGGCCCGAGACCTTCGAGTGGCTGAGCCTGCCCGACACCTTCGCGGCCCGGCTGGAACTGCCGGGCCGGGTGGACAACGCCCCGGCGCTGATGTTCGGCGCGCGCCGGCTGCTGCTCCAGCTGACCGCCTGGCTGGCGGCCCGCCATGCCGGCGTGCGCAGCCTGGTGCTGCACTGGCAGCACGACTTCCGGCCACAGGCGGCCGATGACGGCGGCCACCTGCAGGTGCGCACCGCCGAGCTGACCCGCGACGTCGAGCATCTGAGCCGCCTGTTGACCGAAATGCTGGCCCATGTGCGGCTGGCCGCACCGGTGGGTGAGCTGCGCCTGACGGCCGACGAGATCGAGGCACTGGCCGGCGAGGAGCCGGCCCTGCCGCTGCAGCCCGGGCTGGCCCGGCGCGAAGGCGAATCGTTGCAGCACCTGCTGGAGCGGCTGTCGGCCCGGCTGGGGGCCCAGCGGGTGCTGCGCCCGGTGCTGCGACCCGACCACCGCCCCGAGGCGATGCAGCACTGGGTGTGTGCCAGCCAGTGGGCGGCCCTGCCGGCCGTGCCCCCGCCCGCGCCGAGCGACGATGCCGGTTACATGCCCCAGCCGACCTGGCTGCTGCCCCAGCCGCTGCCGCTGGCGGTGATCGACAACCGGCCGCACCATGGCGGCCCGCTGCAACTGCTCAGCAGCGCACAGCGCATCGAGTCGGGCTGGTGGGACGGCGACGAGGGCCTGGCACGCGACTACTACATCGCCCACAGCGAGCGTGCCGGGCTGCTGTGGATCTACCGCGAGCGCCCGCCCGGCCTCGGCTGGTACCTGCATGGGGTGTTTGCATGAGCACGACCACACCACCGCCCTATGCCGAGCTGCATTGCCTGAGCAACTTCAGCTTCCAGCGTGGCGCGTCCCATGCCCATGAACTGGTGCAGCGTGCTCACGAACTCGGCTATACGGCGCTGGCCATCACCGACGAATGTTCACTGGCCGGGGTGGTCAGGGCCTACCAGGCGCTGCGCGACCTGAACGACCACCTCGGCCTGCCGGCCGGCCGCTCGGCCCTGCAACTGCTCATCGGCGCCGAATTCGCCGTGCAGGCGCCCACGTCGTTTCGTCTGGTGGTGCTGGCCTGCCACCTCGAGGGCTACGGCGGCCTGAGCGAGTTCATCACCGGCCTGCGCCGGGCCAGCCCCAAGGGCAGTTACCGGCTGGAGCTGGCCGCGGTCCGGCCCGAGGACCTGCCCGATTGCGTGCTGCTGCTCGTGCCGCGGCGCGAGGCGACCTTCGACACCGTGCTGGCCCAGGCCCGCTGGCTGGCGGCCGGATTTGCCGGGCGCGCCTGGCTGGCCGTCGAGCTGACCGGCGAAGCCGGCGATGCCGCCTGGCTGCACACGCTGCGCGAGGCCAGCCGCCTGAGCGGGGTGCCGCTGGTGGCCGCCGGCGACGTGCACATGCACGTGCGCTCGCGCAAGCCCCTGCAGGACGTGCTGACGGCGATCCGGCTCGGCCGCCCGGTCAGTGACTGCGGCCTGGCGCTGCAGTCCAATGCCGAGCGCCACCTGCGTTCGCGGCTGCGCCTGTCCCAGGTGTATCCGGCCGACCTGCTGCAGGCCACGCTGGACGTGGCGGCGCGCTGCCGCTTCAGCCTGGGTGAACTGAGCTACCAGTACCCCGAGGAGGTCGTGCCCCGCGGCCATGACCCGGCCTCGTGGTTGCGCCGCCTCACCTTTGCCGGCATGCGCAAGCGCTACGGCCGGCGCCTGCGGCCGCGGCATCCGGTGCGCCGCCAGATCGAAAAGGAGCTGAGGCTCATCGCCTTCAAGGGCTACGAGAAGTACTTCCTCACCGTGCACGACATCGTCCACTTCGCCCGCAGCCAGGGCATCCTGTGCCAGGGACGGGGGTCGGCGGCCAATTCCGCGGTCTGCTACTGCCTGCACATCACCGAGATCGATCCGGCCCGCAGCAACCTGCTGTTCGAGCGGTTCATCAGCAAGGAGCGCGACGAACCGCCCGACATCGACGTCGACTTCGAGCACCAGCGCCGCGAGGAGGTCATGCAGTACCTCTATGCCAAGTACGGGCGCGACCGTACCGCGCTGACGGCCACCGTCATCTCGTACCGCACCCGCAGTGCCGTGCGCGACGTCGGCAAGGCGCTGGGCTTCGACGACACCCAGGTCGACGCCCTGGCGCGCAGCCACCAGTGGTGGGACGACCCGGCCCGGCTGCGCGAGCACCTGGCCGGCATCGACCTCGATCCCGACGCGCTGCGCGTGCGGCAGTGGCTGGAACTGGTGGCGCAACTGCGCGGCTTCCCGCGCCACCTGAGCCAGCATGTGGGCGGCTTCGTGATCGCACGCGGCAAGCTCAGCCGCATCGTGCCGATCGAAAACGCGGCCATGGCCGAGCGCACCGTGATCCAGTGGGACAAGGACGACCTGGACACCCTGCGCCTGATGAAGGTCGACGTGCTGGCGCTGGGCATGCTGTCGGCCCTGCGGCGTGCGCTGCTGTGGATCAGCCGGCGGCGTGGCCGGGACTGGCGCCTGCAGGACATTCCCGACGGCGACGCCGCCACCTACGACATGATCTGCCGGGCCGACACCGTGGGGGTGTTCCAGATCGAGAGCCGGGCGCAGCAGAGCATGCTGCCGCGCCTGCAGCCGCGCCGCTTCTACGACCTGGTGGTCGAGGTGGCGATCGTGCGTCCCGGCCCCATCCAGGGCGGCATGGTCCACCCCTACCTGCAGCGCCGCGAGGCCGAGCGTGCGCTGCAGCGAGAGGGGCGTGAGCGTCCCCCTCTGGAAACCCCCGCCCTCGAGATGGCCCTGGGCCGCACCCTGGGCGTGCCGATCTTCCAGGAGCAGGTGATGCAGCTGTGTGTGCTGTGCGCCGGCTTCAGCCCCGGGGACGCCGACCGCCTGCGCCGCGCGATGGCCGCCTGGAAGCGTCATGGCGACGTCAAGCCCTTCCATGACCGCATCATCCGCGGCATGACCGAACGCGGCTATCCGCTCGAGTTCGCCGAGCAGATCTTCCGGCAGATCCAGGGCTTCGGCGAATACGGCTTCCCCGAGAGCCATGCGGCCTCGTTTGCCCTGCTGGCCTATGCCAGCAGCTGGATCAAGCGGCATGAACCGGCGGCCTTTCTGGCCGCGCTGCTCGACTCCCAGCCCATGGGCTTCTACTCGCCCAGTCAGCTCGTCCAGGATGCGCGCCGCCACGGGGTGCAGGTCTTGCCGGTGGACGTGCAGCACAGCGACGTCACCACCCTGCTCGAACACATCGACACCACGCCGCGCGACCAGCAACCGGCCGTGCGCCTGGGGCTGCAGCAGGTCTCGGGCCTGGCCCGCGCGGCCATGGAGCGCATTGCGCAGGCCCGCAGCCAGGGCCCGTTTGCCGACGTTCAGGATCTGGCCCAGCGCGCCCGGCTCGAGCCGGCCGACCTGCAACGCCTGGCGGCAGCCGACGCCCTGGCCTCGCTGGCAGGGCATCGCCGCCAGCAGGTCTGGCAGGCCACGGCCTGGCAGCGCGCGCCCGCCTTGCTGCAGGGCGCCCCGGTGCACGAGGCCCCGCTGGAACTCCCGGCCGCCAGCGAGGGGGAAGACGTGGTCTTCGACTACGCCTCGCTGGGCCTGAGCCTGCGCAGCCATCCGATGGCCTTGTTGCGCCCGATGCTGCAGCAGCAACGCCTGCTGTCGTCGGGCGAACTGCAGGCCTTGCCTCACGGCCGCCTGGCGCGCACCTGCGGCATCGTCACCGTGCGCCAGCAGCCCCAGACGGCCCGCGGCACCGTGTTCGTCACGCTCGAGGACGAACACGGCAGCACCAACGTGATCGTCTGGCGGCAGGTGCGCGAGCAGCAGCGCGAGGCACTGCTGAACGCACGACTGCTGGCGGTGTACGGCCAGTGGCAGCACGACAAGGGCGTGAGCCACCTGATCGCGCGCCGGCTCGTCGACCTCACCGCGCTGCTGGGCCGCCTGAGCACCAGCAGCCGGGACTTCCACTGAACATCGCCTGCGAGCCCGTAAGCTCGCGGCACGGACCCACCCACAACACCAGGAGACCCCTGCCATGCACATCGGCCTGCTCACCGGAGGCGGCGACTGCCCCGGACTCAACGCCGTCATCCGCGCCGTCACCAAGTCGCTGCTGCAAGACGGCGCCTGCCGGGTCACCGGCATCGAGCGCGGCTTCTGGGGCCTGGTCGAGCGCCGCGTGATGCCGCTGGACCGCCGTGCCGTCAGCGGCATCCTGCACCAGGGCGGCACCATCCTCGGGGCCCACAACAAGGCCGACCCCTTCGCCTGGGAGGGGGTCGATCGTTCGGCCCAGGTGATGGACTACGTGCGCGAACTCGGCCTGGATGCCCTGGTGGCCATCGGCGGCGACGGCACCATGCGCATCGCCCACCGCTTCCAGCAACTGGGGCTGCCGGTGGTCGGTGTGCCCAAGACCATCGACAACGACCTGCTGCACACCGAGCGCACCTTCGGTTTCGACAGCGCGGTGGCCGTGGTCGCCGAGGCCCTGGAGCGGCTCGAGACCACCGCCCGCAGCCATGGCCGGGTGATGATCGTCGAGACCATGGGGCGCTATGCGGGCTGGATCGCGCTTGAAGGCGGGCTGGCCGGCGGGGCCGACGTGATCCTGCTGCCCGAACTGCCCTACGACCTGCAGACCGTGCTGGCGCTGTGCCGCGAGCGCGAGACCGCGCAGGGCTACACCCTCGTCTGCGTGGCCGAGGGCGCTCGGGCAGTGGGCGGTGGGCTCACCGTGCAGGCCCACGTGGCCGACAGCCCCGATCCGATCCGCCTGGGCGGCGTGGGCAACGTGCTGCGCGAGGCCCTGCAGCCGCATCTGGCCAGTGAAGTGCGCAGCACGCTGCTCGGTCATGTGCAGCGCGGCGGTTCGCCCACCCCCTACGACCGCGTGCTGGCCACGCGTTTTGGCTGCCACGCGGCCCAGCTGGTGCGCGAGCGGCGCTTCGGCCAGATGGTCACGCTGCAGGGCGACCGCTGCGCCAGCGTGGCCCTGGCCGACGTGGCCCAAGGCAGCCGTACCGTGCCCCTGGACCATCCGCTGCTGGAGGCCGCGCGTGCGATCGGGGTGTCCCTCGGTGGGACAATCACGGCATGACCACCCAGCTCACCCTCATCCGACCCGACGACTGGCACCTGCATGTGCGCGACGGCCTGCCGATGCAGGCCGTGGTGCCCGACACCGCCCGTCAGTTCGGCCGCGCCATCATCATGCCCAACCTGCGCCCGCCGGTGACCACGGCCGCCCAGGCAATCGCCTACCGCGACCGCATCCGGGCGGCGGTGCCCGAGGGCCTGAGCTTCGAGCCGCTGATGACGCTGTACCTCACCGACAACCTGCCGCCCGACGAGATCGAACGGGCCCGGGACGCCGGCGTGGTGGCCGTCAAGCTTTATCCGGCCGGCGCCACGACCAACAGCGATGCCGGCGTGACCGACATCCGCAAGACCTGGCGCACGCTCGAGGCCATGCAGCGCCACGGCCTGCTGCTGCTGGTGCACGGCGAAGTCACCGACGCCGAGATCGACCTGTTCGACCGCGAGAAGGTGTTCATCGACGACAAGCTCATCCCGCTGCGTCGCGACTTCCCCGAGCTGAAGGTGGTGTTCGAGCACATCACCACCCGCGAGGCGGCGCAGTACGTGAGCGAGGGCGATGCCCACCTGGGGGCGACGATCACCGCCCACCATCTGCTCTACAACCGCAATGCGATCTTCCTGGGCGGTGTGAGGCCGCACTACTACTGCCTGCCGGTGCTCAAGCGCGAGGAACACCGCCGTGCCCTGGTGGCGGCAGCCACTTCGGGCCACCCGAGGTTCTTCCTCGGGACCGACAGCGCGCCGCACCCGGCCCACCTCAAGGAACATGCCACCGGCTGCGCGGGCTGCTACACCGCCCATGCCGCCCTTGAGCTGTATGCCGAGGCCTTCGAGGCGGCCGGCGCGCTCGATCGTCTCGAGGCCTTCGCCAGCTTCAACGGCGCCGACTTCTACGGCCTGCCGCGCAACACCGGCACCGTCACGCTGGTGAAGGAGTCCTGGACGCCACCGGAGTCCGTGCCCTTCGGCGAGGCCAGCCTCAAGCCGTTGCGCGGCGGTGAAACCCTGACCTGGAAGCTGCGCCCATGACCCGTTCGACCCGTGTGATGCTGCTGATCGACGCCGACAACGTGTCGGTCGACGTGATCGGGCAGGCCTACGAGCACGTGCTGGCGACCCACGGTGCGGTGCACGTGCGCCGTGCCTACTGCACGCCCGAATCGGCGCTGAAGCACCAGGCGGCGTTCCGCAATCTGTCGATCCGCCCGATCGTCAACCTGTCCACCGGCAAGAACTCCACCGACATCGCGCTGGCCGTCGATGCCATCGACCTCGTGCTGGCCGAACGGCCCGACGTGGTGGTGCTGGTGTCGTCCGACTCCGACTTCGCGCCGCTGGTGGTGCGCCTGCGCGAGAAGGGCTGCCGGGTCGAAGGCATCGGCCAGACCGGCAAGACCGGCGAGGGTTCGATGCAGGTCTACGACAGTTTCATCGACCTCACCCATCGCAAGGCGGCAACGGGCCGTGCGGCGGCTCCGCGCACCGCGGCGACCCGTTCGACGACACGCGCGGCCAGCCGCAAGGCGACCGCGGCGACCCCGGTCGCACCCGCACCCGCACCCCGAGACCCCGTGCCACCACCCGTCGCCCAGGCCGAGCCTGCGCCGCCGGCCGCCAAGGCCACACGGCGCAGCACCGGCACCGGCACCACGGCCCGCAAGACGGCCGCACGCGCCGGGCGCAGCAGCCGGCCCCCCGCACCGCCGCCGCTGCCCGACGACGTGCAGCAGATCCTCGAGGCGGTGCCCGAACTGCGCGATGGCCACTGGGTCGAGCTGGGTATCGCCGCCGAACGCCTGCGCCAGGTGAAGCTGCTAGCCAAGAACGCGCCGTCGACCAAGCTGTTCAAGAAACACCCGCAGTGGTTCGCCCTGACGCCCGAGCGCCAGCCCAACCGCGTGCAGTGGATCGGGCCCGAACTGCCCCGCTGACCGGGCCGATGGCAGCGATGGCCGACCTGCAGGCGCTGGCCTGCGGTCTTGACCGCCCCGAGCCCTGGCTGGCGCCCTACCGCTCGGCGGCGCAGCCGGTCATGCCGGCCGTGCTGCAGGGCAGCGACGTCGCGGGTGCACTGAACCGCGCGCTGGCGCAGCGCCCGATCACGCATCCGGCCGGCCGCCTGCAGTTCGTGCCCCAGGACGAGCTGCCCGAAGGCCAGGCCTACGAGGCCTACATCGCGCGGACGGCCCGGGTGCCCACGCGCAACAATCTGCATGACCTGCTCAACGGGCTGGTCTGGCTGGCCCAGCCGGCGCTGAAGTGCCGCCTCAATGCGCTGCAGGCCCGCGAGATCGCGCGTGATGGCGTTCAGGGGCGGCGTGGCCCGCTGCGCGATGCGCTCACCGTGTTCGACGAAAACGGCGCGCTGCTGCGCGGGCCGACTGAACTGACGGCCGCGCTGGCCGCACGCGACTGGCCGCGCTTGTTCATCGACCTGCGCGCGCAATGGGCTCAGGCCGAGCTCACGGTGGTCGGCCACGCGCTGCTCGAAAAGCTGGTGCATCCGTACAAGGCCATCACGGCCCATGTGCTGGTGCTGCCCGCGGCTGCCGGCATTGACGACATCCTGCAACCCGAACACCTGGGCGGCAAACCCTTCCTGCCGCTGCCCGTGCTGGGTGTGCCGCAGTGGTGGCCCGCCAACGCGCAGCCGGCGTTTTATGACGACCCGCAAGTGTTTCGCCCGCGTCGCGAGCGCGAAACCGCACGCCCGGTGATAATTGCCATGTGAAGCAAGCCAGACCGTCGCTGGTGCAATCGCCGAAAGGCCGCACTGGAGGAAGGTCCGGACTGCACAGGGCAGCGTAGCAGGTAACACCTGTCCGCCGTGAGGCGAGGATCAGAGCAACAGAGACGAGTCAGGCCAGGGTGGCCTCGGTGAGGGTGGTCAGCGATGTTGCGGCGCGAGCCGCAATCCTCCTGCGCAAGCAGGAGCCGGGCGCAAGCCCGAAGGTCGCTGCACCCAGGCCGGGGCCGTGAGCCCCGGCCTGGGTGAAACGGGCAATCTCTACGCGCAGCAACACCAAATAGGCA
>CBFGPV010000024.1:0-36366 GCA_965650765.1 uncultured Burkholderiales bacterium
ATTGGACATGGCAGGCTGCGTGCAGGGCTCAAGGCTAGCACCGTGAGCCGAGGCGTGTCTTGCCCGGGGTCAAGGCGGCCGGGGCATGGGCCTGGCCGGGAGCCAGACGCAACAAAGCCCCGGCAAGGCGGGGCTCTGTGCGTGGGGTGTTCAAGCAGAATGCTTGAACAGGCTGATACAGGTCACTGGCGGAGAGGGCGGGATTCGAACCCGCGGTGGGCTATTAACCCACACACGCTTTCCAGGCGTGCGACTTAAACCGCTCATCCACCTCTCCAGGTCTCGGACTCAGCGAAGCCCGCTAGTGTAGCAAAAGAATCGGGCTGTGCTCACGCGGCCGGCGCCTTCGGTGACTTCATCAGTGTCATGGCCGTGCCGATCAGGGCAGACACCTCGCTCATGTTGCCCGGCACGATCATGGTGTTGTTCTTCTGGGCGAGCTGGCTGTAGGCGTCGACGGCGCGTTCGGCCACCTTCAGCTGCACCGCGTTTTCGCCGCCGGGCTCGCGGATGGCGGCAGCGATCTGGCGGA
Organism: uncultured Burkholderiales bacterium; assembly: GCA_965650765.1. GTDB lineage: Bacteria > Pseudomonadota > Gammaproteobacteria > Burkholderiales > Burkholderiaceae_C > Caldimonas. Next base: position 533 of record CBFGPV010000024.1, read on the forward strand.
TCGCGCCGGCGGTGGCTTCGGCCACGGCGGTGATGGCGGCGGCTTCGCCCAGGGCCTTGTTGATCTCGGCCTGTTTTTCACCTTCGGAGCGGGCGATGAAGGCTTCACGCTCGCCGGTGGCAATGTTGATCTGTTCCTGGCGGCGGCCTTCGGAGGCGGCAATCAGGGCGCGCTTCTCGCGCTCGGCGGTGATCTGCGCTTGCATCGAGCGCAGGATTTCGCTGGGCGGGGTGAGGTCCTTGATCTCGTAGCGCAGCACCTTGACGCCCCAGTTCAGCGCGGCCTCGTCGAGCGCGTTCACCACGGCGGCGTTGATCGCATTGCGCTCCTCGAAGGTCTTGTCGAGCTCCATCTTGCCGATCACCGAGCGCAACGTGGTCTGTGCGAGCTGGGTGATGGCCACGATGTAGTTGGACGAGCCGTAGCTGGCGCGCATCGCGTCGGTCACCTGGAAGTACAGGATGCCGTCGACGGTGAGCTGGGTGTTGTCCTTGGTGATGCAGACCTGGCTGGGCACATCGAGCGGGATTTCCTTCAGCGAGTGCTTGTAGGCCACCCGGTCGATGAAGGGCACCAGGATGTTCAGGCCCGGGGTGAGGGTGCCGTGGTACTTGCCCAGGCGCTCGACGACCCAGGCGTTCTGCTGGGGCACGACCTTGAGCGAGCGGATGATGAACAGCGCTGCGATGACCAGCAGCACGAGTGCGACGATTTCCATGCTTGCTCCTTCTTGTTGAAAGCTCGGGGTTCAGCGGCCGACGATCAGGCGGTTGCCGTCGACGGCGCGGATCACGTGTTCGCCCGGGGTGGGGGTGTCGGCATCGCCGTAGCGGGCGGTCCATTGCGCGCCGCGGTAGGTCACGCGGGCGGTGCCGTCGGCCTGCCATTCGTCGATCCGCACGCGTTCACCGATGTCCAGGTTGACGTCCCGGTTGGCCTGGGCGGGCAGGGCCACAGGGCTGGCCTGACGGCGCGCGCGCCACAGCGCGACCGCACCCCCGCCGACGATGGCGGCCGCCACGAGTTGCCCCGTGAGGCCCAGGCCAAGGTGCGCTGCGATGGCGCCGGCGGCCAGGCCGATAGCCAGCATCAGGAGAACAAAGGTCCCGGTGGCAAGTTCTGCTGCCACGGCCACGCCAGTGAAGATCCACCACCAGGTCGATGCGCTCAGATCCATGGTCCCTCCGTGTATTTGGCGGCAGTGTACGCGCAGCGCACGGCAATCGGCGCTGTTGTAGCAGCAGGACAGCACGATCGCCGTCATGATGTCCGGCGGCCACAAGCTCTACACTTCGCGCTTTCTTTCCCCTGTGACCCGCCCGGAGGGCTGCCGCCATGCTGCGCTTTCATTTCCCGATCGTCATCATCGACGAAGATTTCCGTTCCGAGAACACCTCGGGTCTGGGCATCCGCGCACTGGCCGATGCCATCCAGAAAGAGGGTTTCGAGGTGCTGGGCGTGACCAGCTACGGCGACCTGTCCCAGTTCGCCCAGCAGCAAAGCCGCGCCAGCGCGTTCATCCTGTCGATCGACGACGAGGAGTTCGGGGCGGGCTCCAAGGCCGAGGTCGATTCCGCGCTGAAGAGCCTGCGCGCCTTCGTCGGCGAGATCCGCTTCAAGAATGCCGAGATCCCGATCTACCTGTACGGCGAGACGCGCACCTCGCAGCACATCCCGAACGACGTGCTGAAGGAGCTGCATGGTTTCATCCACATGTTCGAGGACACGCCCGAGTTCGTGGCGCGGCACATCATCCGTGAGGCCAAGAGCTATCTCGACGGGCTGGCGCCGCCGTTCTTCCGGGCGCTGATGAACTACGCGCAGGACGGTTCGTACTCCTGGCACTGCCCCGGGCACTCCGGCGGTGTTGCCTTCCTCAAGAGCCCGGTGGGCCAGATGTTCCACCAGTTCTTCGGCGAGAACATGCTGCGCGCCGACGTGTGCAACGCGGTGGAAGAGCTCGGCCAGCTGCTCGACCACACCGGCCCGGTGGCGGCGTCCGAGCGCAATGCGGCGCGCATCTTCAATGCCGACCACTGCTTTTTCGTGACCAACGGAACCTCCACGTCGAACAAGATGGTGTGGCACCACACGGTGGCGCCCGGTGACGTGGTGGTGGTCGACCGCAACTGCCACAAGTCCATCCTGCATGCGATCACGATGACGGGTGCGGTGCCGGTGTTCCTGACGCCCACGCGCAACCACTACGGGCTGATCGGGCCGATCCCGCAGAGCGAGTTCACGCGCGCCTCGATCGAGAAGAAGATCGCAGCCAATCCGCTGCTCAAGGGCGTGGACCCGAAAAAGGTCAAGCCGCGCATCCTGACGATCACCCAGAGCACCTACGACGGTGTGCTCTACAACACCGAAACCATCAAGTCGATGATGGACGGGTATGTGGACACGCTGCACTTCGACGAAGCCTGGCTGCCGCACGCAGCCTTCCACACGTTCTACGGCGCATACCACGCGATGGGCAAGAACCGCGCGCGCCCGAAGGACGCGATGGTGTTCGCCACGCAGTCGACCCACAAGCTGCTGGCCGGCATCAGCCAGGCGTCGCACGTGCTGGTGCAGGACTCCCAGAACCGCAAGCTCGACCGCCCGCTGTTCAACGAGGCCTATCTGATGCACACCTCGACCTCGCCGCAGTACGCGATCATCGCGTCGTGCGACGTGGCCGCCGCGATGATGGAGCCCCCGGGCGGCACGGCGCTGGTGGAAGAGAGCATCATGGAGGCGCTCGACTTCCGCCGCGCGATGCGCAAGGTCGAGAAGGAGTTCGGCCGCGACTGGTGGTTCAAGGTCTGGGGGCCCGACAAGCTGGCCACCGAGGGCATCGGCAAGCCCGAGGACTGGATGATCAAGGGCGATGCCAAGTGGCATGGCTTCGGCAAGCTGGCCGAAGGCTTCAACATGCTCGACCCGATCAAGTCGACCATCGTCACGCCGGGCCTGGACCTCAACGGCAAGTTCGCCAAGACGGGGATCCCGGCGTCCATCGTGACCAAGTACCTCGCCGAGCACGGCGTGATCGTCGAGAAGACCGGGCTGTACTCGTTTTTCATCATGTTCACCATCGGCATCACCAAGGGCCGCTGGAACACGATGCTCACGGCGCTGCAGCAGTTCAAGGACGACTACGACAAGAACGCCCCGATGTGGCGCATCCTGCCGGAGTTCTGCGCCCACCATCCGCGCTATGAGCGCATCGGGTTGCGTGACCTGTGCCAGAGCATCCACGAGATGTATGCCAAGGGCGACATCGCGCGTCTGACGACCGAGATGTATCTGTCGGACCTGCATCCCGCGATGAAGCCGAGCGACGCCTATGCCCGCATCGCGCACCGCGAGACCGAACGGGTCGAGATCGACAAGCTCGAAGGCCGGGTCACGACCTCGCTGCTGACGCCGTATCCGCCGGGCATTCCGCTGCTGATCCCGGGCGAGCGATTCAACAAGAAGATCGTCGACTACCTGCGCTTCACGCGGGAGTTCAACACGCAGTTCCCAGGCTTCGACACCGACGTGCACGGCCTGGTGGAAGAAGACGACGCCAGCGGCGCACGGCGCTATTACGTCGACTGCGTGCGCTGAGCACGGTGCGGCGCGGCGTGCGGCCCTGGGGCCGCAGCCGACGCCGCGACCGCGGAGCTTTACTGCACGTGCGAGATGAGCATGCCGGGCGCTGACCCGGCCTCACCGGGCGCGCCGCCGGAGGCAAGCCGCGGCACGCCGGCCGGCCCGGACTCGCGGCGCACCGCCACGCCCACGGCGACCATGTCGACGACCAGCAGATGCAGGATGCGCGAGATCATCGACAGGAAGGTCGAGCTGTCCTCGCCATGATCGACCGGCACGCACACGGTCGACTTCCTGGCCAGCGGTGACTTGCTGGCGGTGATCGCCAGCACGGCCGCGCCACGCTCCAGGGCGAGGCTGGCGGCACGCACCAGCTCAGGCGGCTGACCCGAACTCGAGATGAACACCGCCACGTCATGCGGCCCGAGCAACTCGGCCGACAGCGACTGCATCGACGGGTCGGTGTGCGCCACCGACGGGATCCTGAAGCGGAACAGCTTGTGCTGCGCATCGAGTGCGACCACCGACGAGTTGCCGGTGGCGTAGAACTCCACGCGCTTGGCTTCTCGCAGCAGCCCGATGGCGCGGTCCACCGCCTCCACATTCAGCGATTCGCGGAACTGCACGATGGCCGAGATGGTGTTGTCCAGCACCTTGGCGCACAGGTCGGGCGTGGCGTCCTGCCGGCGCACCTGGGTGCGCTGCACCGGGATGTTGCCGGTCAGGCCCGACGCCAGCTTGAGCTTGAAGTCGGCCAGGCCCTGAAAGCCCAGTGAGCGGCAGAAGCGGATCACCGTGGGCTGGCTGACTTCGGCCATCTGGGCGATGACGGCGATGGCGTCGTTGAGCACGGTGCGCGGGTTGTCGAGCACGAAGTCGGCCACGCGCCGCTCGGCGGGCGACAAGGTGGCACGCGCCGCGCGCACGCGCTCCATCAGCGGGTTGCCGCCCTCGTGGGCCGGCACATGCTCGGCCAGCAGCGACGACACACCGTGGAAAGCCGGGTTCTCGGCGGTGAGCACGTAGGTCGGGATACGGGCCACATAGCCCGAGAACCGCCCCTTGGATTCGAAGCGCTCGCGAAAACCCGAGCGCAGGAAGGTCTCGCCCAGGCGGGGCACGATGCCGCCGCCGATGTAGATGCCGCCGGTGGCGCCCAGTGTCAGCGCCAGGTTCGACGCCACCGTGCCCAGCATGGCGCAAAAGCACTCGACGGCTTCGACACACCACGGGTCGAGCTTCTGGATGGCCTTCTGGACGATGTCGGCGGTGCTCAGGAAGGTGGCCGCACCGGCCTGGCCCTCGCTGAGCGCCTGGTAGATGATCTCCAGCCCCGGCCCGGACACCAGCCGCTCGGCCGAGACATGGGGCAGAGTCTTCCAGGCGTGGCGCAGCACGCGCAGTTCACGTTCGTCGCCCGGCGCGAAGCTCACGTGGCCGCCTTCGGTGGCCAGCGTGGCCCAGCGGTCGCCCACGGGCACCAGACCGGACACACCCAGGCCCGTGCCGGGCCCGAGCAGCCCGATCACGCCATTGAGCTGCGACTCGCCACCGCCCACCTGCTGGCGCCCCTGCGGGCCCACACGCGGCAGCGACATTGCCAGGGCGGTGAAGTTGTTGACGACCAGCAGCGTGGCGAGCCCCAGCTTGCGCTGGGCGTCCTCGACCGAAAACGCCCAGTCCCGGTTGGTCATGCGGACCCAGTCGCCCTCGATCGGGTTGGCGATGGCCACGGCCGCATGGCGCGGGCGCACACCTTCGGGCAGGCTGGCCAGATAGGCCTGCACGACCTGCACAAAGCCGGGATAGTCGGCGCAGGGCAGCACGGTGACGTACTCGAAGCGCCCGGGCTGGGGTTCCAGGCAGAACCGGGCATAGGTGGCGCCGATGTCGGCCAGCAGCCGGGGCTCGGGGTAGGGCGCGGTGAATCCTGCCATGTCACGCGCCTCTGGGCTGGGAGTGACGCCGTCCATGGGCGTGGTCAGGACCGATGGAAACGAGACCGTCGAGGAGTGTGCAGCCATGGGCCGCATTGTCCACCACAAGCGCAACCGCCACGGCACGTCGGCCAGGCCGGTGCGCCGGAAAGGGCCGCTGCGATGGTGTCGTCGGCCGCATCATCGAGCCGCCGCCTTCGGATCGATCTCCAGCAACACCACCCTGCCGGCCGGCAGCGACACCTGCCCCTGGCTCACCCGCAGGCTCTGGCCGCTGTAGGCGTCGCGCAGGGCCTGGCCTTCGGCAAACACACCCCCCACCGCCAGCCGGGTCTCGGCCGGGACGTCGAGCGCCACCACCACACGGTCACCGCTGGCCGCGTCGATGCGGCTGAAGGCGTAGGGAGCCTCTGACAGGCGGGCATGTGCGCCGCGGGCCAGGGCCACATGCCGAGCCCGGAAGGTGCCGAGCTTGCGCCAGTGGGTCAGCAGGGCCTGGTCGATGCTGTCCCAGTTCATGTCCGAGCGGGTGGCCTGCTGCGGGTCGGTGCGCGGCACGATGCCTGGGGGGCGGGCCGTTTCGTCGCCGTAGTAGATCTGCACGCCGCCGGGCGCCAGCATCAGCGCCGTGGCGCCTTCGAACAGTTGCTTGCGGTCGAACAGCTCGGTGTCATGCGACGACAGGTAGGCCAGGTTGCTGAACCCAGGGCGCCCGGCGTACACCTTGGCATAGCTGGCGAAGAGGCTGTCGGGCTGCTTGAACTGCCGGCCCTGCTGCTGGAAGTTGAAGTCGATCATCGCGTCGAAGCCGGCGTCGTGCATCTTCGAGCGTTCGGGGCCATGGCCCCAGTACTCGCCGACCATCCAGAAGGGCGCGTCGTCGATCTTGCGCTGCGGGTTGCGGGCCTTCCAGTCGGCCAGGGCCTTGACCGCCTCGGCCTTGAGCTCAGCCCAGGCCTGCGGCTCGACATGCTTGACCGTGTCGGCACGGAAACCGTCGATGCCGTATTCGCGCACCCAGTCCGTCAGCCACTTGACCAGGTAGCCGCGCACGGTGGTGTCGGGCAGGTCGGTGGCCCGGGTGCCGGGCTTGCTGGCCAGGAACTTCGGCAGCTTGACGGCCTCGGTGCTGTCGGTGCGGAAGTCCGGCAGATAGGCCAGTTGCATCGTGAGGTCGTCGCGCCCACCGTCGATGTAGCCCGGCAGGCCGGCGCGCACCCAGCCTCGGCCCCACCAGTCGCCAAAGGCGAAGTTGTTGTAGTCGATGAACGAGTGGTAGTTGCGCAGCGTGGCGTTCTCGGCGTTGGGCCACAGCACCTTGAGGCCCAGGTCGCGGGCAGTCTGGATGTCCAGGTAGCCGGGGTGGTTCATCACCACGTCGAACAGCACGCGGATGCCCTGGGCATGGGCGGTGTCGACCATCTCGCGCAGTTCGTCCGGCGTGCCCATGTTCTGGTCGAGCACGGTGTAGTCCAGCGCGTAGTAGCCGTGGTAGGCGTAGTGCTTGAATTCCTTGTCGCCACCGACCACCCATCCCCGGATCTGCTCGTAGGGCGCCGTGATCCACAGGGCGTTGACGCCGAGTTCCTTGAAGTAGCCCTCGCGCAGCTTGTTCGTCAGCCCTTTGAGGTCACCACCGTGGAAGGTGCCGACGTCGTCGCGCGGATTGGGCTCGCGCTTGCGGCCGTAGCTGTTGTCGTTCGACGGATTGCCGTTGGCAAACCGGTCGGTGATGACGAAGTAGACCAGCGGGTTGTCGGCAAAGCTGCCCGGCACGGCCGCTGGCACGGGCGCCACCGGGGGCGCGGGGGCCGCTGCCGGTGCAGCTTGCGCAGCCGCCTGCGATGGCGGCTGCGAGGCCGGCGTCGAGCAGGCGGCCAGCACGGCGGCGGCCAGGGGGGCGATCAGGCGCATTTGCATCACTTGCAGGGCTTGGCTTCGCGGGCCTTGCGGGCATCGGCCAGCGAGGTGTGGATGGCGCGGTCACCGCTGTTCACCCAGATCTCCTTGGTCGTATTGCCGTCGAACGACATGTCGCGTCCGCCCTGGTCCTTGGTGTCGCCCTTGTGGATGATGTAGTTCACCTTGCCCTTGGTGTATTCGTCGAGCTTGGTGTGCCAGTACACGCCGAACTCGTCGGTGCCGGTGGGCATCATCGGCTTTTGCCATTCCACGCCCGGGATGGGGATGCCCGGGTCCTTCCAGAGGTGGATGCCCCAGCCGTCATAGGTGTTGTCGCAGCGGTTGTAGTGGATGGCCACCGAGCCGGCGGGCGGCGCCGAGGACTGGGCCAGCGCGGCCGAGCCGGCGCACAGCGTCAGGGCGGCGGCCACGGCGGCCTTCAGGGCGGATCGCTTGTCGAGCATCGTGTTGTCTCCTTCGTTGAGGGGGGATGGATCGGTGCGGCTCAGCCCTTGAGGCCGCCGGACGTGAGCCCGGAGACCATCCACTTCTGAGCCAGGATGAAGACCACGGTGATGGGCAGGCCGGACAGGATGGCCGCCGCCGCAAAGTCACCCCAGAGGTAGCGCTGTTCGTACAGGAACAGCTTGGAGCCGACGGCCAGCGTGAGCTTGCGCTCCTCGTTGAGCAGGATGGAGGCGACGGGGTACTCGATGATCGCCCCGATGAAGGCGAGCAGGAACACCACCATCAGGATCGGCACCGCCATGGGCAGCAGCACCAGGCGGAAGGCCTGCCAGGGCGAGGCGCCGTCGACCTTGGCGGCTTCCTCGATCTCTGCCGGGATGGTGTCGAAGTAGCCCTTGATGGTCCACACATGCAGGCCGATGCCCCCGGCATAGGCCAGCAGGAGCGACGCGTGGCTGTCGATGCCGAACAGCGGGAAGACATTGCCGATGCGGTCGAAGATTGCGTAGATGGCCACCAGCGCGAGCACCGCCGGGAACATCTGGATCAGCATCAGCGCCGACAGGGCCTGGGACTTGCCGCGGAACTTCATCCGGGCAAAGGCATAGGCCGCCGTGGTGGACAGCAGCAGCGTGATGCAGGCCGACAGCGTGGCCACCTTGACCGAGTTCCACAGCCACAGCAGCACGGGGAAGGGCGGTTGCACCAGGCGCCCGTCCGGGCCCTGGTACGAGATGCCCAGCGCCAGCTTCCAGTGCTCCAGACTGATCTGGTCGGGGATCAGGCTGCCCGAGGCGAAGTTGCCCGGGCGCAGCGAGATCGACAGGATCATCAGGAACGGAAAGATCACGACGCAGATCAGCGCGATCATGAAAGCGTGTGCTGCCAGCACGCGCCAGCGGTGAGACTTGTCCAGAACGATGGCCATGGCGGTGTCCTCAGGCGGCCCTCAGCGGGCCTCCTCCTTGGTGATGCGGGTGGCACGCAGGTTGATCCACGACAGCAGGGCCACCATTGCGAAGACGACGGTCGAGATGGCGGCGGCCAGGCCGAAGTTCTGGCCGGAGTCCTCGAAGGCGATGCGGTAGGTGTACGAGACCAGGATGTCGGTCGTGCCGGCGGGGATCTTGGTGTCGAGGAAATCGGGCCGGCCGCCGGTGAGCAGGCTGATCAGCACGAAGTTGTTGAAGTTGAACGCGAATGCGGCGATCAGCAACGGCGTGAGCGGCTTCATCACCAGCGGCAGCGTGATGCGGAAGAAGTTGGTCAGCGGGCCCGCGCCGGCCACCGCCGAAGCTTCGTACAGGTCGGAGGGGATGGCCTTGATCAGGCCCATGCACACGACCATCATGTACGGATAGCCCAGCCAGGTGTTCACGATCAGCAGCATCACCTTGGCCAGCAGGGGGTCGGAGAACCACGCCGGCTTGATGCCGAACAGCGTCGACAGGATCAGGTTGATCTCGCCGAAGTTGTTGTTGAACAGGCCCTTGAACACCAGGATCGAGATGAAGCCGGGCACCGCATAGGGCAGGAACAGCAAGGTCTGGTACAGCCCGCGGAATCGCAGTGCCTCCCAGCTCAGCAGCACGGCCAGCAGCATGCCCAGCGACGCGGCGAACAGCACGGTCAGGGCCGCAAACGCGACGGTCCAGCCGAAGATGCGCAGGAAGGGCTGCTGGAAGGCCTCGTCGGTGAAGATGCGCTCGAAGTGCGCCAGGCCGATGTTCACCTGGAAGCCCGGCGAGACGGCGGTGCCGTCGGGCTTTTCGTAGAAGCCGGTCTTCATGTTGGCGCTCAGGCGTTCACCGGTCTGGCGGTTGAGCAGGCTGCCGTCGGCCTGCCGTTCGTAGAGCCGGCTCACCGGGCCGAAGCTGCGCAGCCCGGTCATGCGCACGCGGCTGCCGTCGGGCATGGCCACGGTCAGGGCCTTGAGGTTGGGCTGCAGTCGGATCACGTCCTTCAGCGCAACCGGTTCGCCCACACCGACCTGGGCCTGGGCTTCCGGCACCGCCTGGACTTCCAGCGCAGCCGTGCTGGTCAGGGCCAGCGACGGCGTGAAGAACACCGCGTCGGACTCGCTGTCCTGCAGCCGGGCACGGTACTCGGTGCCATCGCTCAGCAGTGAAAAGCCGTAGCTGCGCCCCTCGGACTGGTAGGTCTCGTCGAGGAAGTAGGCGGTGGCGCGCTCGAAGGTCAGCAGGTTGCGCGAGCTGTAGTTCGTGAAGCCGATCGCCACCGTGTAGATGATCGGGAACACCACGAAGATCACCACGCCGGCAATGCCTGGGAAGAGGTAGCGATAGGCATACAGCCGCGGCGAGGTGTAGATCCACGCCGCCATGGCGACCACCACGAGCATGGTGCCCGCCAGCAACGTCTCGCCCGCGGCGTACACGATGGTGACGAGATACAGCGATACCAGCGCAAGCAGCAGCCCGGCGGCGGGGTATGCGATGCGTTGGAGCCCGGTCGATGGCGTCATGGTGTCAGGGTGTCGATTGCGAGAACCCATGCACCACCCGGGTGGCGCATGGGTTGCGGGCGGCGTCAGCCACCCGGTTCAGGTCACTTGGCGCTGATGCGCTTGGCAGCTGCGTCCAGGGCTTCCTTCGGTGCCTGGCGGCCTTCGGTCATGTTCTGCAGCGCGGACTGCATCGACGACCAGAAGCGACCCATCTCGGGGTTGTTGGGCATCGGCGCGCCATCCTGGGCGCTGGCCATCGTGGCGACGATGTTCGGGTCACCCTTGAGCTCGGCGAACAGCGCCTTCGATGCCGGCGTGCCCAGCGGCACGTCGTCGTTGATGGTCTTCAGGCCGGCCACGGTGAGCATGTGGTTCTCGATGAACTCGACGGCCACATCACGGTTGGGAGAGGCCTTGGAGATCATGGCACCCAGCACGCCGACGAACGGCGCCGCCTTCTTGCCGCCGACCGACGGGATCTTGGCCACGCCGAAGTTGATCTTGGACTTCTTCAGGTTGTCCCAGGCCCAGGGCCCGTTGATCATCATGGCGATCTTGCCCTGGTTCACGCCCGCTTCCATGTCGGCATAGCCGGCACCCTTGGGCATGACACCGTCCTTGATCAGGCGGGCGATCATTTCAGCGCCCTTGACGGCGCCGGCGTTGTTCACACCGGTGTTGGCTGCGTCGTAGGTGCCGTCGGCGTTCTGCTTGAAGGCGTAGCCACCGTTGGCGGCCAGCACCGGCCAGGTGAAGTAGGTGTTGTTGTAGTCCCACAGGATGGCCTTCTTGCCCTGGGCGGCGAGCTTCTTGTCCAGGGCGGCGATCTCTTCGAAGGTCTTGGGCGGGGTGGGCACCAGGTCCTTGTTGTAGATCAGCGAGACGGCCTCGATCGAGATCGGGTAGCCCCACACCTTGCCACCGGTGGTGAAGGCCTTCCAGGCCAGCGGGTCGATGTCGGCCTGGACCTTCTTGCCCGGCGTGACCGGTTGCAGCAGGCCCCCCTGGATCCACTCCCCGATGCGGTCATGCGCCCAGATCCAGATGTCGGGGCCCTTGCCGGCGGCCGCGGCCTGCTGGAACTTGCCCGGCGCATCTTCAGGGTGCTCGACCACCACCTGCACGCCCGTCTTCTTGGCGAACTCGTCGCCCACCTTCTGCAGGCCGTTGTAGCCCTTGTCGCCGTTGATCCAGATCAGCAGCTTGCCGGGTTCGGCCGCTGCGGCCGTGCCGGCAAAGCCTGCGGACAGCGCCAGGGCGGCGGCGGCCGCGACCAGCTTGATGCGTTGACGTTGGATGCTCATGCCTTGCTCCTCTTGTGGGTGAGATGTGACGGTCGAAACTCGACGGGGTTGGGGGAAATCATGGGGTCCGCGCCAGGGCCTGGCCCTGGGCGTCGAACACGTAGCAGCGTTGCGGCGGCAGCCCGAGATGGGCCACGTCGCCGATGGCCAGCGGGTTGTCGGCGTCGGCGCGCACGACCACCGGGGCCTGGGCGCCTTGCACGTCCACGTACAGGTAGGTGGCGTCGCCCAGGTGTTCGGCCACCTGCACCGTGCCGCGCAACTCGTTGCCCGGCGCCGGCTGGCCGGCCTCGATGTGTTCGGGACGCACGCCCAGCGTCAGCGCCGCGCCGGCCGTCAGGGCGGTGGCATCGACACTGGCGCGGATCTGGCTGCCGTCGGCCAGGGCCAGCACGGCCTCCTGCGCGGTGGCCGAGGCCAGCGTGGCCGAGACGAAGTTCATCTTGGGCGAGCCGATGAACCCGGCGACGAACAGATTGGCCGGACGGTGGTACAGCTCCATCGGCGAGCCGACCTGCTCGATGCGCCCGGCATTGAACACCACGATGCGGTTGGCCAGCGTCATGGCCTCGACCTGGTCGTGCGTGACGTAGACCATGGTGGTCTCCAGCTCACGGTGCAGCCGGGACAGTTCCACGCGCATCTGCACGCGCAGCGCGGCATCCAGGTTCGACAGGGGTTCGTCGAACAGGAAGACCCCGGGCTTGCGCACGATGGCGCGACCGATCGCCACGCGCTGGCGCTGGCCGCCCGACAGGGCCTTGGGCTTGCGCTCGAGCAGGTGCTCGATCTGAAGGATCTGGGCCGCGCGCTTGACCGCGTTGTCCTGCTCGGCCTTGCTGAAGCCGGCCAGCCGCAGGCCGAAGGCCATGTTCTCGGCCACCGTCATGTGCGGATACAGCGCATAGCTCTGGAACACCATCGCGATGCCCCGCTTGGCCGGCGGCACCTCATTGACCAGCTGCCCGCCGATGTAGAGCTCGCCGGAGGTGATCTCCTCCAGCCCCGCGATGCAGCGCAGCATGGTGGACTTGCCGCAGCCCGACGGGCCGACAAAAACGATGAACTCGCCATCCTGGATGTCGAGGTCGATGCCGTGCAGGGTCTGCACGTCACCGTAGGACTTGCGCAGCGCCTTGAGTTGCAGGTTGGCCATGGGTGTGGGATCGCTGGTTCGTGCCGGTGGGTTTGCCGCTGGATGTGCCCGCGTCGCGGGTCAGGCAATGATCTCGCCAAAGTAGGCGGCATGCGCGGGCAGGGTCAGGCGTTGCCCGGTGCGACTCGCCAGCATCGACCCTTCGAAGCCATGACCCTGCAGCGCCCGCGTGGCGGGAGCATCGCCGAGATCGACCTCGATCGGCTCGCGCCCGAGGTTGAAGACCGCCAGGATCGCCGGCGCGCTCTGGCCGGCCTCGGGGCGGCGCACCAGCGCCAGCACGGGTTCGGGCGTGTCGATGAATTCGATCGAGCCGGTCACCAGCGCGGGCTGCTGCTTGCGCCAGGCCAGGAACAGGCGCGTGAAGTTCAGCGGCGAGCTCATGTCGGCGTCGTTGACGTCGACGGCATGGGCGCGGTGCTCGGACGGCACAGGCAGCCAGGGCCTCACGTCGCGCCCGCCGCTGAATCCGGCGTGCGGCTGCGTGCTCACCCAGGGCATCGGCGTGCGGCATCCGTCGCGGCCTTTGAACTCCGGCCAGAAGGTGATGCCGTAGGGGTCCTGCAACTGGTCGAACGGAATGTCGGCTTCGGTCAGGGCCAGCTCGTCGCCCTGCCACCAGCACACGCTGCCGCGCAGCGAGGTGAGCATGGCCATCGCGACCTTGATGTAGTCGGCGCTGGCGCCCGGGCCGCCCCAGCGCGTCATCACGCGGGGCACGTCATGGTTGCCGAAGGACCAGCAGGCCCAGCCGTCCTGCATCTGCGCCTCCAGGTCCTCGACCTGCTTGCGGATGTAGCCCGCGCTGCATTCGTTGGTCAGCAGGTTGAAGCTGTAGGCCATGTGCAGCTTGTCGCCGCCGCGGGTGTAGTCAGCCATGGTCTTGAGCGAGTCGTCGTCGCCGATCTCGCCCACGCTGGCCGCGCCGTAGTCGTTGAGCAGGCTGCGGATGCGCTGCAGGTAAGCCAGGTTCTCCGGCTGGGTCTTGCAGTACAGGTGGCGCTGCATGCCGTAGGGGTTGGTCTCCATCACCGTCTTGGTGTCGCGGTGTTCGGCCGGCGGGTTGTTGCGCAGCTGGCGGTCGTGGAACTGGAAGATGCACGCGTCGAAGCGGAAGCCGTCCACGCCGCGGTCCAGCCAGAAGCGGATGTCCGACAGCACCTGGTCCTGCACCTCGGGGTTGTGGAAGTTCAGGTCCGGCTGGCTGGTCAGGAAGTTGTGCAGGTAGTACTGGCGGCGGCGCGAGTCCCATTGCCAGGCGGAGCCCCCGAACACGCTGAGCCAGTTATTCGGCGGCGTGCCGTCGGCCTTCGGGTCGGCCCAGACGTACCAGTCGGCACGCGGGTTGTCGCGGCTGGAGCGGCTTTCCTTGAACCAGGCGTGCTGGTCGGAGGTGTGCGACAGCACCTGGTCGATCATCACCTTCAGGCCCAGCTCATGGGCGCGGGCGATCAGGCGGTCGAAGTCGCCCAGGTTGCCGAACAGCGGATCCACGTCGCGGTAGTCGGCGATGTCATAGCCGAAGTCCTTCATCGGCGAGCGGAAGAACGGCGAGATCCAGATCGCATCGACACCGAGGCTGGCCACATAGGGCAGTTTTTCGACGATGCCGGGCAGGTCGCCAACGCCGTCGGCATTGCTGTCGGCAAAGCTGCGCGGGTAGATCTGGTAGATCACGCCACCGCGCCACCAGTCGGTGCGCGCGGCGGGCTGCGGGGCGGTGCGGTTGTTCACGGTAGAGATCGACATCGAAAATCTTCAATGGAGTCCAAGGCCATGGACACGAACGGGCTCATGCCCATGGCCTTGCAGGCGACAACTGCCACCTGGGGTGGGGCGGGCGGCTGGTGCCGCCCGCAGGACAGGCCGCAGCCCGGTGGAACTTCAGCAGGCGCAGCACGATGGCTGCGCCGGCTGCATCACCACCAGGTCTCGACCTGCACGCCGTAGGTCATGCCGTTGGTCTTGTCGGCCCACACGCGGTTGCTGTTGTTGTTCACACCGCCCTTGGCGGCATCGTTCCAGCTCGCGTAGGTCACGAAGCCGCGCAGCACGGGGCGAGCCCAGAAGCCGCCGGACAGCGTGATCTGCGGCGCAACCGTCAGCTTGTGCAGACGCTGCGTGGCGCGATCGCCCATGCCTTCCTTGCCCTGGTCGAAGCCGTACTCGACCGCCAGGCTGAAGTTGTCGGAGAAGTTGTACTGGGGACGCACGCCGAACGACATCCAGTCGGCCTTGTAGCCGCTGGCGTCCTTGGTGTTGTCGATGATGAAGGTGGCCATGCCCGACCACTTCGTGCCCTGGGGGGCGAAGTACAGCTGCTCGACGATGCGGATCGTCTTGTTGCCCGTGGGGGCATCGCCGCCGGCGTAGGCCGGGATCCAGTTCTTGCCGGAACCGTTGCCCTTGCCGTACTGCAGCGCCAGCTTGTTGAAGCCACCGAACACGCCACCCTGGAAGTGCTGGAGGGTCAGCAGGTAGCCGGTCTTGTCGCCTGCGCTTTCGTCAGCCGGGGTGGTGGGGTCGTTGACCGAGCTGCCGCGGATGATCTGCAGTGCGGCTTCGAGCTTGCCGTCCTTGTTGACCGGGATGTCGTAGAAGCGGCCCTCGAACTTCTTGACCGACTTCAGACCCACGTCCGGACCGAACACGAAGCTGCCCGGTGCACCGTCGAGGCCCGAGTTGCCGCCGTTCTGGTGGTAGGCAAAGGCGAACTTCACGCCCGAGCTGCCGATGGCGATGTCCTCGATCCCGGCGCCCGGACCGGTGTTGGCCCAGTAGTAGTAGTCGTTGATGTGGACGTCGTTGCGGTTGTAGAAGCGCTTGCCCACCCACAGCTTGGCGTCCTCGAGCGCGCCGCCCTCGGGGAAGAAGCCGCCGGCGATCACGTAGTTCTCGCGGCTGGCGATCTGGAAGTTGTTGCTGGTCTTCTCGTTTTCGAAGTCCACGCCGGTGGTGGCGTCCTCGAAGTCCTGGGCACCCTTCTCGCGCAGGGCCAGGCGCAGGTTGTACTTGGCCCACGGACCGGTGTTCTTGCCGAACGGCAGCGCCACCGCCACTTCACCGTAGTTGTCGCATTCATTGCCCAGGCGGTACTTCGCCTGTGCGGGCCAGCCCAGGCGGAAGCACTGGAGATTGCCGCCCTGGTCGGTGGCGCCGACCTGCGTGCGCACATAGCCATGGAACTCGATGCCTTCGGCATGGGCGGCCTGCCCGCCGAATGCACCGGCGACCGCGGCCGCCGCGGCCAGCAGCTTGAACTTGCCTTTCATGAAGGGACTCCTCAGAGGTTTTTGCTTGGGAAGGGTGCTGAAGCGGGCTTCCGGGCCGCAGGGAACTTCAGCGGTTTGGGGGACGGGGCCCACGAGAAAAAAAGGGGCGACGCCCGATCGGGCGTCGCGAACTCGCTCTCGTGAGAAGAGACCGGATCGCGGTGCGACCGCCCCGACGAAGACGCCTTGCCGCTGGCGGCCGTGAAGGCGCCGTGCAGGCTGGGGGTCGTCGTGAGTTGAGGCATGGGTCGCAATCGCTGAGTACTTGGACTACAGAACAGCATGTAGTTTTCCAACGAAGCGAACTCTAGTAACGAAACTACTCATCTGGAACCAGGGTTTACCCCAAAACTACGGGAAAACTACATCCAGAACTCCCCGTAACTACGGAATTCCGCTGGACACTCACATTCGCGCCATCTAAGATCGCGATGTAATTTGGCTACATGCAGATGTGGCAATGGCGCAACAGTGCCAGCCCAATGCACCGAAACGGACTGATTGCAGATGTCGAGAACAACGAGCTATCCCCGACTGTTGGGTGATGTGGGTGGGACCAATGCACGCCTGGCCTGGCAGGCAGGGGAGGGAGCGGGCATCACCGACGTGGTGACGTACCCGGCGGCGCAGTACGCAACGCTGCAGGCGGTCATCGAGCGCTACCTGTCCGATCACGACAAGCCGACGCCGCGCTGGTGTGCCATCGGCATTGCCAACCCGGTGGTGTCGGATCACGTGCAGATGACCAACCACCACTGGTCGTTCTCGATCTCGGCAGTGCGCCAGCATTTCGGCATGGATCGCTTCCTGCTGATCAACGACTTCACGGCGCTGGCCCTGGCGCTGCCGGCGCTGTCGGCCGATGAGGTGGTGCAGGTGGGGGGTGGCACGCCGGTGGCGAATGCGCCGCTGGGCCTGGTGGGTCCGGGCACGGGGCTGGGGGTGTCGGGCCTTTTGCCGGCGATGGCCGGGCATGGCGCGATCCCGATCAACGGCGAAGGTGGGCATGCCACGCTCGCCGCCACCGACGAGCGCGAAGAGGCTGTGCTGCGCGCGATGCGCCAGCGCTTCGGGCACGTTTCGGCCGAACGGGCGGTGTCCGGCTTCGGGCTGGTCAATCTATATGAGGCGGTCTGTGCGGTCGACGGTGTTGCCGCTGCGCCGCTGGAAGCCGCCGACATCACGGCGCGCGCACTCTCGGGCGACGACCCGCAATGCGTGGTCACGCTCGATCTGTTCTGCGGCTTTCTGGGCAATGTGGCCGGCAATGTGGCACTGACGCTGGGCGCGCGTGGCGGGGTCTACATCGGGGGCGGCATCGTGCCGCGGCTGGGGCAGGCGTTTGCGCAGTCCCGCTTTCGCAGCTGCTTTGAAGACAAGGGGCGGTTTCGCGCCTTCCTGGAGGCGATTCCGACCTATGTGGTCACGGCCAAGGCGCCTGCCTTGCTGGGTGCGGCCCGGGCACTCGAGGAACTGCCTGACCTGAATTGAGCACGGCGCGGGCATGCCCGCGCGAACGGGGAGGCAGCCTGGCTGCACGACCCATTTCAACTGAAGAGATGATGTAGCGAGGAGCAAACATGGTGAACAAGCGTGTGTGGGTGGCCAGTGTCGTGACCCTGGCGTGCGGGCTGACATCGGTGCCGGCCCAGGCGGGGGTGATGGACTTCCTGTTCGGTTCGAGCAACAAGGCGTCGGCCGCGGCGCCGGCCCCGACGGCGACGGCTGCGAGCAAGCGGCGAGAGTGGCAGGTGGCGGAGTTCTCCGCCGTGCGGCTGGATGCCCGCGAAGCCGGGGCCGCGCCCAATGGGCATCCCGCCAGCATCGCACCCGATCACCTGCGCCAGGTCCTGGGGGCCCTGACGGTGCAGGTGAAGGGTGGCAGCGAAAACCTCTTCAGCGCGGACGAGCTGGCCGAGCTTGCGGGCCCGCTGTCGCAGGCATTCGCATCGGCGGGCCCGCAGGACGACGTGTTGCTGTTGAGCACATCACGCCGCGAGGCCGGGCTGCTGGGCACGCCCTATGGGGTGACGGCGCGCCTGTTCGTGCAGGATGGGGCGCTTCAGGTCATCGTCAACGATGCGCGGCTGGACTTCGTGAACGTCTACCGTGGCACCAAGGTGTTGCCCGAGTTCAGGTTCGGCACCCGTCAGGCGGCGTCGTCGGCTGTGCTGTCGACCACCGCCGGCGCGGCGCGGCGCAGCGACTGGGTGGCATTGCCGGTCGGTGTGCCCATGCCTGCGCCGGTCACCGCGGCCCCGGGTCAGCTGGCACCCAAGCCGGTGGTCCTGAACGAGCCGGCGCGTGCGCAGGCTGCGCCGGTGGCACCCGCCGCGGCGGCCCCGGCACCCGTTGCAGCGACGCGAGACGCGCGCTTCTTCGAGGAGCAGGAGCAACGCCTGCGCGCACTCAAGCGCCTGCGCGATCAGAACCTGATCACGGAAGACGAATACCAGCAAAAGCGCAAGGACATCCTGCAGACGCTGTGACCGCAGCGGCCTGGCAGGGGCGTTGGCGCCCGCCGGCCGCTGGTCGTCCGCTGCCAGGCTCGTGGCAGACAGCAAAAAGCCCGCCGATGGCGGGCTTTTTTTTCATGTGTGGTGGGCTGGCAGTCAGGCGCCCGCGAGTGCGGCGTCACCGACGCCGCCCATCACCTGGCTGAAGCCGGCGTCCACATAGGTGATCTCGGCAGTGATGCCGGCGGCCAGGTCCGACAGCATGAAGGCCGCGACGTTGCCGACATCTTCGATGGTGACATTGCGGCGCAGCGGCGCGTTCTGCTCGACCACGTCGAGAATCTTGCCGAAACCCTTGATGCCCGACGCCGCAAGCGTCTTGATCGGGCCGGCGGAAATCCCGTTCACCCGCACGCCGCGGGGGCCCAGGCTCGACGCCAGATAACGCACGCTGGCTTCAAGCGAGGCCTTGGCCAGGCCCATGGTGTTGTAGCTGGGCACGTAACGCATTGCGCCCAGGTAGGTCAGGGTCAGCAGTGCGGCGCGTTCGTTGAGCATTGGCGCAGCCGCCTTGGCCATGGCCGGGAAGCTGTAGGACGAGATGTCGTGGGCGATGCGGAACGCTTCGCGCGACAGGCCGTCGAGGAAGTCGCCGGCGATCGCCTCGCGCGGGGCAAAACCGATCGAGTGGACAAAACCGTCGAAGGTCGGCCAGCTCTGCCGCAGGTCGTCGAACAGGCGTGCGATCTGTGCATCGTCTGCGACGTCGCAGTCGAAGATCAGGCTGGAGTCGAACTCGCGGGCAAAATCGGTGATGCGGTCCTTGAAACGCTCGCCCACATAGCTGAAGGCGAGTTCGGCGCCCTCGCGGTGGCAGGCCTTGGCGATGCCGTAGGCGATCGAGCGGTTGGACAGCAGGCCGGTGATCAGAAGGCGCTTGCCGGCGAGAAATCCCATGGTGTCTCCGTGCAGGTCGAAAGGCGCGAGATTTTCGCACGGCTGCCATCAGATCGCGGCAGAATCCAGCCAGCGTTTGAAAGACTTCCTTCAGGCCCGGGACTTGCTTGGTGTGGTCGTGTCAAGGTACAATCCGACTTTCGCTAAGCAGACGTCAGTGGGCGGAGACATCCAGCCCATTTTTTTTGCTTGATCGCTTTTTGCCGGCGCGCTGTACTTCACGAATGTGAACAGCGTGCGCGCAGTCCGGTGTCGCCACGGCGGCTCCGTGCGGCCCAGGGCAGAGAGGATCGGCGCGTCGAGCCGGGCGGGGGCTGTATTCAGGGCTTCTCGGGAGCCCTTTTTTGGCTCTGTGGTGGGTTACTTGCCGTACCGAGGCGCCTTTGCGCCGGGTCACGGCATATTGTTTTGGGGTCGAATTCAGCAGTGGTATCAGGGCAGCAAGGGCAACGCGTCAGTTGGCAGGATCTGGTGGAGCGCACCGTCTCGGGGTTGGGCTACGACCTCGTCGAGTGCGAGCGCAGCGTGCGCGGCCTGTTGCGTGTCTACATCGACCGTCTTCCGGGTGACCCGGCAGGCGAGTTCATCACTGTCGACGACTGTGAGAAGGTCACCCGCCAGCTCCAGTATCTTCTCGAGGTCGAGAACGTCCCTTATGAGCGCCTGGAGGTCTCGTCCCCGGGGCTCGATCGCCTGCTGCGCAACGAGGCTGACTTCCGGCGTTTTGCCGGCGAGCAGGTCGAGATCACGCTGAAGCTTGCGTTCCAGAACCGCAAGAAGTTCAAGGGCGCGCTTGAGGCCGAGGGTGAAGGCTGGCGCCTGGTCTTCACCGAAAACAAGCAGGAACAGGCATTGAATTTTTCGCTGGAAGAAGTGCGTGAAGCACGACTGGTGCCGGTGGTGGACTTCAAGGGTCGCCGCCGGCCTGCTGCGCGTGATGCGCAAACGCCTGCGCCGTCGTCCGCGCAGCCGCCCGCAGCAGGCGCACCGGGAGCCGGCACACAAGAAGACGGAGGTCAGGAATCATGAACCGCGAACTGCTGATGCTGGTGGACGCGATCTCGCGCGAGAAGAGCGTGGATCGCGAGGTTGTTTTTGGCGCTGTCGAGTCGGCGCTGGCCTCCGCCACCAAGAAGCTCTATCAGGGTGAAGTCGATATCCGTGTGGCGATCGACCGTGAGACCGGCGAGTACGAAACCTTCCGTCGCTGGCACGTCGTGCCGGACGAAGCCGGTCTGCAACTGCCTGACGCCGAGATCCTGCTGTTCGAAGCCAAGGAACAGATCTCCGACATCGAAGTCGACGACTACATCGAGGAGTCGGTCGAGTCGGTGCCGATCGGCCGCATCGGCGCCCAGGCGGCCAAGCAGGTGATCCTGCAGAAGATCCGTGACGCCGAGCGCGAGCAGCTGCTCAACGACTTCCTGTCGCGTGGCGACAAGATCTTCGTCGGCACCGTCAAGCGCATGGACAAGGGCGACATGATCGTCGAGTCCGGCCGGGTCGAAGGGCGCCTCAAGCGCAGCGAGATGATCCCGAAGGAAAACCTCCGCACCGGTGACCGTGTGCGTGCGGTGATCGCCGAGGTCGACCCCACGGCACGTGGCCCGCAGATCATGCTGTCGCGCAGTGCGCCAGCCTTCATGATCGAGCTGTTCAGCCAGGAAGTGCCTGAAATCGAGCAGGGCCTGCTGGAGATCAAGAGCTGTGCACGTGATGCCGGCTCGCGCGCCAAGATTGCCGTGCTGTCGCATGACAAGCGTGTCGATCCGATCGGCACCTGCGTCGGTGTGCGCGGCTCCCGTGTGAACGCCGTGACCAACGAACTGGCCGGCGAGCGCGTGGACATCGTGCTGTGGTCCGAGGATCCGGCGCAGTTCGTGATCGGCGCACTGGCGCCGGCCAATGTGGTGTCCATCGTGGTCGACGAAGAGCGTCACGCGATGGATGTGGTCGTCGATGAGGAGAACCTCGCCATCGCCATCGGGCGCGGCGGGCAGAACGTGCGCCTGGCCTCCGAGCTGACCGGCTGGCGCATCAACATCATGACGGCCGAAGAATCCCAGGCCAAGCAGGCCGAGGAATCCGACTCCATCCGCAAGCTGTTCGTGGACAAGCTGGACGTGGACGAGGAAGTGGCGGACATCCTGATCGAGGAAGGTTTCACCAGCCTCGAGGAAGTGGCCTATGTGCCGCTCCAGGAAATGCTCGAGATCGAGTCTTTCGACGAAGACACGGTCAACGAACTGCGCACGCGTGCAAAGGATGTGCTGCTGACCATGGAAATCGCCAAGGAAGAGCGGGTCGAAGAGGTGTCGCAGGATCTGCGCGACCTCGAAGGCCTGAATGGCGAATTGATTGCCAAGCTGGCCGAAGCGGGAATCCACACCCGCGACGATCTGGCCGACCTGGCAGTGGATGAACTGACCGACATGACGGGGGTGGGTGATGCGCAGGCCAAGGCGCTCATCATGAAGGCCCGTGAACACTGGTTCACTGCCTGAAGCCCGGTACCCCGCATCGCATCATTCATCCAACGACACAGCACACCGCACCGCAAGCCAAGGATAAACAATGGCCGTTACCACAGTCGCACAGTTCGCCGCTGAGCTGAACCGCCCCGCGACGACGCTGCTGGAGCAGCTCAACGCAGCCGGGCTGGTCAAGGCATCGCCGGAGGACTCGCTGACCGAAGCCGACAAGGAACGTCTGCTCGATCACCTGCGCACCTCCCATGGCACCGCCGCGACCGAACGCAAGAAGATCACCCTGATCAAGAAGTCGACCACCGAGATCAAGCAGGCCGACTCCTCCGGCAAGGCTCGCACGATCCAGGTCGAGGTTCGCAAGAAGCGCGTGTTCGTCAAGCGTGACGAACCCGGCGCCGTGGCCGAAGAAGTCACGACGCCCGTGGTCGACGAAGCCGAACTCGCACGCCGCGAGGAAGAAGCCAATCGCCAGGCCGAGCTGCTGCGCCGCCAGGAAGAAGAGTTGGCCGAGAAGCGTCGCCAGCGCGAGGAGCAGGAACGCATCCAGCGCGAAGAAGCCGAAGCGCGCCGCATTGCCGCCGAAGCCGCCGCTGCAGCCGAGGCTGCGCGACTGGCCGAGGAAGCGCGTGCCGCCGAAGAAGCCGCCAAGGCTGCTGCTGCAGCCAATGCGTCGAAGACGGGCGCGGCCTCTGCAGCACCTGCTGCGGCCCAGCCCGCACCGGCTGCTGCTCCCAAGGCCGCCGAGGCACCGGCTGCAGCCAAGGCGCCCGAGGCACCGGCCAAGCCCGCCGTGCGGGTGGTCAAGGCGGCCGACGTCGAAGCCGAGGAAAAGCAGCGCCTGGCCGATCTGCAGAAGCGCCGCAATGCGGCCGAGGCCGAGGCCGCCGCCATCCGCGCGATGATGGCCGCGCCCAAGAAGGTGCTCGTGGCCAAGAAGCCCGAGGAAGAAAAGCCGAAGGTCGACCCGAACAAGGAAGGCATCAAGGGCACCATCCACAAGCCCAAGGCGGCTCCGGGTGCACCGGGCGCTGCGGCACCGTCGGCCAACGGCGCGGCCAAGCCGGGCGACAAGAAGTCGGTCAAGTCCGAGAAGCTGTCGTCGAGCTGGGCTGACGACGCGGCCAAGAAGCGTGCGCTCAAGACCCGTGGCGACAGCTCGGGCGGTGCGCGCGGTGGCTGGCGTGCGCCGGCCAAGGGCGGCAAGCGCGGCGACCGGGGCGATTCCTCCTCGTCGTTCGTGGCACCGACCGAACCGCAAGTGCATGAAGTGCATGTGCCCGAGACCATCAGCGTGGCCGACCTGGCGCACAAGATGTCGGTCAAGGCCTCCGAGGTCATCAAGCACCTGATGAAGCTGGGTCAGATGGTCACCATCAACCAGCAGCTCGACCAGGAGACCGCGATGATCGTGGTCGAGGAAATGGGCCACAAGGCCTTTGCCGCCAAGCTGGACGATCCGGAAGCCTTCCTGGAGGAAGATGCCGCCGCATCGACCGCCGAGATGATGCCGCGTGCGCCGGTGGTCACGGTGATGGGTCACGTCGACCACGGCAAGACCTCGCTGCTGGATTACATCCGCCGTTCGCGCGTTGCCGCGGGCGAGGCCGGTGGCATTACGCAGCACATCGGCGCCTATCACGTCGACACGCCGCGCGGCATGATCACCTTCCTCGACACCCCGGGTCACGAGGCCTTCACGGCCATGCGTGCTCGCGGTGCCAAGGCGACCGACATCGTCATCCTGGTGGTGGCGGCCGACGACGGTGTGATGCCCCAGACGAAGGAAGCCATCCACCACGCCAAGGCGGCGGGGGTGCCCATCGTCGTGGCGGTCAACAAGATCGACAAGCCCGATTCCAACATCGAACGCGTCAAGCAGGAGCTGGTCGGCGAACAGGTCGTGCCGGAAGAGTACGGTGGCGATTCGCCGTTCTGCCCGGTGTCGGCCAAGACCGGCGAAGGCATCGATGCGCTGCTGGAAAACGTGCTGCTGCAGGCCGAAGTGCTGGAGCTGACGGCCTCGAAGGATTCGCTGGCCAAGGGCCTGGTGATCGAGGCCCAGCTCGACAAGGGCCGCGGCCCGGTGGCCACCGTGCTGGTGCAGTCGGGCACGCTCAAGCGTGGCGACGTGGTGCTGGCAGGATCCAGCTACGGCCGCGTGCGGGCGATGCTCGACGAGAACGGCAAGCCCACGCAGGAAGCCGGCCCGTCGATTCCGGTCGAGATCCAGGGCCTGACCGAAGTGCCGCAGGCCGGTGACGAGTTCATGGTGCTGGCCGACGAGCGTCGTGCCCGCGAAATCGCCACCTTCCGTCAGGGCAAGTACCGTGACGTCAAGCTGGCCCGTCAGCAGGCCGCCAAGCTCGAGAACATGTTCGAGCAGATGGGCGCCGGCGCCGTGCAGACGCTGCCGCTGGTCATCAAGGCCGACGTGCAGGGTTCGCAGGAAGCCCTCGCGGCCTCCCTGCTCAAGCTGTCGACCGACGAGATCAAGGTGCAGATCGTGCACGCTGCGGTGGGTGGCATCAGCGAAAGCGACGTCAACCTGGCCATCGCCTCGAAGGCCGTGATCATCGGCTTCAACGTGCGGGCCGATGCCGGCGCGCGCAAGCTGTCCGAGAACAACGGCGTCGACCTGCGCTACTACAACATCATCTACGACGCGGTCGACGAGATTCGCGCGGCGATGTCGGGGATGCTGGCGCCGGAGCAGAAGGAAGAAGTCATCGGGATGGCCGAGGTTCGTCAGGTGTTCCGCGCCTCGAAGATCGGCACCATCGGCGGCTGCATGGTTCTCAACGGGGTCATCCGCCGCAATGCTCGCCTGCGGGTGCTGCGCGACAACGTGGTCATCTTCACCGGTGAACTCGAGTCGCTCAAGCGCTTCAAGGACGATGTCAAGGAAGTCAAGGAAGGCTTCGAGTGCGGTCTCAACATCCGCAACTACAACGACATCACCGAAGGCGATCACCTCGAGTTCTTCGAGATCAAGGAAGTGGCCCGAACGCTGTAAGGCGGAGCCTGTCCTGTGTGCACAGACCCCGCCTTCCGATGGATGGCGGGGTCTTCGCATTCAGGCTGACCGGCCATCGGCATGCCTCACGAGGAGCGAACGATGCGACACAAGCGATCCCTACCCAACCGCAGCTTCCGCGTGGCCGACCAGATCCAGCGCGACGTGGCCGAGCTGATCCGCGACCTCAAAGACCCGCGCGTGGGCATGGTCACGATCAATGCGGTCGAGGTCACACCCGACTACGCGCATGCCAAGATCTTCTTTTCGCTGCTGGTCGGTGATGCGCAGGAGAGCGAACTGGCGTTGAACGAGGCCGCCGGGTTCCTGCGCAACGGCCTGTTCAAGCGCCTGCAGATCCATACCGTGCCGACCCTGCATTTCGTGTTCGACCGGACCACCGAACGGGCGGCCGACCTGAGCGCATTGATCAACCAGGCCAACGCCAGCCGCGCCAAGGACTGACCGGGCACACCGCCTGGCACTCGACCATCATGACCACCCCGAACAGCCGACCTCGCGTCCCGCGGCGCCCCGTGCACGGGGTGGTGCTGCTCGACAAACCCCTGGGCCTGTCGAGCAACGACGCCTTGCAGAAGGTCAAGCGCCTGTACCGGGCCGAGAAAGCCGGCCACACCGGCACGCTGGACCCGCTGGCCACCGGGCTGCTTCCGCTGTGCTTCGGTGCGGCGACGAAGTTCTCGCAGGTCAGCCTCGACGCCGACAAGGCCTATCGTGCCACCGTCCGGCTGGGCCAGACCACCCGCACCGGTGATGCCGAAGGCGAGGTGCTGCGCGAGCGCAGCGTGGCGGTCACGCGTGAGGGCCTTGAGGTCGCCTGCGCCCGGTTCGTCGGGCCGATCGACCAGGTGCCGCCGATGCACTCGGCACTCAAGCGCGACGGCCGGGCACTGTATGAATACGCCCGCGACGGCATCGAGCTTGAGCGCGAGCCGCGTCGGGTCACGATTCATCGCATCGACATCGTGAGCTGGGAGCATGAACAGCTCGTGATCGACGTGAGCTGCTCCAAGGGCACCTACATCCGCACCCTGGCCGAGGACATCGGCGAGGCGCTGGGTTGCGGTGCGCACCTGAGCGCGCTGCGACGCACCGGCTCCGGCCCTCTCCAGGTGACGCAGGCGCTGACGCTGCCCGCCCTGGAGGCCCTGTCCGAAGACGAGCGCGACGCCGCCCTGATGCCCGCCGACGTGCTGCTGGACGACCGGCCCGTGGTGCGCCTGGGGCCGGAAGACGCCGCACGCTTCATGACGGGGCTGCGACGCCGCGTCGACCTGGTCGACAACCCGCTGGTGCGCGTCTACGGACCCGAACCGGCGGCCTTCCTCGGCAGCGCCACGGTGCGCGCCGGTGAACTGATTCCCTCCCGGCTGCTCAGCCCGCTGGAAGTCGAGGGTCTGCTGAACGATTCTTCATCTTCCCGCGGCGCCGCAGCTGCGATCCTTCCGAGAGTGTCATGAACAAGCAAATCCGCAACATCGCCATCATCGCGCACGTCGACCATGGCAAGACCACGCTGGTGGACCAGCTCCTGCGCCAGAGCGGCACCTTCCGTGAGAACGAGAAGATCGCCGAACGGGTGATGGACAGCAATGACCTCGAACGCGAGCGCGGCATCACCATCCTGGCCAAGAACTGCGCAGTGAGCTGGCAGGGCACCCACATCAACATCGTCGACACCCCCGGGCACGCCGATTTCGGCGGTGAGGTCGAGCGCGTGCTGTCGATGGTCGACGGTGTGCTGCTGCTCGTCGATGCCGTCGAGGGCCCGATGCCGCAGACCCGTTTCGTGACCAAGAAGGCGCTGGCGCTTGGCCTCAAGCCCATCGTGGTGGTGAACAAGGTGGACCGCCCCGGCGCGCGCCCCGACTACGTCATCAATGCCACCTTCGACCTGTTCGACAAGCTTGGCGCCACGGAAGACCAGCTCGACTTCCCCGTCATCTATGCCTCCGGCCTGAATGGCTGGGCCAGCCTGAAGGAAGGTGAGGTCGGCACGAACCTCGCACCGCTGTTCGAGGCCGTGCTCAAGCATGTGCCTCCGCACGAAGGCAGCGAGACCGACCCGCTGCAGCTGCAGATCTGCTCGCTCGACTACTCCAGCTATGTCGGGCGCATCGGCATCGGCCGCATCAACAGTGGCACGCTCAAGCCGCTGCAGGACGTGGCGCTCTACAACGGCCCGGACAGCACGCCGATCAAGTGCCGCATCAACCAGGTGCTGAAGTTCGAAGGGCTGGAGCGTCGCCAGGCGACCGAAGCCGGCCCCGGCGACATCGTGCTGATCAACGGTATCGAGCAGGTCGGCGTGGGTGTGACGATCACCTCGCTCGATGACCCGCGTCCGCTGCCGATGCTGAAGGTCGACGAACCGACCCTGACGATGAACTTCTGCGTCAACAGCTCGCCGCTGGCCGGGCGCGAAGGCAAGTTCGTCACCAGCCGCCAGATTCGCGACCGCCTCGACCTGGAACTGCAGTCGAACGTGGCGCTGCGTGTCAAGGACACCGATGAAGACGGTGTCTTCGAAGTGTCGGGCCGCGGTGAACTGCACCTGACCATCCTGCTGGAAAACATGCGCCGCGAGGGCTACGAGCTGGCCGTCTCGAAGCCGCGTGTGGTGTTCCGCGAGGTCGACGGCGAGCGTCACGAACCGATGGAAATGGTGACGGCCGACGTCGAAGAGCAGCACCAGGGTGGCGTGATGCAGGCGCTCGGCCTGCGCAAGGCCGAACTGGTCAACATGGAACCGGACGGCATGGGCCGCGTGCGCCTGGAGTACCGCATTCCGGCGCGCGGCCTGATCGGTTTCCAGAACGAGTTCCTGAACCTCACGCGTGGCACCGGCCTGATCAGCAACATCTTCGACGGCTACGAGCCCTACAAGGGCGAGATCGAAAGCCGCAAGAACGGCGTGCTGATCAGCCAGGACGACGGCGAGATCGTGACCTATGCGCTGGGCAAGCTGGATGACCGCGGCCGCATGTTCGTGAAGGCCGGTGATCCGGTCTATGAAGGCATGATCGTCGGCATCCACAGCCGCGAGAACGATCTGGTCGTGAACGCGGTGCGCCAGAAGCAGCTCACGAACTTCCGCGTCTCGGGCAAGGAAGACGCGATCAAGATCACGCCGCCGATCGAGCTCACGCTCGAGTACGCCGTGGAGTTCATCGAAGAGGACGAACTCGTCGAGATCACGCCCAAGTCCATTCGCCTGCGCAAGCGCTTCCTGAAGGAGCATGAGCGCAAGCGCGCTCAGCGCGAAGCGGCCTGAGTCGCCACACCATGGTGCTGAATCACCGCCAGGCCGTCCTGGTGATGGTGGCTGCGACGCTGATGTGGAGCATTGCCGGTGTGGTCACGCGCCACCTGGAGGCTGCACGCAGCTTCGAGGTGACGTTCTGGCGCAGCGGCTTCAATGCCTTGTCGCTGGTGCTGCTGCTGGGCTGGCTGCGTGGGCCCGCGGCGCTGTGGCGTTCGATCGTCACCGGCGGGCGCACGCTGTGGTTGTCCGGGCTGTGCTGGTCGGTGATGTACACCGCTTTCATGGTGGCCATCACGCTCACGACGGTCGCCAACGTGCTCGTCACGATGGCCACGGCGCCGCTTTTGACCGCCTTGCTGGCCCGCGTGGCCCTGGGTCACCGGCTGCCGGCCCGCACCTGGGGAGCCATCATCGCCGCCGGCGCAGGCATTGCCTGGATGTATGCCCGCGAGGTGAGCGGCAGCGACCCGCGTCACCTGCTGGGCACGGCAGTGGCGCTCGCGGTGCCTGTGGCCGCCGCCATCAACTGGACGGTGATCCAGCACACCAGCCGTGCTGCCGCTGCCGGCGGTGCAGGGCAGGGCGACAGCGCGTCGCAGGACATGCTGCCCGCCGTGCTGATCGGGGCGGTGCTGTCGGCAGCCGTCACGCTGCCGCTGGCCTGGCCGCTGGCCGCATCGGGCCGGGACCTCGGGCTGCTCGGCCTGCTGGGGCTGGTGCAGCTGGCCATTCCCTGCCTGCTGGCCGTGCAGGCGGCCCGCGTGCTCAGCGGCCCCGAGATCGCGCTGCTCGGTCTGCTGGAAGTCGTTTTTGGTGTGTTGTGGGCCTGGCTGGGTGCCAATGAAGCACCGTCGTCCGGTGTGCTGGGTGGGGGCGCCCTGGTGCTGTCGGCCCTGATCGTGAATGAACTGCTGGGGATGCGGCGTGCGGCACAGCCGCTGGCATCGGCCGCCGCGGGGGCGGAACCCGGCGCTGCGGAGAGAACATGACCCTTCCTACCCTGGTGTCCGGTGGACAGGTGCTGGCCGACGTGCACGGCACGATCGGTGTACTGACGCTCAATCGCGCGCAGGCGCTCAATGCGCTGTCGCTGCCGATGATCCGTGACCTCACGGCCGTGCTGCTGGCCTGGCGCGACGACCCCGCCGTGCAGGCCGTGGTCGTGCGTGGGGCCACCCAGGAGGGGCGCGGCGTCGCATTCTGCGCCGGTGGCGACATCCGCTTTTTCCACCAGGCGGCCCTGGCCGGCAATCCGCAGCTCGAGGACTTCTTCACCGAGGAATACGCGCTCAACCATCTGATCCATGCCTATCCCAAGCCCTACATCGCGCTGATGGATGGTGTGGTGATGGGCGGCGGCATGGGCATCAGCCAGGGCGCCAGCCTGCGCGTGGTGACCGAACGCACGAAGATGGCCATGCCCGAGACCAACATCGGCCTGTTCCCGGATGTGGGCGGCGGCTGGTTCCTGTCGCGTTGCCCGGGGCAGGTGGGCGAGTACCTGGCCCTGACCGGCCAGGTGATCGGTGCCGGTGAGGCCATTGCCTGGGGCCTGGCCGACGTGGCTCTGCCCAGTGAAGGTCTGCCCGCGCTGATCGACTCGCTGGCCGGCCGCCCGCACGGCAGCACCGAGCAGTTGCTGGCGCATGTGCGCTCGCAGGCGATCGAGGCCCATGCCGAGCAGCTGGCGCAGCGCCGCGTGGCCATCGACCAGCACTTTGCCGCCGATTCGGTGGCAGCGATCATGCAGTCGCTTGCGGCCGATGAAAGCGAGTGGGCTCGCGACACACTGGGCGCACTGCGCAAGCGATCGCCGCTGATGATGTGCGTGACGCTGGAGCAGGTGCGCCGAGCCCGCAGCATGACCCTGGCCGATGACCTGCGCATGGAGCGCGACCTGGTGCGGCATTGCTTCGCGTTGCGGCCGGGCGCGGCCAGCGAGACCGTCGAAGGCGTGCGTGCCCAGGCGATCGACAAGGACCACAGCCCACGCTGGAACCCGCCCACGGTCGAGGCCGTGACGCCCGATCAGGTCGCGGCGTTCTTCAACAGCCCCTGGCCGGCGCACGCGCACCCGCTGCGTGACCTGGCCTGAGCGTGCACGACGGCTGAGCAGCCATGGACACATCCGATCGGTCGGTTTCATTCAGCCCCTGGCGCCTGAGCGTGGCGCCGATGATGGACTGGACGGACCGCCACTGTCGCTACTTCCATCGCCTGCTCACGCGCCACACGCGGCTCTACACCGAGATGGTGACCACTGGCGCGCTGCTGCATGGCGACGTGCCCCGGCACCTGGATTTCAATGCCGAGGAACACCCGCTGGCCTTGCAGCTTGGCGGCAGCGAGCCGGCTGATCTGGCCGAGTGCGCTCGGCTGGCCGCACGCTGGGGGTATGACGAGGTCAACCTCAACTGCGGTTGCCCGAGCGAACGCGTGCAGCGCGGCGCCTTTGGCGCCTGCCTGATGAACGAGCCGCAACTGGTGGCCGACTGCGTCAAGGCAATGCGCGATGCGACCGACCTGCCGGTCACCGTCAAGCACCGCATCGGCATCGACCGGGGTGAGGACTACGGCTTCGTGCGGGATTTCATCGGCACCGTGGCCGAGGCCGGGTGCGAGGTGTTCATCGTGCACGCCCGCAATGCCTGGCTCAAGGGCCTGAGCCCGAAGGAGAACCGCGAGGTGCCGCCGCTGCGCTACGAGGTGGTGCACCGGCTCAAGCAGGAGTTCCCGCACCTCACCGTGGCGATCAATGGCGGCTTCACCACGCAGGCGCAGATCGCGCAGCAGTTCGAGCATCTCGATGGCGTGATGATCGGGCGCGAGAGCTATCACAACCCCTATGTGATGGCCGACTGGGACCGCGAGTTCTTTGGCGAGCCCGCGCCCGTGCCCAGTCGCGAACAGGTCGAGGCCGAGATGGTGCGCTATTGCGAGCGCATGGCCGCGTCCGGCACGCCCTGGCCGCGGGTCATGCGCCATGTGCTGGGCCTGTACAACGGCATGCCGGGTGCACGCCGCTGGCGGCAGGTCTGGTCGGACCATCGCCTCAAGGACCGTGCACCGTCCGAAGTCGCAGCGCTCGCGCGCCAGGCGTTCTCGCCCGACGTGGCGCTGGCCGGCTGAGGCCGGCCGATCGGTCGGCAAGGCCGGCAGCCTCACCCAGGGTGTGGCGGCAGCCGGCTCAGGCCACGCCTGAGAGCGACCGCAGCTGGCGTGCCGCCGGTGCCGCGCAATTGAACAGGCGCAGCCCGGGCCGCAGCAGACACAGGCGCAGCGCGGCAAGCCAGCGCTGTCGCTGGCCGCCCGACCGCAGCACATGCAGGGCCTGTTCCCAGGTGGTCGGTGCACCCATCAGATGACGCTGGCCGATGGCGAAGCGCGCCGCGTTGGCCTGCCACCATGCGGCAGCCCGTTGCGCATCGGGCCAGGGCAGGCTCTCGTCCTCGTCGAGCGCCACGGTGTTGTCGTCCGGCTGGTCGCTCGGGCCGAGGTCCAGGTCGTCCGGCGGCTTCTGCTCCAGATCGAGCGCCTCCAGATCGGCGCCGGTGATGAGCGTGAAGGCCTCGCCGGCGAGCCGGGCATGTGTCGGCCGCGCCATCAGCTCAAGCAGCCAGGGCACGCTGGACGGGCACCCGACGCTGGCGCAGGCCTGGATCAGCAGCCGCAGCTCGCTGTCATTGCCAGCGGCCTGAGGCGCGCGTGCGCTCACCAGGCTCTGGGCCTCACCCACCGGCAGGGCCTGCAAGGCCAGCAGGAAGGCCGCACCGGCCTGTGGCACCGGCGACTGCGCCACCGACAGCAGGCTGTGCACGGCGGGGCGGGTGGCTCCCAGCAGCAAGGCCGCGCGTGCGGCTTCGAACCGTTCGTGCATGTCGTCCGTCGGGGCGAGGCGGGCAACCACGGCTTCACGCAGGTCGATGCGGCCGCACACGCCGGCAGTGCGCAACGCCCGGCAGCGCAGTGCGGCGTCCGGGCTGGCCAGGGCAGCGTCCAGGGCCGCGCCCGGGTCGACCCGGTGGGCGGCGCAGGCCGCCAGCCCCATGCGCCGATGCCATGGATCGGGCGAGTCGAGCAGCGGCTGGGCCCAGCCCAGCAGGCGGGTCGGCTCGACCCAGCCCAGGGCCGACACCAGACCGGCTTCGGCCTCCGGCACGGCCTGGGCCAGGCGAAGCAGGTGCTGCAGCCCGGAGGCAGACTGCGCCTGCAGCACACAGACCGCCGCGACAAACACCGCACCCGCGCCCGGATCGTCCAGCAGGCGCAGGCAGGTTCGCAGGCCTTCGGCCGCGGCCACATGCAGCCCGTCGAGGTGGGCCGCAAGACGTTCGTCCAGCCGCTGCAGGTGGTGAAGGTGCACATGCGGGGCGCGCACGTGCACGCTGCGGCAGTGACGCAGCATCACGGCGTCCTCGGCATGCTGGTCGAGGACCTGGGGAATCGGCCGCCTGGCGCCCATGGTGTCAGTCCCAGCGCTTCCAGGCCTGGCCGTCGAACGAGAACAGGTCTTCCTGTCCGATGGACCACAGCACGCCTTCGGCCTCGGTGAGCCGGTAGCAGCTGTCGGGCTGGTCGTCACCGAAGCGCACCGGCACCAGGCCGTCCTCGGCCAGTTCGTACAGCCCGCTCATGCTGGCGACAAGAAGCACCCCGTTGAACCAGCACAGGTCCCAGAAATCGTCGACCACCTCATGCTCGAGCACGGCCCAGCGGTCACCCCGGCCGGCCAGCAGGGTGCCGTTCTGGCCGCAGGCGTAGACCTGCCCGTCCGGCGCGCAGCACACGGCGGTGAGCACCACGTTGACCGGGCTGGCGCAGGGCTGCCAGCGCTTGTCGGTCCAGTGCCAGATCTCACCCTCCCAGCCGACGGCGTAGAGGTCCTGGGCGTCGAACCCGGACAGCGCCTCGAACCCGGCGACTTCGTCGTCACCGTCGGGCGGCGGTGCCGACATGGCGACCCAGCGGCCTTCCTTCTGGCGGCAGTAGACCTCCCGCTTCATGCCGAAGGCATAGGCCAGGCCATCGACCGTCGCGGCCCCTCGCAGGTCGAAGGGCTCGGGCGTGATCTGCTCCTGGCCCTGCGTGCCGCCGACATAGGTGAACACGGCGCCCTGCGGCGACACGACCACGAGCTTTTCCTTCGGGCGGCGCACGACACACATGCCGGCGGTGGCCCATTCCATGTCGGCCAGCGGCGCCCACTCGCCAGCGTCGATGGCGATCAGGCGGGAGTGCGGCACGGATTGCCGATCGAGCTTGCGGTCTTTGAGGCAGAGGTAGAGCAGGTCGCTGTACCGGGCCGCGCCGCGCGAATAGGTGCTCTTGCGGGAGAAGTCGAAGATGGTCATGGTGGTTTTGCAGTGGGGTCAGCGGGCCGCGCCGCCCTTGGGCGCCTTGCCGGTGAGCTTGCCGAGTGCGGCGTCGAGTTCGGTCTTGTTCATCGCCTTGCCCGAGGGCGAGTGCTTGACCTTGGCGTCCTTCAGCGGGGTCGAGCACATGTTCTTGTGGCCCTCGTTGAGCTGGGCCTTCAGGCACTTGTTGCTGCAGTTCGACGACTTGAACACCTTCTGGGTGCTCTTGACCGCCAGGTTGACCGCCTGGGCAAAGGTCTGGGAGGTGCCCTCGGCCGGGCCCTGCGACTTGTGGGCGGCGTGGCGCAGACCGTGGTTGCCTTCGGTGTTGCTCGGGCCTTCGGCGCACATGCAGGGGGCGGCGCTCATCTTGTAGTTCTTCCAGCCGGGGAGCTTCTTGCCCTTGGACACCGAGCCTTGATAGAACGAGCTCTTGGGCACCAGGTGGTCGGGCGTCTGGCTCGGGCAGCAGCCATTGACGCCGTCCTTCTGCGCGTTGTAGGGCACCAACCGGCACCGGCGAGCTGCGATGCACTTGTCGGCGGCCGACTTCTTCGCCATGGCCTTGCGTGCCATCGCGTTCCAGTCGCCGCCCTTGGCCCGGACCTTCTTGATGCCCACGTTCAGGCCGGCCTCGGCACAGACGTTCTTGGTGCCTTGTTTCTTGAAGTCCTTGCAGGCGGCCTTCTCGCGCTTGACCTCCTTTTCGCAGGCCGCCTTGGCGGCCGACGGGCTCATCGTCTCGAGGTGGGGCCAGGGAATGGACTCGTTGCCGGGGTAGGACCGGTGGTTGTGTGTGGTGATGTCGAGGTTGCGCACCACGTTTTCGCCCTCGACCTTGACGTCCATCGACCAGCGCAGGAAGTAGATCTTGCCCTTGTTGGTGCTGGTGATCACGCCCTTCTTGGGCGCACAGCCGGCTTCGTCGCCGACGCTTTGCTTGAAGTGGCTCTTGTTCTTGAGCATCACTTCCTGGCCGGAGATCTTGACGCTGCGCGAGCCGTCGGCGGTGTCCGACGAGAAGCCGGTGTTGGGGTAGGGGATGGGCACACCCGGCGGCGTGGCCGGTGTCAGCGGCGGCGTGAAGCAGACATCCGGAAAGGCGCAGATCGTCTTGCCGCTGGCCGCCTTGCACGAGATCTCCATCATGTTGGCGAACACCTTGTTGCCCATCTCAGTGCCTCGCCTGCAGGATCAGCGCCGCGCGCTGGCCTTCGTCATTGGCCAGGTGCAGCAGGGCATTGGGCCCGCAGGCATACCCCTTGCGGGCGGCGGCGTCGGCCACGGCCATCATGCACAGGCCTGCCGCCGCGCCGGCCTCGCCCAGGCACTCGGCCGGATGCCACAGGTCGAACGCCTCCTTGCGTGTCTTGAGCGTGAGCGCCAGCGCGAGCGCGGCCTCCTTGAAGTAGTAGTGCTCGCCGGACAGGTCGGTGATGCGGTAGTCCATCTCGCCCATCGTGGTCCCGGCCTCGGCCAGCGCCATGCGCACGGCCTGGGCCAGCCCGTTGCCGCGCAAGGGCTCGTCCGACATCACGTGTGCCGGCTCCATGCCGAAGCCCAGTCCGGTGACGTGCAGCGTCGCTTTCGGATCCACAGGCCCCAGCAGCACCGCGCCGGCGGCCTCGCCCGGGATGAACCCGTTGGAGTTCGACGGCGTGAGCAGACGATCGGTGCGCAGGTAGTGCCGCAGCTGCGGCCAGTCGAGCAGGCTGTCGGTGCCGACGACCAGCACATGGGGCAGGCCCAGCTCATGGATCAGGCTGCGGGCGGCCAGCAAGGCCACGGCCAGCCCGACGCGACCCCGTGCGATCAGGCCCGAGCGGGCATCGAAGTCCAGCGCGAGCTGTTGCTGGATGCCCTGAAACACTTGATCGCCCAGCTCGGCCAGCCGCCCGGGGCGTTGCGGTTCCGGCAG
Source organism: uncultured Burkholderiales bacterium (assembly GCA_965650765.1). Taxonomy (GTDB): domain Bacteria; phylum Pseudomonadota; class Gammaproteobacteria; order Burkholderiales; family Burkholderiaceae_C; genus Caldimonas. The sequence goes on from CBFGPV010000024.1 coordinate 36,094, forward strand.
GCACAGCAGCAAGGGCACCTGCGCCCAGGTGTCACGCGGCAGCGGGGCGAGGCATTCCTCGATCGCCATGCAGGCCATCTGCGTGAGAAGGGCCGGGCCACGCCAGGGGGCGTCCAGCGGCACGGCATGGCCGATGAGGTACTCGCCGTCGTCGTCGATGAAGCGTGTGTCGCAAGGGTTGCTCAGCTTGGCCCGGATGGCCGCGCAGGAGGCCGGCGCATCCAGGCCGACCGGCGTGACCAGACCGGTGCTGAGGATGGCGAGGGCCGGTGC
>CBFGPV010000025.1:0-35275 GCA_965650765.1 uncultured Burkholderiales bacterium
AAGAAAGGGAACTCGGCCGCCGGGCCGAGACCCGGCTCGCCCCGGCAGGGGCGATGCACGGCGTCACGAACCACCGCGGCAGCGACTCGCAGCAAGCCCTCTCCCCAACCCTCTCCCGCACGCGGGAGAGGGAGTGAACCCGAGCTCGCCCCGCCTGGGGCGACACGGTGGCCGCCTGGCGGTTTCAGTGAGCCGTCGCCGCCATCCCCGCGCGGGCACGTTCGATCGCTGCCTGCGCCTGGGCCTCGCCGATGCGGAAGGCCGCCACGATCTCGGCGAGCTTGCCGGCCTGGTCTTTCAGCGACGATGCGGCGGCGGCCGACTCTTCCACCAGTGCGGCGTTCTGCTGCGTCATCTGGTCGAGGTTGACCACGGCGGTGTTCACCTGGCCGATGCCTTCGCTCTGTTCGGTGGCCGATGCCGTGATCTCGCCGATGATGTCGTTCACGCGGCGCACGGCGGCCACGATCTCCTGCATCGACGTGCCGGCGTCCTGCACCAGCTTCGAGCCGGCGTCGACCCGTTCGACCGAGGCGGTGATCAGCGTCTTGATCTCCTTGGCGGCCTGGGCGCTGCGCTGGGCGAGCGTGCGCACTTCGGCAGCCACGACCGCAAAACCGCGGCCCTGCTCGCCGGCACGGGCCGCCTCGACGGCGGCGTTCAGGGCCAGGATGTTGGTCTGGAAGGCGATGCCGTCGATCACGCCGATGATGTCGCCGATCTTCTTCGACGAATCGGTGATCTCGTCCATGTTGCGCACCACCTGGGTCACGACTTCACCACCGCGCATCGCTGCATCGGCGGCCGAGGTGGCCAGCTGGTTGGCCTGGCGGGCGGAGTCGGCATTGGTGCGCACGGTCGAGGCCAGTTGTTCCATCGACGAGGCCGTCTGCTGCAGGTTCGAGGCCGTCTGCTCGGTGCGGGCCGACAGGTCGTGATTGCCCGCAGCGATCTCGCCGGAGGCCACCGAGATGTTGTCGGCGGAATGCCGGACCTCACCCACCATGCCGCGCAGCGACGCCACCATGGCGCCCAGCGTGTGCATCAGGCTGCCCTGGGGCGCGTCGCGCATCTGGATGGTCAGGTCGCCCTGGGCCACACGCTGCATTGCGTCGATGGCGGCCTGCGGCTCGCCACCGATCTGGCGCAGCACGCTGCGTGAGACCGCATAGCCCACACCACCGATCACCAGCAGCACCACCGCACCGATGGCCAGCGAGGCGAGCGCTTCGGCGCGCGCGACGGCATCGACGTCGTCCATGTACAGGCCCGAACCGACGATCCATCCCCAGGGTGCGTGATGCATCAGGTACTGCAGCTTGGGCACCGACTCGGTCTGGCCTGGCCGTGGGAACAGCGTGTCCACGAAGGCCGTGCCGTCCTTGCTGGCCTGGATGGCGGCGCTGAAGTCCTTCAGGATGTACTGGCCCGTCGGCGACTTCAGCGAGTCCATCATGGGCTTGCCTTCCCACTCGGGCTTGATCGGGTGCATCACGCCGTGGCCGTCGACCGTCCAGATATAGAGGTATTCGGTCTTGCCGTCCGCACCGCCGTAACGCGTGACGCGCAGGGCCTCGCGGGCCGCCTTCTTGGCGTCTTCTTCGCTCATCTGCCCGGCCTTGGCCTTGGCGTGATAGCCGGCCACGATGCTGTGGCCCGACTGCACGGCCCACTGGAGCTGCGTCTTGCGCGCTTCGGTGACGTGCTGGCGCGCGGCGACGACCTGCTGGACGGTCATGGCCACGATGCCCACGATGGCGGCGCCGAGCAGCAGGCCGATGCGCTTGCTGAAGCTGAGTTGGTTGAACACGGAGGTCCCCATCCTTTCTGACTGCTGGAATGGTGTTGGGTCGATGAATCGGCTGTGCGGACGACGCACATGCACCTTTTTCGGCCGGAACTGCATGAAACTTGAGCAGCCGGCTTGACAAGGGCCCAACAACGGTGCGCGCGCCGCAGGGCGCGCACTCCGTTTCAGATCAGGACGGGGACGATGCGCAGGCCGTGAGTCAGCGCTTGCCTTCGTGGCGAGGGCCACCCGGGCGGCCGCCGCGTGGGCGGTCGGTGTTGCGACGATCGCCCGACTCACCACGTGGCCCGCGCTCGGGGCGTGAAGACGGGCGACCTGCACCGCGCGGATCGCGGCCGTCGCGGGCGTCGCGCGGGTCACGCACCGGGCCGCGCGCTTCGCGCAGCAGGCGGTCGACCTGGGCCGGGTGCATGCGCTGGCGGGCCGCAAACCCCGGCACGTCCAGGCCGCTGGCCTGGAAGTCGGCCAGAAGCTGCTTGAGGTAGTCGGCGCGTTCGGTCTTTTCCTGGCGGGCCGTGGCCAGCAGGGTGTCGAGCTGATCGGCCGGCACGCCCTTGAGTGCGCAGAAGTTCTCGCGCGTCAGGGTGGTGGTCTCGAAGTCACGCAGCAGCGTGGCGCGCTGGATGCGCTCCTGGTCGGCCGCACGCTCCTGCTCGCGCGCCTTGGCGCGTTCTTCGGCGCGCTGGGCGTCGATGCGGGCCTGGCGCTCCTTCAGGGCCGTCTCGGCCACCTGGCGGTGTTCGTCGGAGATCTCGCCCGCGGGCTGACCATCGAGGTCATAGCGATGCGTGCCGCGCACGATGGCCTTCAGGTAGGCCCCGCTGTTGGTGTAGCGCCGGAAGAACGCGGCCAGCGTCTGTTTGCTGAACACGCCCGGGTTGCGCTCCTGGATGTCGTGCTGGATGCGCAGCTTCACCGGCTTCGGGGGGCCGTCGAACAGGGCGGGATGGCGCTGGCGCAGTTGATCGGCGCATTCGGCCACGGTCATTGCCGCCTGCGCTTCGGCGCTTTGCGGGCTGGGCTGGGTCATCAGGGCTCCAAGGGACAAGCTTGGGCGGTATTGTGCCGTCCCTGCAGCCACCGGGGTCACACGCCGAGGTAGCGACCCAGTTCGGCGGGTCGCTGCTGCAGCTCGTCCGACGGTCCTTCGAGCACGAGGCGCCCCTTCTCGAGCACGACCAGCCGGTCGGAATGGGCCATCACGGTGCGGTAGTTGCGGTCGACGACCAGCGTGGCCAGGCCGCTGCGGCGGATCTCGCCGATCACGCGCCAGATCTCGGCCACGATCAGCGGCGCCAGGCCCTCGGTGGCCTCGTCGAGGATGATCGCCTCGGGGTGGGTCATCAGTGCCCGCCCGATCGACAGCATCTGCTGCTCGCCGCCCGACAGCTGCCAGCCCAGGTTGTCCAGCCGCTGCGCCAGCCGCGGGAAGGTCTGCAGGATGCGCTCGAAGGTCCACTCGCGCTGCCCGCGCAGGCCCGGCCGGGCGGCCATCACGAGGTTTTCGCGGACGGTGAGGTTGGGGAAGATGCCGCGCCCTTCGGGCACATAGGCGATGCCCAGGCGGGCCACCTCGTGCGGCTGGGCACGCGACAGGTCGCGCCCCTGCACGCTGATGTGGCCCTGGCGCTGGCGCACATGACCCAGCAGCGTGCGGATCAGCGTGGACTTGCCCATGCCGTTGCGTCCGAGCAGACCGACGGTTTCGCCCCGGCGCAGCCGGAAGTCGATGCCATGCAGGATGTGGCTGCTGCCGTACCAGGCCTGCAGCCCACGCGCGTCGATCAGGAGGTCGTTCATGGTCGGAGTCCTTCGGCTCAGTGGTCGCCCAGGTAGGCCGCCTGCACCTCGGCATTGCGGCGCACCTCGTCAGGCGTGCCCGAGGCGATCACCGAGCCGTTGACCATCACGGTGATGCGGTCGGCCACGGCAAAGACGGCATCCATGTCGTGCTCGACCAGCAGGATGGCGTGGCCGGTGCGCAGGCGGCGCAGCAGGTCGAGCATGCGTTCGGACTCCTCGGCGCCCATGCCGGCCAGGGGTTCGTCCAGCAGGAGCACACGTGGCCGTGTGGCCAGGCACATGGCCACCTCGAGCTGCCGCTTCTGCCCGTGCGAGAGGCTGGCCGCCGGGCGCGAGGCCACCTGCGACAGGCCCGCCCGCTCGATGGCATCGCGCGCACGGTCGTTGCTGAGCGCACAGGCCGTGGCGGCCTGCCAGACCTTCCACGGCTGCTGTGCATGCGTCTGCGCGGCCAGCCGGCAGTTCTCGTGCACGCTCAGCGGCAGGAAGATGTTGTTGCGCTGGTAGCTGCGGCCCAGCCCGGCCTGGGCCCGGCGAGGCTGCGACCAGGTGGTGATGTCCTGGCCGTCGAGCTGCACCGTGCCGCCACTGGCCGGCAGTTCGCCCGACAGCAGATTGATGAGGGTGGATTTGCCGGCGCCGTTGGTGCCGATCACGGCGTGGATCTGCCCGGCGTCGAGGTCCAGCGTCACGCCTTCGACGGCCTTGAGCGCACCGAAGCGGCGGGTGAGGGCGCGCGCACTCAGCAGAGGGGTCATCGCAGTTGCTCCTTGCCCGCGACCTCGATGCCGGCGGCGGTATGCCGGCGCGCCGCGAGGCGCTGTCGCAGGCGCTCGATCCCGCCGGCGATGCCCTGCGGCAGCACCGCCACGAGCAGGATGATGAAACCGCCCATCAGCAACTGCCAGTGTTTGGTCATGTCCTGGAACCACTCGGCCAGCAGCACGAACGAGAAGGCACCGATCACCGCGCCGGCCAGGCTGCCCAGGCCGCCGAGGATCACCATCAGCAATGCATTGCCCGAGTGGTGCCACGACAGGATCTCGGGGTTCACATACCCATGCTGGGTGGCATAGAGAAAACCGGCCAGCCCGGCAAAGGCCCCGCCGATCACGAAGCTGGCGAGCTTGTAGGCCGTGGTGGCATAGCCGGTGGCCCGCATGCGCTGTTCGTTGTGCTTGATGCCCACCAGCGCATGACCCAGGCGCGAGCGCAGCAGCAGGGTGAGCGCTGCGACGGTCAGGGCCGTCATCGCCAGCGTGAACCAGTAGAAGTGAGCGGTCTGTTCGAGATCCAGCGGCTTCCAGCCGAACAGCGTGAACTCCGGCTTGAAGTACACATAGGTGCCGTCGCTGCCGCCGAAGTGGTCGGTGTCATGGAAGACGAAATACACGAGCTGGGCAAAGGCCAGCGTCACCATGATGAAGTAGATGCCGCGGGTGCGCATCACCAGCGCGCCGATCACCAGGGCCAGCGCGGCCGATCCGCCGATGGCCGCCAGCAGCATCAGCCAGCCATTGCCGGCCTCGGACTGCGGCGCCAGCATCGCCACGACATAGGCGGCAAAGCCGAAGTAGGCGGCGTGCCCCAGGCTCACCAGGCCGGTGTAGCCCACCAGCAATTGCAGGCTGAGCGCAAAGATCGCCATGATCAGCACCTTCGCGCCCAGTTCGATGTGGAACTGCCCGCCGATCGGTTCGGGCATCACGGGCAGCAGGGCCAGCAGCAGCAGGGCCAGGGCCAGGGCCCAGCCTGTCAGTCGGGAGGAGGTCATGGCAGTCAGGTCCCTTGCTTGAACAGGCCTTCGGGCTTCCACAGCAGGATCACCGCCATCAGCAGATAGACCAGCGCGCCGGCCGCCTGCTGCCAGAAGACCTTGCCGAAGGTGTCGACGAACCCGATCAGCAGTGCGGCCACGAGCGCGCCCTTGACCGAGCCGATGCCACCGATCACGACCACCACGAAACAGATGATCAGCACCGAGCCGCCCATGCCGGGGTAGACCGAGGCCACGGGCGCGGCGATCATGCCGGCCAGCACGGCCAGTGCCACGCCGGCGGCAAACACCACGCGATACAGCAGCGAGATGTTGATGCCCAGCGACTGCACCATCTCTCGGTTGGTCGATCCGGCCCGAACCATCATGCCCACGCGTGTCTTCTTGATCATGTAGTACATGCCGCCGGCCACGGCCAGGCACACCGCCGAGATGAACAACCGGTACACCGGGTAGCTCATGTCGTTGCCGATCGCGATGCCACCGGCCAGCCAGTCCGGCACCGCCACCCCATGCACGTCATCACCGACGAGGATGCTGCGCAGCTCCTCGAACACCAGGATGAGGCCGTAGGTCATCAGCACCTGCATCAGGTGTTCGCGTTCGTACAGGAAGCTGAAGAAGCCCCACTCCAGCAGGTAGCCCAGCGCCACGGCGAGCACCATGCCCAGCACCAGGGCGACAAAGAAGTTGCCGGTCAGCGACGACAGCGTGAAGGCCATGTAGGCGCCGATCATGTAGAAGCTGCCGTGGGCCAGGTTGATGACCCCCATGATCCCGAAGATCAGGGTCAGCCCGCTGGCCACGAGGAACAGCAGCAGCCCGTACTGCACGCTGTTGAGGCACTGGATGAGGAAGGTGGTGAGGTCCATGGGGCGCTCCGAGTGGCGGTCATGCCCGCGCAGGCGGGCATCCAGGCGCGGCTCCCTCTCCGCCAGGCAAGGGGGAGAGGGGACAAATCACATCCTGCAGCCGCGTGCCGGGTCGGCCAGGCCCTTGACGGCCACGCTCACCGAGCGGTTCATCTTGCCCTCGACCTTGCGCAGGTAGATGTCCTGGATGGGGTTGTGGGCCTTGGACATCGTGAAGGGCCCGCGGGGGCTGTCGATCTTCGCCTCGCGCATGCCCTTGACCACGGCGTCGCGCTTGCCGATGTCGCCACCCGCGGCCTTCAGGCCGGCGGCCAGCAGCTGGGCCGCGTCGTAGCCCTGCACGGCGTAGACGTCGGGCTGCAGCTTGTAGGTCTTGGCGTAGTTGAAGCGGAAGGCCTTGTCGCGCGGCAGGGTCAGGTCGTCCGCATAGTGCAGCGTGGTCAGCAGGCCGTTGGCCGAGTCGCCCTGCGCCTCCAGCGTGCCGTCGGTCAGGAAGCCGGCACCGTACAGCGGGATCTTGTCCTTCAGGCCGGCCGCGGCATAGTCCTTGACGAACTTCACCGCACCGCCGCCGGCAAAGAACACGTACACCGCATCGGGCTTGAGCGCGGCGATCTCGGTCAGCAGCGCCTGGAACTCCACGTTCGGGAACGGCAGGTTCAGCTCCTTCAGCACCTTGCCGCCCTTGGACTCGAAGCCTTCCTTGAAGCCGCGCACCGACTCGTCGCCGGCGGCGTACTTCCAGGTCAGTGTCACGGCCGTCTTGTGCTTCTGCTTCTCGGCGGCCACCAGGCCCATCGCATAGGCCGGCTGCCAGTTGCTGAACGAGGTGCGGAAGATGTTGGCCGCGCACAGCGGGCCGGTCACGGCGTCGGCGCCGGCATTGGGCACGATCAGCAGGGTGTTGTTGTCGCGTGCGACCTTGGCCATGCCCATGGCCACGCCCGAGTGCACCGTGCCGACCAGCACGTCGACCTGGTCGCGCTTGACCAGCTTGTTCGCGTTCTCGGGCGCCTTGGCCGGGTCGGATTCGTCGTCGACCTTGAAGAACTCGATCTCGCGGCCGGCGAGCTTGCCGCCCTGTTCGTCGACATAGAGCCGGAAGCCGTTCTCGATGGCCGTGCCCAGCGCGGCAAAGGTGCCGGTGTAGGGCAGCATCAGGCCCACCTTGATCTTGTTGCCCTGGGCCTGTGCGGCGGTGCCGAAGGCGGCGGCGAGGCTGGCGGCGGCCAGCAGGCAGAGGGTGCGGTGTCGGGTCATGGTCTGTCTCCTGTGTTGTTCGAGCGGGCGGGAATCAGCGGGCGGCGGCGGTGGCCGTGGCCTGCGGGGCGGGGGCATGGCGGCGCATGAAACCGGTGACGGCCATGGCCAGCTGGGCGGGGTGATCGCGGTGCGGCGAATGGCCGCAGTCGTGCAGCTTGAGCAGCTGGGTGTGAGGCACGGCCGCGGCGATGGCTTCGATCTGGGCCATCGTGCCGTACTCGTCGTCGATGCCCTGCACGGCCAGCACCGGGCAGCGGATGCCTGTCAGCTCGTCGCGGATGTCCCAGCGGCGGAACTCCGGCGCCAGCCAGACATCGTTCCAGCCCCAGAATGCCGAGTCGGGGTCGGCGTGATAGCGCGCCAGCTTGCTGCGCAGGTCGGTGCTCACGTAACCGTCGCGGGCCTGCTCGATGCTGCGCACCGACAGGTCTTCGACAAAGGTGTGCGGTGCGGCCACGATCAGGCCGCCCACGCTGTTGGCAAACTGCGCCGCGTGCAGCAGCGCAATCGAGCCCCCGTCGCTGTGACCGTACAGCCAGGGGCGCTCGCGCCGGGTGTCCAGGCCCAGTGCGTTGAAGAACGCCGGCAGGAAGTCATGCGCCTGGTGGTGCATGAAGTCCACCGGCCAGCGCTCATGGCCGCCGCGCGGACTGGACTGGCCATAGCCCCAGCGCGAGAACACCAGGCCCCGGCATTGCGCGGCCTCGCACAGCTGCGCCGGGAAGTCCTTCCACATCGCGACCGAGCCCAGCCCCTCATGCAGGAAGACCAGCAGCGGCCTGTTGGTGCGTTGGGGTGCGAGCCAGGTGTACTCGATGCGGTCCTGGCGGTCGCGCCAGGCCACGTCGATGAATTCGACCGTCGCCGGGCTCATGCCGGGCTCCCGGGCTGGCGCTCGCGTTCGCGCAGGCGAAAGCGCTGGATCTTGCCGGTGGCGGTCTTGGGCAGTTCACTCAGGAACTCGATCTGGCGCGGATACTTGTGTGGCGCCAGGCGGCTCTTCACGAAGGCCTTGAGGTCGCTCTCCAGCCCGTCGCTCATCGTGTGGCCGGGCTTGAGCACGACAAAGGCCTTGGTGCGCGTCAGGCCGTCGCCGTCGTTCACACCGATCACGGCGGCCTCGAGCACGTCCGGATGCTGCACCAGCGTGGCCTCGACCTCGAAGGGCGAGACGTACTGGCCGCTGACCTTGAGCATGTCGTCGCTGCGCCCGGCATAGGTGTAGTAGCCCTGGGCATCGCAGCTGTACTTGTCGCCGCTGCGGGTCCATTCGCCCTGGAAGGTCTCGCGCGACCGGCTGCGGTTGTTCCAGTACATCAGCGCGGCGCTCGGCCCCTTGATGTAGAGGTCGCCGATCTCGCCCACGCTCACCGGCTGCCCGTCCTCGCCGCGCAACTGAACCTCGTAGCCATCGACCGGTTTGCCGGTGGTGCCGTAACGCACGTCACCCGGACGGTTGGACAGGAAGATGTGCAGCATCTCGGTCGAGCCGATGCCATCGATGATCTGGCAGCCGAAATGCGCGGTGAATCGTTCGCCGATGTCCTGCGGCAGCGCCTCGCCGGCCGACGAGCACAGCCGCAGGGCCACCTGGTCACGAGACGGCAGGGCGGGTGAGGCGAGCATGCCCGCATACCCGGTGGGCGCGCCGCAGAAGACCGTGGGGCGGTGCTCGACCAGGCGCTTGAAGCAGGCGTCGGGCGTGGGGCGCTCGGCCATCAGCACGACGGTGGCTCCCACGCTGAGCGGGAAGCTCAGCGCATTGCCCAGCCCGTAGGCAAAAAAGAGCTTGGCGGCCGAGAACACGGTGTCGCCTTCGTGCAGGCCGAGCACGGGTCCGGCGTACAGCTCGGCCGTCCACCACGGGTTGGCGTGCGTGTGCACGGTGCCCTTGGGCCGGCCGGTCGAGCCGGACGAATACAGCCAGAACGCCGCTTCGTCGGCCAGGGTGTCGGCGGGTTGCGCCAGCGCCTCATGGGAGGCGATCAAGCCCTCGACCGTGTGAGTGCGGGTGTCAGGCGGCAGCGGCGCGACGGGATGAGACACCACCCGGTGTGCCACCTCGTGGCGGGCGCGGCCCATGGCCTGGTCCAGTACCGGCAGCAGCGCGCCCGACACCAGGGCGGCCTGGGCGCGGCTGTGCTCGAGCATGTAGGCATAGTCGTCGGCCGTCAGCAGGGTGTTGACGGCCACCGGCACGATCCCCGCATACAGCGCACCGAGAAAGCACACCGGCCAGTCGATGTTGTCGTGCATCAGCAGCAGCACGCGGTCTTCGCGGCGCAGCCCCAGGGCCTGCAGACCGGCAGCCATGCGGCGCACGCGCTGTGCCAGCTCGCCGTAACTCACGCGGCCGTGGTCGTCGATGTAGGCCGTGCGCCCGGCGCGTGCGGCATGGCGTTCGATCAGGTCGGCGGCAAAGTTGAAGCGCTGCGGCGGGGCGTCCGGCAGGCGGTGGGTCGGTGCCATGGGGTCTCCTTCGTCCTTCGTTCTGGAGCGGTGCGGGTCAGGGCGCCAGCGCGGTACCGGTTGCGGCCAGCGCGTCGAGCACCGGCACGGCCGCCTGCACCGCACAGCGGCGGTGATAGAAGGCCAGCGCGCGCAGGCCGCCGAGTTCCTCGCCGCCCCCGGCGCGGCCCGGGCCGCCGTGCAGCGACATCGGCATCACGTTGCCGTGGCCGGTGTGAAGCTGGGCCACGTCGGGCGAGATCGCATGGATGCGGCCGTGGGTGTCGGCCAGCGCCTGGGCGCTTGCGGCCATGTGCTGCGGGTCGGCGCCGTACAACGAGGCCACCAGCGAACCGCCGCCACGGCGGATCAGGGCATGCGCCTCGTCGATGCTGCGGTAGGGCATCAGCGTGGCGACGGGGCCGAACACCTCCACCTGGTGCACCAGCGGGCTGGCGGCGGGGTCGCGCGTGCCCAGCAGCGTCGGCCCGATGCACGCGGCCACGGCGGGGTCGGCGTCCACCAGCGGGGTGGCACGGCCGTCGAGCAGGGTCGTGGCCTGGCTGCCCAGGCGGGCCAGCCCGTCGTGCACATGGGCGAGCTGCTCGCGGCTCACGAGCGAGCCCATGCGCACGCCGTCGTTGCGAGGGTTGCCCACGACCACGGTGCGCAGCCGGGCGACGATGGCCTCGGCGGCCGCATCGTAGGCTTCGGCGGGCACCAGCACCCGACGGATCGCGGTGCATTTCTGCCCGGACTTCACCGTCATCTCGCGCACGACCTCGTTGACCAGCAGGTCGAAGGCCGGTGTGCCGGGCAGGCCGTCGGGCAGCAGCAGGGCCGAGTTGAGGCTGTCGGCCTCGATGTTCACCCGCACCGAGTCGCGTGCGACGGCGCGGTGCGCGCGGATCACTGCGGCCGTTTCGGCCGAGCCGGTGAACGAGACCAGATCGAAGGGCTGCAGTGCGTCCATCAGGCCGGCCGAGCTGCCGCACACGACCGACAGGGCGCCCGACGGCCAGATGCCGGCGGCGATGACGTCGGCCACCATGCGCTGGGTCAGCCAGGCCGTGGCCGTGGCCGGCTTGACGATCACCGGCACACCTGAGAGCAGGGCCGGCGCCGCCTTTTCCCACAGGCCCCAGGCCGGGAAGTTGAATGCGTTGATGAACAGTGCCAGGCCGCGGGTGGGCAGCATCACGTGGCGCGACTGGAAGGCCGGGTCTTTGCCGAGCCGGGCCGGCGCGCCGTCGAGCAGCAGGTGCGCGTTGCCCAGCGTGCCACCCCAGCGGGCGTACTGGCCGATCGTGAACAGCGCGCCGTCGATGTCGACCGCCGAATCTCGCCGTGTCGTGCCCGAGTTGGCGGTCGAGATCGCGTCGTACTCGGCGCGGTGCGTCTGCAGCACGGCGGCCGTTTCGGCCAGCAGCGCGGCGCGCTGCGCATAGCTCAGGGCGCGCAGTGCCACACCACCCTGGTCCCGCGCATGGGCGAAACCTTCGGCAAGGTCCAGGCCGGCGCTGGACACGCGGACCAGCTCGTTGCCCAGCACCGGGTCGACCAGTGCGCTGCCCTGGCCCTGGCCGGGCTGCCAGCGGCCGCCCAGGTGGTTGTGAAGGAGTTCGGTCATGGGCGTGCCGGCTGGGTGAATTCGATCTGGCCTTGCGGCAGGAGGTAGAGCACCAGCGCGCGACCGCCGGTGACGGTGGGGCGGTGCGCACTGCCGGGCGGGTAGACCTTCCAGCCCGCGGCCGTGCCGTCGAACTGCGCCCCGGCGCTCAAGGGCATCACCAGGTCGATCTCGCCCAGCGGGTGCACATGGTGGGGGCCGACGCAGTCGTCCATGTCGACCACGTCCACTGAAAACTCGGCGGTCTCGGGCGACGGACGCACCACCCGGCCGTAGCGCAGGCGGGGCTGCTCGGGCGTCACATGGCGCGCGATCCAGCCCTCCCGCACGCCGGCCTCACAGGCGGCCTGCATGTCGCGGAACCAGTCCGAGGCCGGGCCGTGGGTCTCGGAAAGCCAGGTGCGCAGTGCCGCATCGAGCGGCCGGCCGGCGATGGCCTGCGTTATCGTTCGCACCAATGCATCGAAGTGCGCGCGTGGGGTGTCACTCATCTCGGGGCTCCTGCGTCCTGCGGCACGACGGGCTTGCAGGATCGGCTTGGCATGAAGTATTGTGCATGTGTGTGGGAACAATACGCGCCGGTTCTGTGCGATGTCAAGAAAAATAGTTCATGTTCGGGTAAATCCCGAGCACACTGCTGCTGTACCGCTGGAGGCCAGAAGGACCATCGTGGACACGACCGACATGGCAGGCGATGTCGCCCATGCCAAAGACCCCTTCCTGACGGCGCTGGGTGAGCGCATCCGCAACCTGCGCGCGCGTCGGGGGCTGACGCGCAAGGCCACCGCGCTGGCGGCCGACATTTCCGAGCGGCATCTGGCCAACCTGGAGCTGGGCACCGGCAATGCGTCGATCCTGGTGCTGCAGCAGGTGGCCCAGGCGCTGCAATGCCCGCTGGCCGAGATCATCGGCGACATGACCACCGCGTCTCCCGAGTGGCTGATGATCCGCGAGCTGCTGGAAGACCGCAGCGAGGCCGACCTGCACCGTGCCCGGCTGCGCCTGGCCGAGCTGTTCGGCTCGGGCAGCGACCAGCGCACCCGCATGGCGCGCATCGCCCTGGTCGGCCTGCGCGGTGCGGGCAAGTCGACGCTCGGGCGGCTGCTGGCCGAAGACCTGGGCTACCCGTTTGTCGAGCTCAGCCGCGAGATCGAGAAGGTTGCCGGCTGCAGCATCGTCGAGATCCATTCGCTCTATGGCACCAACGCCTACCGGCGCTACGAACGCCGGGCCCTCGAAGAGACCGTGCAGATCTATCCCGAGGTGGTGATCGCCACGCCGGGGGGGCTGGTGTCGGATGCGTCCACCTTCAACCTGCTGCTGTCGCACTGCTACACCGTGTGGCTGCAGGCCACCCCCGAGGACCACATGAAACGGGTGGTGGCCCAGGGCGACTTCCGTCCGATGTCGGGCAGCAAGGAAGCGATGGACGACCTCAAGCGCATCCTCGACGGGCGCGCGGCCTTTTATGCCAAGGCCGACTTCACCTACAACACCAGCGGCCATTCGCTGGAAGAGACCTTCTCGGGCCTGCGCGCGGCCGTGCGGCATGCGGCCGGCCTGATGGACTGGGCCGCCTGAGCGCCCGGGGCGCACGGCGCCAGACCGGCGCCGGCCATCCCGCCGGCACCTGAGCCACGGCCTGCTGACACGTTCACCGACACCACCCGCGGGTTTCCCCGCCCGCGGTGGCGCTTGACGCGCCTCAAAGCATGCACTATTGTGCAGTCCATCGAACACAAACATGCATCAAACTGCATGTCAGCCTGAAGGAGCCGAGATGACTGACCCCACCCGCGTCGACTACCAGACCGAACCGTCCCGCTACCGGCACTGGAAGCTCAGCTTCGAAGGCGCCACGGCCACCCTGGCGATGGACATTGCCGAAGACGGCGGCCTGCGCCCGGGCTACAAGCTCAAGCTCAATTCCTACGACCTGGGCGTGGACATCGAGCTGCACGACGCCTTGAACCGCATCCGCTTCGAGCATCCCGAGGTGCGCACCGTGATCGTCACGAGCCTGAAGGACCGCATCTTCTGCTCGGGCGCGAACATCTTCATGCTGGGTCTGTCCAGCCACGCCTGGAAGGTCAACTTCTGCAAGTTCACCAACGAGACGCGCAACGGCATCGAAGACTCCAGCCGCCATGAAGGCCTGAAGTTCGTGGCCGCCCTGAACGGCGCTTGCGCCGGTGGCGGCTACGAGCTGGCGCTGGCCTGCGACGACATCGTGCTGGTCGACGATCGGTCCTCGGCCGTCTCGCTGCCCGAGGTGCCGCTGCTGGGCGTGCTGCCCGGCACCGGCGGCCTGACGCGCGTGACCGACAAGCGTCGTGTGCGCCATGACCTGGCCGACATCTTCTGCTCCAGCGTCGAGGGCGTGCGCGGCCAGCGCGCGGTCGAGTGGCGCCTGGTGGACGCCGCGCCCAAGACCAGCCAGTTCGCCCAGGTGGTGCAGGAGCGTGCCCAGCAGCTGGCCGCCACCAGCAACCGCCCGGCCGGCGCCAGGGGTGTGACGCTCACGCCCATCCAGCGCAGCATCGAGGCCGATGCGCTGCGCTACTCGCACGTCACCGTCGAGATCGATCGTGCCCATCGCACGGCCAGCTTCACCGTGCACGCACCGACCACGCCGCAGCCGGGTGACATTGCCGGCATCGAAGCGGCCGGTTGCGCCTGGTGGCCGCTGCAGGTCGCCCGCGAGCTGGACGACGCGATCCTGTCGATGCGCACCAACGAACTCGACATCGGCACCTGGCTGCTCAAGACCCGCGGTGACGCCCAGGCCGTGCTGGCGTGTGATGCGGCGCTGGCGCAGCATGCCGACCACTGGTTCGTGCGGGCGGTGACCGGGCAGTTGCGCCGCACGCTGGCGCGGCTGGACGTGTCGTCGCGTTCCCTGTTTGCGCTGGTCGAGCCCGGTTCGTGTTTTGCCGGCACGCTGGCCGAGCTGGCCTTTGCGGCCGACCGCTGCTACATGCTGGCGCTGCCCGATGCGCCCGAGCGTGCCCCGCGGCTCATGCTGTCGGCGCTCAACTTCGGCACCTGGCCAATGGTCAACGGCCAGTCGCGGCTGGCCCGCCGCTTCTACGAAGAAGCCGCCCCGATGGCCGCGGCCCGCGAGGCCATCGGCCGTGCGCTCGACGCCGACCAGGTGCTGGCCCTCGGCCTGATCACCGCCGCCCCGGACGACATCGACTGGACCGACGAGGTGCGCCTGGCCATCGAGGAGCGCGCGGCCATGTCGCCCGATGCGCTCACCGGCCTGGAGGCCAACCTGCGCTTTGCCTCGAAGGAAACCATGGAGACGCGCATCTTCGGCCGCCTCACCGCCTGGCAGAACTGGATCTTCCAGCGCCCGAACGCGGTGGGCGACAAGGGCGCGCTGAAGGTCTACGGCAAGGGCGAAAAGGCAGCCTTCGACCTGAACCGCGTGTGATCTTCCCCGACTGAACCACCCCCGACGACGTCCACCCAGGAGCCCCGCATGTCCGGCATCAACTACAGCGAAAAGATCCCCAACAACGTCAACCTCGCCGAAGACCGCACGCTGCAGCGCGCACTCGAGCAATGGCAGCCCAACTTCCTGGACTGGTGGGGCGACATGGGGCCGGACGGTTCGCACAACTTCGACGTCTACCTGCGCACCGCCATCAGCGTCGACCCGCAGGGCTGGGCGCAGTTCGGCCATGTGAAGATGCCCGACTACCGCTGGGGCATCTTCCTGAATCCGAAGGAGGAGGGCCGCAAGATCCACTTCGGCGACCACCTGGGCGAGGACGTCTGGCAGGACGTGCCCGGCGAGCACCGCGCCAACCTGCGCCGCATCATCGTCACCCAGGGCGACACCGAACCCGCCTCGGTCGAGCAGCAGCGCCACCTGGGGCTGACCTGTCCGAGCCAATACGACCTGCGCAACCTGTTCCAGGTGAACGTCGAGGAAGGCCGTCACCTGTGGGCCATGGTCTACCTGCTGCACCGCTACTTCGGCCGCGACGGCCGCGAAGAGGCCGAGGCCCTGCTGGAGCGTCGCTCGGGGGATGCCGACAACCCGCGCATCCTCGGGGCCTTCAACGAGCAGACGCCCGACTGGCTGAGCTTCTTCATGTTCACCTACTTCACCGACCGCGACGGCAAGTTCCAGCTGTGTGCGCTGGCCGAAAGCAGCTTCGACCCGCTGGCGCGCACGACCAAGTTCATGCTGACCGAAGAGGCGCACCACATGTTCGTGGGCGAGTCGGGCGTCTCGCGTGTCATCGCGCGCACCTGCCAGGTGATGAACGAGCTCAAGACCGACGACGTGGGGCGCATCCGCGCCGCCGGCGTGATCGACCTGCCGACCATCCAGCGCTACCTGAACTTCCACTACAGCGTCACCATCGACCTGTTCGGTGCCGATCAGTCCAGCAATGCCGCCACCTTCTACAGCTCGGGGCTGAAGGGCCGCTACGAGGAAGGCAAGCGCGCCGACGACCACCTGCTCAAGGGCCAGACCTACAAGGTGCTCGAGGTGCACGGGGGCCAGCTCGTCGAGAAGGAAGTGCCGATGCTCAACGCCCTCAACGAGGTGCTGCGCGACGACTACATCAAGGACTCGATGGCCGGGGTGGAGCGCTGGAACAAGGTGATCGAAAAGGCCAGCATTCCGGTGCGGCTCAAGGTGCCGCACAAGGCCTTCCACCGCAACATCGGCGCGCTGGCCGGGCTGAAGCTGTCGCCCGAGGGCCAGGTGGTCAGCGAGGCCGAATGGGAGGCCCGCAAGGCCGAGTGGCTGCCCACCGCCGAGGACCGCGCCTTCGTGGCCTCGCTGATGGGCCGGGTGGTCGAGCCGGGTCAATTTGCGAACTGGATCGCGCCGCCCGTCATGGGCATCAACCGCCAGCCGGTCAACTTCGAGTACGTGCGATTCAACTGATGACCCTGCGACGGCCCGGCGGCGCGAAGGCGCGCCGGGGCCTGCTGAGCTGGAGAACAACCCCATGGACATGGCCACCCAGACGGTGATCATCAGGCAGCACCTGATCGACCCGGAGATCTGCATACGGTGCAACACCTGCGAGGCCACGTGCCCGATCAACGCGATCACGCACGACGACCGCAACTATGTGGTCAAGGCCGAGGTCTGCAATGGCTGCATGGCCTGCGTGCCGCCGTGCCCGACCGGCGCGATCGACCACTGGCGCAACATGCCGCGCGCGCTGGCCTACCCGATCGAGGAGCAGTTGCTGTGGGACGAGCTGCCGCCCGAGCTGAGCGACGACCAGATCGCTGCGGCCGGCATCGAGCTGCCGCCACAGCAGGCCGAGCTGGCCCCGCCGCCCCGCCCGACCGCGACCACCGACCCGACGGGTGAGGCCGCGTTCAACCCCGCCGCCTGGGGCGCCACCGTGCCGCCCTGGTCGGCCGCCCATGCCTACACCAACCTGTACGGGCCGAAGCAGCCCACGACCGCGACGGTGGTGGGCAATGTGCGCGTCAACGAGGCCGGCACCGAAAACGAGACCCATCACATCGTGCTCGATTTCGGCAGCATGCCCTTTCCGGTGCTGGAAGGGCAGTCGATCGCCATCGTGCCGCCTGGCACCGACGCCCACGGCAAGGCCCACCACGCCCGACAGTACTCGATCGCCAGCCCCCGCAACGGCGAGCGACCGGGCTACAACAACGTCTCGCTCACGGTCAAGCGCGTGACCAGCGACCACCATGGCAAGCCGGTGCGCGGTGTGTGCTCCAACTACCTGTGCGACCTGTCGGTGGGCGACACGGTGCAGGTGATCGGTCCGTTCGGCACCAGCTTCCTGATGCCCAACCATCCGCGCTCGAACATCGTGATGATCTGCACCGGCACCGGCAGCGCACCCATGCGTGCGATGACCGAATGGCGACGCCGGCTGCGCAGCAGCGGCAAGTTCGACGGTGGTCGGCTGATGCTGTTCTTCGGCGCCCGCACCAAGGAGGAGCTGCCTTACTTCGGCCCGCTGATGAACCTGCCACGGGACTTCATCGACATCAACCTGGCGTTCTCGCGCACGCCGGGCGCGCCGCGGCGCTATGTGCAGGACCTGATGCGCGAGCGCGCCCCGGACCTCGCCGCCTTGCTGCACGACGGCAACACCCACATCTACGTGTGCGGTCTCAAGAGCATGGAAGAAGGTGTGGTCCTGGCCCTGCGCGACGTGGCGCAGCAGGCCGGCCTGTCCTGGGAGCAGCTGGGTGCGGCCCTGAAACGTGAAGGAAGGCTGCATCTTGAAACATACTGAGCCCCTGGCAACTGACGGGCCGCTCCTCATGAACACGCTCAAGCTCTCGCGATCCATCCGCGGCGTGGCGCGCATCGACATGGCGCGGCCCGAGGTGTTCAATGCCTTCAACGAGGCCATGATCGGCGAGCTGGCCGACACCTTCGAGCAGCTCGCCGCCGACCCGCAGGTGCGGGTCATCGTGCTGGCGGGGGAGGGCCAGGCCTTCAGTGCCGGCGCCGACCTGCAATGGATGCAGCGCGCCAGCGCGGCCAGTCCGGAATGGAACCTCGACGACGCGCGCCGCTTTGCGCACATGCTGCACCTCGTGGCGTCCTGTCCCAAGCCGACGATTGCGCGCGTGCAGGGCCTGGCGCTGGGCGGCGGCGTGGGACTGGTGTGTGCCTGCGACCTGGCCATCGCCAGCGCCGATGCCCGGCTGGCAGTCAGCGAGGTGCGCTTCGGCATCCTGCCGTCGGTGATCGGCCCGTATCTCGTCAATGCCGTCGGCAAGCGCCAGGCGCTGCGCCTGGGCCTGTCGGCCAGCCGCATCACCGCCGCGCAGGCGCTCGCGATGGGCCTGGTGCACCAGGTCGTGTCCGACCCGGCCGACCTGGACACGGCCGTCGATGCCCTGGCAGGCGAACTGCTGCAGGGCGGCCCGTTGGCCCAGGGCGAACTCAAGGCCCTGTTCGGCGCACTCAGCGTGGGGCCGGTGACGCCCGAGGTGCGTGAACTCACCGCTCGCACCATCAGCCGCGTGCGTGGCACCGACGAGGCGCGACAGGGGTTTGCCGCCTTCCTGGCCAAACGGCCGGCGCCCTGGATCCGCTCATGACAACCCCATCGGTGGCGAACGACAGGCCCGTGCTGGTGGTGGGCGCCGGCATCATGGGCAGCGGCATTGCGCAGGTGGCCGCACAGGCCGGTCATCCGGTGTGGCTGCATGACGCCCGCGCCGGTGCCGCTGTCGATGCCTGCCGCAGGCTGGGCGCATCACTGCAGGCGCTGGTCGAGCGCGGCAGGATGAGCACCGACACGGCCGCCGGCATCATCGAACGCATCCGGCCGATCGAGCACCTGGCCGAAGCCGCCCAGGCCGACTGGGTGATCGAGGCCATCGTCGAGGACCTTGACGCCAAGCGCGAGCTGATGCGCTCGCTCGAGTCGGTCGTGGGGCCGCACTGCGTGCTGGCCACCAACACCTCGTCGATCTCGATCACCGCCCTGGCGCGTGGCCTGCAGCAGCCCGGCCGCGTGGTCGGCATGCATTTCTTCAACCCCGTGCCGGTCATGAAACTCGTGGAGGTGGTGTCGGGCCTGCACACCGAGCCGGCCGTGGCCGAGCGTGTTGCGGTGCTGGCGCAACAGTGGGGCAAGACGGCGGTGCAGGCCCGCTCCACACCGGGCTTCATCGTCAACCGCATCGCGCGCCCGTTTTATGCCGAAGCGCTGGCGCTGCTGCATGAACGCTGCACCACCCCGGCCGCGCTCGATGCCTGCCTGCGGGCAGCGGGCTTTCGCATGGGCCCGTGCGAGCTGATGGACCTGATCGGCCATGACACCAACCTTGCGGTGACCGAGTCGGTGTTCCGGGCCAACTTCGGCGATCGCCGCTATGGCCCGTCCCTGGTGCAGCGTGAACTGGTCGACGCCGGCTGGCTGGGCCGCAAGTCCGGCCGGGGGTTCTACACCTATCGCGACGGTGCCCTGGTGCACGAGCCCGTGGTCGCCGACACGCTGGCTGACACCTCACCGCCGGCTGCCGCGTCAGTGGTCGTGCACGGCAACGCGGCCTGGTGCACCAACTGGGCCGACCGGCTGGCCGCAGCCGGGCATGCGGTCAGCCACGAACCGGTCAGTGCCTGGTGCGGCCTGGACATCGACGGCGCCCAGCTGCGCCTGACCGACGGACGCACGGCCGCTGAACTGGCGGCGCTCGGTCCGCAGCCTGCCGTGGCGGTATTCGATCTCCCCGTACAGCCCTCTGGCGCTGCCCTGGCCCATGCGGTGGCCGCCGCTGCGCCAGCGTCCTGGCACCGCGATGCGGCGCGTTGGTTGCACGCCGTGGGTGTCCGGCCGGTGCTTGTCGCCGACACCCCTGGCCTTGTGGTTGCCCGCACCGTGGCCATGCTGATCAACGAGGCCGCCGACGCGGTGCAGCAAGGCGTGTGCACCGTCGAAGGTGCCGACCAGGCCATGAAGCTGGGCGTGAACTATCCAGCCGGCCCGTTCGAGTGGCTGGCACAGTGGGGGGCAGCGCCCGTGGTCGCCCTGCTCGAACAGCTCGACCGGGCCTGCCGTGGGGAGCGCTATCGCGTGAGCCCGTGGTTGCGCCAGTGCGTGTGGGCGGGGCGAACCTGAGTCGCACCCTTGGCCGTTCAGCTGCCCCGGAACACTGAACTGGCCGTCAGCACCGCAAGGGCCAGCGTGGCCGTGACCAGTGTGGGCCGGTCCTGCATGGCGAACATCACCGGGTCGAAGTCCATGGTGCGCCGCGCGGCACGCAGCCACATGCGCAGCAGGCTGGCGAGTACCGCCGCCCAGCCCACCCACAAGGCCGCCAGCACCGGCCACGGCAGCGCAGGCGTGCGTTCGTGCAGGTACAGCGCGAACACCATGGCACTCACGCAGGCGGCGGCCACGCCGGTGGCCATCAGGAAAGGGGCGTCGTCGGGCACGTAGCCGCGTGCGGCCCACACGGGCTGCTCGCCGGGCTGCACACGTGTCACCTCGACATGCCGCTTCAGCAGGGCCAGGCTCAGGAAGACCGCAAGGCAGTAGCCGATGAGCCAGAACGACGGCACGATCAGGATGCATGCCGCCCCCATGGCCACCCGGAAGGCATACAGCCCCGCGAGCCACAGCACGTCCACCACCGCATGACGCTTGAGCCACCACGAATAGAGCCCCGAGGCCAGCGCGTAGCCGGCCAGTGCTCCGGCGAACAGCAGGTGCACGCTCAGCGCCGCGATCCCCATGCCGGCGACCAGGCCCGCGGCCACCGCGAGCACGCCTGCGGGCAGGCCGATGCGGCCCGATGCCAGCGGCCGGTGCCGCTTTTCGGGATGCAGCCGGTCGGCTTCCAGGTCCAGCAGGTCGTTGAACACGTACATCGCCGAGGCCACGAGACCGGTGGCCAGCCAGCCTGCGGCCAGGTCCCACCAGCGCGGGGCGTCCAGCTCGGCGGCCACCGGCAGCGCGGGCAGCACCAGCAACAGGTTCTTGAGCCAGTGATGCACACGCAACAGTCGCCACCAGGCGCCCGGCGCGGACTGCTCGAACGGGAAGCTCGCCTCCACCTTGCGGGCAGGCTCCACCTGCGCCACCCAGGCCACCGCAGGCCCGACCGGAATGCAGGCGCTCGCCGCGCGGAAGATCGGCCGGTCCGCCACGGCGTCGCCTGCATAGGCGAATGCCTGCCCCGCGCTGTGCCTGCGCATCGCCGCGAGCTTGGCCTCACCCTTGAGGTTCAGGCCCGGCTCGCTGCCGAGCACGTCGCCGATGAAGCCCAGCCGCTGCGCGAGCCGTTCGACCAGCTCACGAGGTGAGGCACTTGCCAGGTGCACCGGGCGACCGCAGCGGGCCTGCCGGGCCAGATAGTCGACCAGTCCTTCGTGCAGCGGCAGCAGGGCCAGGTCGAGCTCGACCTCACGCGCCAGCCGCGCCTTCAGGTAGGCCCGGCCGCGCAGCAGCCACCACAGCAGCAGCCAGGCCCGCCACGGATGAGACAGCACGAAGCGGCGCATGGCCTCGTGCAGCCAGTCGGTGCGCAGCAGCGTGCGGTCGACGTCGACGTAGATCGGGCCCGCCAGGGCTTCAGACGGGTGCGTCATGCAACACCATCGTGGCTTCGATCAAGGGGCCGCCGGGCAGGTCGCGACCAAAGCCGTCCTCGCGCATCACGCGAAGTCGCGACACGATGCCGGCGGGCCGCTCGCGGCGCGTCATCCAGGCGACGGCCTGGGATTGGTCCAGCAGCAGCGGCTGCACCAGAAAGCCGGCGCGCGCCGCGCCCTGGGACAAGCGGTAGGTGTGCCGCTGGCCTGTCGACGTCTCGACCTCCAGCCGCAGCAGTGGTGCCCTCAGCGCAAAGGCGAAGGCCCGCTGCTTCCACGAGGGCCGCCATTGCAGCCGCAGGGACAGCAAGGACGATGGCCCGCCGGACGTTGCGCCAGGCAGGCTCACCCATTCGCCTGCCGGCAGGCGCAGCGTGCCTGCTTCGCGATCGGCCGCGGGCGCCGAGGCCCCGCTGCGCCGGCGCAGCAGTTCGAGCCCCGCCTCGTGGTCCACCCACTCGTAGCGGCGCAGCAGTTCCACCAGTGCCAGCGGGTCTTCTGACGACGGCAGCTTGCCGTCGATCGGCATCACCTGGAACAGGACGTGGCCCGGCGCCCGCTCGCCCGACAGGGCCTCGGCGTTCATCCGGGCCAGCGCGGTCGAGTGAGCCATGTGACTCTGGAACACCGGCCGGGGCTGGTAGTTCAGGCCGTTGATCAGCAGCCGGCCCTGCTGCACACCGACAAGGTCGATCGGCTCATCGCCCACCCGCGCGTGCGTCTTCGGCAGGGCCCACTGCGCCTGCAGCCGCGCCCGCTCGGCGTCCTGCCGGGCCTGGAAGCGGCCGAGCGCGGCCTCCCCGTTCTGCCGGTGGTCGACCACCAGGGCCGTGCCCAGCTGCGACCACGTGGACACCAGCGGACCATACGACAGCACGAACCCCAGCACCGCCAGCACCGCCACCCCGCCCCAGGGCGCGGCACCCCGCGCCCAAAGCAACAGCGCGATCGACGACAGTGTCAGGAAGTAGGCCAGCTCGTGCCCGGCGTCCTGGCGCACGAAGGCGGCCTTCCACACCAGAAACCCCATGGCCGCCCAGAACAGCACATCGCTCGCGGCAGCCACGCGCCCGCCGTCCGCGCGCACCGCATGCGCGAGCGCGGCCGCACCGGCAGCAAGCAGGGTCGCTGCCCCGATCCACAACGGCACCGCATGGCCCGCCTGCCCCATGGCCAGGTTGTAGGCGCTGCTGACCTCGAGGCTCGTTGATACATAGTCAAGCCACGCCGAGGCCGGCTGGCCGGCCACGACCATCCAGGCTCCGGCCCAGGCAGCCGCTGCGATCGCCAGCCACCCCGCAGCCACGCGGGCACCGCCCGGCATGGCGGCCACGCGCGCCACGCTCAACATCACTGCCAGCCCGCCGAGCAGGAAATACGAGAACTTGATCAACCCGACCACGCCGAGCAGGGCCATGACCGCCGCGCAAGCCCACCACCGAGCGCGGCCGCGGCTGCGCCAGGTGGCAGCCAGGTCCTGCAGCACCACAAAGGCCGCAGCCACCGCGAGGTAGCTCACGGCGTCGGTCTTGACCAGCGAGGTGGTCACCGCCACCCAGCCCACCACCACCCAGGTGCGCCAGGCCGTGCCCATGCCCCGACCCAAGGCACCCGCCAACACCAGCGCGCCGCCCAGGGCCAGTGCCAGTTGCCCGAGGGCATACCGCGGGAACACGGCCGGGTCGTAACCGAGGTAGGGATGAAGGAAACCGAGGGGGCCGTAGGTGTGGACGATGTCGCGGCCCCACACCCACCCCTGGACATGGGCGTGCCCCAGTACTTGAAGCCAGCCGGCATCCAGGGCGTCGGGTGAGGCGGGGATGCCGAGCTGGATCTGTGACAGCGTGAGCAAGGCCACGGCCAACAGGGCCCGCCACAGGGCACGATGCTCAGCCGGGGCCAGCTTCGCAGGCTCGCGGCGTGGCGAGCGGCGTGCAAGCCAGGTGATCATGGATTCAGGCGTCGCGGCCGGGCGGGAGGGGGACATTCTGCGCCGCGCGGTGAAGGGCACGTGGTTGCTCTGCGGTTGTGACGCAGGCGATTTTTCGGGGCGTGTCGGGATGGAGCAATCCCCCAACGGGCTTACGACCAAAGAGCCGCAGCGCAGAGCGTCGCCGCAGTGGCTCAGGGGCCGGGACGGGACTCCTGGCGCCACGGACTGAACGCCGGGCCCAGCCAGGCCGACAGGGCCTGGGCGCCGGGTGGCGTGATCTCCAGTGCGCGGCTGCCGGTGTGGCGGCGCAGCCAGCCGCGCTCGATGCAGTGCGCGCACAACTGGCGCCCCAGACGGCCCGCCACATGCGGCCGTCGTTCGCTCCAGTCCAGGCAGGGGCGGCAACCGGGCCGACGTGCGCCGGCCTGCGTGTCGTCGAACGACATGCCCAGGCTTGACAGCGATGCATGCACCTGCGGCGTCACCCAGCCGGACTCACCGTCAAAGACCACGGCGCCGTCGTGCAGCAGGCGCTGGGCGATGGCCACCCCCAGGCGGCCGGCCACATGGTCGTAGCAGGTGCGGGCCAGGCGCATCGCCTCATTGCGCGGGCCGGGCACCACCGCGCGGCTGGCGTGCGGCTGGCGCGCGGCGAGCTGCATGATGCCTTCGAGCAGCTGGGCCACCTCGGCGCTGGCCAGGCGGTGATAGCGGTGCCGGCCGCGCTGCTCGACGACCAGCAGGCCGCCCTCGACCAGCTGCGCCAGGTGCCGGCTGCCGGTCTGCGGCGTCACCCGGGCGGCCTGCGCCAGTTCATTGGCGGTCAGCGCCCGGCCGTCCATCAGCTCCAGCAGCATGGCGGTGCGAGCCGGTTCCCCCACCAGCGAGGCGATGCGTGCGACTTGATTGGTGTGCATGGCTGCATCGTGCCAGAGCCCGCGGGCCGATGGTTCGTCCTGCAGCGAAGCATCGCATGCCACCGATCGCGGACGATCAGCGCCGTGGGTTCATGACCTCCGAGGTCATCGACCGGGCCGCCCGGGCCCGCCACACTGTCCTCAACCCTGCATCGAAGACCACCCCATGACCATCACCTGCTTCATCGAATACCGCATCGACCCCTTCCAGCGCGACGCCTTCAAGACCTACGCCGAGAACTGGGGCCGCATCATCCCGCGCTGCGGCGGCCAGCTGCTTGGCTACTTCCTGCCGCACGAAGGCACCAATGACGTTGCGTGGGGCCTGATCGCCTTCGACAGCCTGGCGGCCTACGAGGCCTATCGCCAGCGACTGAAGACCGACCCGCAGGGCCGCGAGAATTTCGAGATGGCACGCCGCATGCGCTTCATCGTGCAGGAGCGGCGCAGCTTCACCGAAGTGGTCGACGGCACCTGCCTGGGGCTGGCCGCCGCACGGGCGTGAACGACATGCTGGCCGTCATCTTCGAAGTGGTGCCGCAGCCGGGCCACACCACCGACTACCTCGACGCGGCCGCGGCCTTGCGGCCCCATCTGCAGGCCATCGATGGATTCATCTCGATCGAACGCTTCCAGAGCCTGAGCGATCCGGGCCGGTTGCTGTCGCTGTCGTTCTGGCGGGACGAGGCCGCCATCGCCCAGTGGCGCAACCTGGAGGTGCACCGCCGCACCCAGCAGGCCGGGCGCGAGCGGATCTTTGCCGACTACCGGTTGCGTGTGGCGCAGGTCGTGCGCGACTACGGCCTGCACGAGCGCGACCAGGCGCCTGAGGACTCCAGGCACCGGCACGGCTGACACAGCTCACACGGCTGACACCCGGGCCGCGGGCCACCCCGATTTCATTTCAACAAGGAGAGTGAAGATGAAAAGCGTGACACCGTCCCCCCTGCTGAAGCTGGGCATCACCATCGACGCGGTGGCCTCGGCGGCCAGTGCAGTGCTGCAGCTCGCAGCCCTGGGCCTGCTGACCGAATGGCTGGTTCTGCCGCGTGCACTGCTGCTCGAGACCGGCATCTTCATGATCGGCTATGCCGCGCTGCTGATCTGGATGGCTCGCAGTGCGCGTGTCCCGGTGCTGTTGACGCGCTTCATCGTGCTGGGCAACCTGGCCTGGGCCCTGGCCTGCGTGGGCATCCTGGTGGGCGGTGTCGTGTCGCCTTCACCGCTTGGGGTGTTCTATGTCGGCACGCAGGCGGTGGCCGTGGCTGCCTTTGCGCTGATGCAGGCCATCGGCCTGAAGGCCAGCGCGCCTGTGGCGGCGCCGGCCCTGGCCCGATCGTCCTGAACTCAGGCCACCTTGGCCGAAGCCATCTCGGGCACCGCGTGCATGAAGCGGCGCAGGTGCTCGAGCGACCGTTCGGCCCAGGCGCAGGGGCTGTCGAGTTCGGCGGCGTCACCTTCCATCAGCGCACCCGGCCAGTCCGCACCGCAGGCCAGCACCACTTCGGTCACCGGCACGCCGGCATCCTTCAGGCGATGGGCATAACACAGCGCCTCGTCGCGCAGCGGATCGTCGGCGGTGGTGAGCACCAGCGCCGGCGGCAGATGGCCCAGACGCGTGGAGGCACTGGGCGAGGCATAGGGATGGTCGGCATCGCCCACATCGCGCAGGTAACGCTTCCAGCCTTCGGCCCAGGTGCATCCCGGCTGGCCCAAGCCGGCTTCGCGCAGCGAGGCCGTGGCCATGCACGGGTCGAGCATCGGCGAGATCAGGATCTGGCCGGCCAGCTCGGGCTTGTGACGGTCGCGTGACATCATGGCCATCACGGCGGCCAGGTTGCCGCCGGCTTCCTCGCCGGCCACGAACACCCGGGCGCCCGGCCCGGCCAGGCGGTTGCGCTTGGCCGCGGCCCACACCAGGGCCTCGTAGGCCGCATCGACCGATGCCGGAAAGCGGCATTCGGGCGCCAGCGGATAGGCCACCGACACCACACGCGCCCCGGCCTTGCACAGCAGATGCGCCACCTTGGTGCCGCAATCCAGCGTGCCGGAGGTGAAAGCCCCGCCATGAAAATGGACCACCAGCGGTGCACCGGCGGCACTGGCACGCTGCCCGTACAGTCGCACCGGCAGCGAGACCCCGGGCAGATCGATCACCGAATCTTCCACGTGCTGACACGCGGCGTCTCGGGCGTTGGCGGGTTGGGCGGTGAGTGAGGACATCTTTCGGCGGGCCATCGACGTGGCGGGCAGGTGGGCTGCAATGATGGGAAGATAAGGGCAACCGGCGCGTCGATCAATGGCAGGAGTCTGGCAACAGCATTTCCAATCGTGAACAATCGGCGGGCGGCCCCTTGAACCTTCAACGTCCGTACCCACCTCAGGGCCTGTTTGTCTGGCGAGGGCCCGCGGGGAGCGGGCCAGGAGAAAAAACTTGGATCAAGTGGCAGCGATGCGGGTCTTCGCGCGGGTGGTCGAGGCCGGGAATTTCACCAAGGCAGCCGATTCGCTGCAGATGCCCAAACCCACCGTCACCAAGCTCGTCCAGAGCCTGGAGGCGCATCTGAAGGTCAAGCTGCTGCAGCGCACGACCCGCAGTGTGACCGTGACATCCGACGGTGCGGTGTATTACGAGCGTGTCGTGCGCCTGCTGGCCGACCTCGACGAGATCGAGGCCACGATGTCACGGGCCCGCACCAGCCCCAAGGGGAGGTTGCGCATCGACGTGGGCACCTCGGTGGCACACGAGATCCTCATCCCCCACATGATGGACTTTCACGCGCGCTACCCCGACCTGCAGGTCGAGATGGGCGTGACCGACCGGCCCGTCAACCTGGTCAGCGACAACGTCGACTGCGTGATCCGCGGCGGCACGCTGACCGACCAGTCGCTGGTGGCCCGGCGCATCGCCACGGTCGACTTCATGACCTGTGCCACCCCTGAATATGTGCGCCGGCACGGCCTGCCCAGCCACCCCAGTGAGATCGAGACCGCGCATCAGGTGGTCAACTACGTCTCGGCCGCCAATGGCCGGCTCTTCCCGCTGACCTTCGAGAAGGACGGCGAAACGCTGGAGATCGAAGGGCGGCATGTGCTGGCGGTCAATGAGGCCAGCGCCTACATGGTGGCGGGCATGTCGGGCCTGGGCATCTTCCAGCCGGTGCGCTTCATGGCCGAATCGCGCATCGCCAGTGGTGAACTGGTGCAGGTGCTGCCCGAATGGGGCGCCGGCACGCTGCCGATCTATGTGGTCTACCCGTCGAACCGCCACCTCAGTGCCAAGGTGCGTGCATTTGTCGACTGGGTCGTCGAACTGTTCGCACAGCACCAGGCCTTCAGGCCGCGCGACTGAGCGGGCGCTGAGTCTGTCCCGGCCGTGCGCC
Organism: uncultured Burkholderiales bacterium; assembly: GCA_965650765.1. Classification (GTDB taxonomy): domain Bacteria; phylum Pseudomonadota; class Gammaproteobacteria; order Burkholderiales; family Burkholderiaceae_C; genus Caldimonas. The sequence goes on from CBFGPV010000025.1 coordinate 27,915, forward strand.
GTGTCGATTGTTGGCATCCTGGAAACGCTGTGAGCGCAATTGCAGCGTTTATCGAAACCCGGAAGAACCCTAACCTTCGCGACATCGCGATTCGGAATCTGCCGTGCAGGTTCCGTGCGTTTCGCAAAGATCCTCAAGGAGTTCTTCCATGTCTCTTCCCGACACCTCATCCCGCGGGCGCCGCCCGTGGATCATCGGCACGGCCCTGACGGCCGTCGGTTCCGCTCTCGCTTCGCTGGTGCTGGTGCAGGGCACCCATGCCGACAGCCCGCCGGCCGCACCGCCGGCCACGCCGGTGTCAGTGGCCACCGTGCTGCCGAGCCAGGTGTCTGCCTGGGACGAGTTCTCGGGCCGCCTTGAGGCGGTCGAACGGGTGGACATCCGCTCGCGCGTGGCCGGCCAGGTGCAGTCGGTGCACTTCCGCGAGGGCGCGCTGGTGCGCCGTGGCGAACTGCTGGTGACGATCGACCCGGCACCGTATGCGGCTGAAGTCGAGCGCGCCGAGGCCCAGGTGATGGCTGCGCAGTCTCGCCAGGCCTACACGCTCAGCGACCTGGAACGTGCGCGCCGGCTGTGGGACGAACGTGCCATCGCGCAGCGTGAGCTGGACGAGCGCCTCAATGCCCAGCGCGAAGCCGAGGCCAACCTGCGTGCCGCCCAGGCCCAGTTGCAGACGGCCCGGCTGAATCTGGGCTACACCCAGGTGCGCGCTCCGGTCGACGGCCGCGTGGGCCGGCTGGAGGTCACGGCGGGCAACCTCGTGGCCGCCGGCCCCGGCGCGCCGGTGCTGACCACGCTGGTGTCGGTGCATCCCATCTATGCCAGCTTCGACGCCGACGAACAGGTGGTGGCACGGGCACTGAAGGACCTGCCGCGCGGCGGCAGCGCGCGCGGCCTGATCGAACGCATCCCGGTGCACATGGGCACGGCCAGCACGGCCGACCTGCCGCATGTGGGCCGGCTGCAGCTGGTGGACAACCAGGTCGATGCCCGCAGCGGCACGGTGCGTGTGCGCGCGGTGTTCGACAACCAGGACGGCCAGCTGATGCCGGGGCAGTTTGCCCGGCTGCGCATGGGCCAGGCCACGCAAAGCACGGCCTTGCTGATCAACGAACGCGCGGTGGGCACCGACCAGAACAAGCGCTTCGTGATGGTGGTGGGCGACGACAACAAGGTCGCCTGGCGCGAGGTGACGCTGGGTGCGTCGGTCAACGGACTGCGCATCGTGACCTCGGGCCTGAAGGCCAACGAGCGGGTGGTGGTCAACGGCCTGCAGCGGGTGCGCCCGGGGGTGGTCGTGGCGCCCGAGATGGTGTCGATGGATGCCAAGCCTGAAGTGCAGGCCCGTCGCACCGCGGCCGGCCAGTCCTGATCGATGCCTGTACGGAGGGAGGCCCCATGAATCTGTCGAAGTTCTTCATCGACCGCCCCATCTTTGCCGGGGTGCTGTCGGTGCTCATGCTGATCGCCGGCCTGATCGCGATGCGCGCGCTGCCGGTGTCCGAATATCCCGAGGTCGTGCCGCCCACCGTGGTGGTGCGCGCGCAATACCCCGGCGCCAACCCCAAGGTCATCGCCGAGACCGTGGCCACGCCACTGGAGGAGTCGATCAACGGTGTCGAGGGCATGCTCTACATGAGCAGCCAGGCCACCACCGACGGCGTGATGTCCTTGACCATCACCTTCGCGCTGGGCACCGACCCCGACAAGGCGCAGCAGCTGGTGCAGAACCGCGTGAGCCAGGCCGAACCGCGCCTGCCTGAGGAGGTGCGGCGCCTGGGTGTGACAACGATCAAGAGCTCGCCGGACCTCACGATGGTGGTGCACATCGTGTCGCCCAACGAGCGCTATGACATCAACTACCTGCGCAACTACGCCACGCTCAACCTGAAGGACCGGCTGGCCCGCCTCAAGGGCGTGGGGCAGGTGCAGCTATGGGGCGGCGGCGAGTACGCGATGCGCGTCTGGCTCGACCCGCAGAAGGTCGCCGAACGCGGCCTGGCCGCCAGCGACGTGGTGCAGGCCATTCGTGAGCAGAACGTGCAGGCGGCCGCCGGTGTGGTGGGCGCCTCGCCCGGGCTGCCCGGCGTGGACCTGCAGCTGTCGATCAACGCGCAGGGTCGCCTGCAGACCGAAGAGGAATTCGGCGACATCATCGTCAAGACCAGTGCCGAAGGCGCGGTGACGCGCCTGCGTGACGTGGCCCGCCTGGAACTCGGCGCGGCCGACTATGCGCTGCGCTCCCTGCTGGACAACCAGCCTGCGGTGGCCGTGGCCATCCTGGCCGCGCCCGGCTCGAATGCCATCGACATTGCCGACCAGGTGCGCGCCACCATGGCCGAGGTGAAGCCGCTGATGCCCGAGGGCGTGGACTACCGCATCGTCTACGACACCACGCAGTTCGTGCGGGCGTCGATCGACGCGGTGGTGCACACGCTGCTGGAGGCCGTGCTGCTGGTGGTGCTGGTGGTGATCCTGTTCCTGCAGACCTGGCGGGCGTCGATCATCCCGCTGCTGGCTGTGCCGGTGTCGGTGATCGGCACCTTTGCCGTGATGCATCTGTTCGGCTTCTCGATCAATGCGCTCAGCCTGTTCGGCCTGGTGCTGGCCATCGGCATCGTGGTGGACGACGCGATCGTGGTGGTCGAGAACGTCGAGCGCAACATCGAGGCCGGCCTGAGTCCGCGCGAGGCCACCTACCGTGCGATGCGCGAGGTCTCCGGGCCGATCATCGCGATCGCCCTGGTGCTGGTGGCGGTGTTCGTGCCGCTGGCCTTCATCAGCGGGCTCACCGGCCAGTTCTACAAGCAGTTTGCGCTGACCATCGCGATCTCGACCATCATCTCGGCGATCAACTCGCTGACGCTGTCGCCGGCGCTGTCGGCCCTGCTGCTCAAGGGCCACGACGAGCCGAAGGACGCGCTCACGCGCGGCATGGACCGGGCCTTCGGCTGGCTGTTCCGCGGCTTCAACCGGGTGTTCGGGCGCGGAGCCCGTGCCTACAGCGGCGGGGTGGCGCGTGTCATCTCGCGCAAGGCGGTGATGATGGCGCTGTACCTTGGCCTGGTCGCGCTGACCTTCGGCCTGTTCAAGGCCGTGCCCGGCGGTTTTGTGCCGGCACAGGACAAGCAGTACCTGATCGGTTTTGCCCAGTTGCCCGACGGCGCCACGCTGGACCGCACCGACGAGGTCATCCGTCGCATGAGCGCCATCGCGATGGAGCAGCCCGGCGTCGAGAACGCCGTGGCCTTCCCGGGGCTGTCGATCAACGGCTTCACCAACAGCTCCAACTCGGGCATCGTCTTCACGCCGCTCAAGCCCTTCGACGAACGCGGCCCGGGCCAGAGCGCCGGCGAGATCGCCGCCCAGCTGAACCAGAAGTTCGGTGCGATCCAGGATGCCTTCGTGGTGATGTTCCCGCCGCCGCCGGTGCAGGGGCTGGGCACGACCGGCGGCTTCAAGCTGCAACTCCAGGACCGCGGCTCGCTCGGCTACGAGGCGCTGGATGCGGCCACCAAGGCCTTCATGGCCAAGGCCTACCAGGCACCCGAGCTGGCCGGCCTGTTCTCGAGCTTCCAGGTCAACGTGCCGCAGCTGTATGCCGACATCGACCGCACCAAGGCGCGCCAGCTCGGCGTGCCGGTCACGGCCGTGTTCGACACGCTGCAGATCTACCTGGGCAGCCAGTATGTGAACGACTTCAACCGGTTTGGCCGGACCTACTCGGTGCGGGTGCAGGCTGACGCGCCCCACCGCGCGCGTGCCGAAGACATCGGCCTGCTCAAGGTGCGCTCCAGCACCGGCGAGATGGTGCCGCTGTCGGCGCTGCTGAAGGTGCAGCCGAGTTTCGGGCCCGAGCGCGCGATGCGCTACAACGGCTTCCTGTCGGCCGACATCAACGGCGGCCCGGCCCCGGGGTATTCGTCGGGCCAGGCGCAGGACGCCATCGAACGCATCGCCGCCGAGACCCTGCCGCCGGGCATCGGTTTCGAGTGGACCGAACTGACCTACCAGGAGATCCTGGCCGGCAACTCGGCGCTGTGGATCTTCCCGCTGGCCATCGGCCTGGTCTTCCTGGTGCTGGCCGCACAGTACGAGAGCCTGACGCTGCCGCTGTCGATCATCATGATCGTGCCGATGGGGCTGCTGGCCGCGATGACCGGTGTCTGGCTGGACGGCGGGGACAACAACGTCTTCACCCAGATCGGGCTGATCGTGCTGGTGGGCCTGAGCGCCAAGAACGCCATCCTCATCGTCGAGTTTGCGCGTGAGCTGGAGTTTGCCGGGCGCACGCCGGTGCAGGCAGCCATCGAGGCCAGCCGGCTGCGCCTGCGGCCCATCCTGATGACCTCGCTCGCCTTCGTGATGGGGGTGCTGCCACTGGTGCTGTCCACCGGTGCCGGCGCCGAGATGCGCCAGGCCATGGGCGTGGCGGTGTTTGCCGGAATGATCGGCGTGACGGCCTTCGGCCTGTTCCTGACGCCGGTGTTCTATGTGCTGCTGCGCCGTCTGGCCGGCAACCGCCCGCTCAAGCTGCACGGGCAGGTGCCTCACGTGGAAGCCTTTGCCACGCCGGTGCACGGCCCTGGCGGCAGCGCCCGTCCGGTGCCGGCCGCACCGCGCGCCGAGCATGAATGAACCCACGCCCCCTGCAGGAGCCCACATGATGAAAGCAACCACCCGACCCCTGCGCAGCCTGCTCGCGCCGCTGCTGGCGGCGCTGGTGATGGCCGGCTGCGCCAGCGTCCCGGCCATCGACCCGGCGGCCATGCCGGCCACGCCCACCCAGTTCCGCCACACCGAAGGCCGCTGGACCATCGCCGAACCGGCCGAGGCCCAGCCCCGCGGCGCCTGGTGGCAGGCCTTTGGCGACGGCACGCTGAACACCCTGGTGCAGCAGGCCGATCAACGCAACACCAGCATCCAGCAGGCGGCCGCCCGGCTGGCCCAGGCGCGTGCCGCCCTGCGCAGCACCGACGCCGATCGCAGCGTGCAGCTCGGCCTGGGTGCCGGTGTGTCGCGCGAGGCCCCGCCCGGTGCGCGTGGTGTGGCCACGAGCCTGGGCCAGGTGGGCGCCAGCCTCAGCTACGAGCTCGACCTGTTCGGCCGGCTGGCGCGCGCCAGCGACGCTGCCGCACTCGATGCCCAGGCGCAGGAAGCCCTGCTGAACAGCGCGCGCCTGCTGGTCCAGGCCGAGGTGGCGCAGGCCTACTTCAGCCTGCGTGCGCTGGACGCCGAACGCGCCCTGGTGCGCGACACCGTGCGGGCCTATCGCGACACCCTGCGCCTGACCGAGCGGCGCTTCGAGGCCGGTGATGTGGCCGAGCTGGACGTGGCCCGGGTGCGTGCCGAAGTGGCCGCCACCGAAGCCGAAGGCCTGGCGCTGGACCGCCGCCGCGCCCAGGTCGAGCATGCGCTGGCCGTGCTGGTGGGGGAGGCGGCCTCGGCCTTCCGGCTGCCCGAGGCCGGCTGGTCCTCGGCCTTGCCCGCCATCCCGCCCGGCGTGCCCGCCACGGTGCTGGCCCGCCGCCCCGACGTGTCGGCCGCACAGCGATCGCTGATGGCCGCGCAGGCCCGCGTGGGCGTGGCCCAGGCGGCCTGGTTCCCGAGCGTGACACTGACCGCCGACGGCGGTGTGGCCTCGCCCGAACTGGGCGACATCTTCCGCTGGTCGTCACGGGCCTGGGGGCTTGGCGCCCTGTTGTCGCTGCCGATCTTCGACGGCGGCCGCCGCGAGGCCGGCGTGCAGTCGGCCACCGCGGCCATGGACGACGCGCTGGCGCGCTACCGCGAGCAGGTGCTGGTTGCCTTCCGCGACGTGGAAGACGAGCTCGCGTCGCTGCAGATCCTGGCCGAACAGGCACAGGCCCAGGCGCGTGCCGTGGACTCGGCCGCGCGCGCGACGGCGCTGTCGGGATCGCGCTATCGCAACGGCCTGGTCAGCCAGCTCGAGCTGCTCGACGCCCAGCGCAGCGAGCTGCGCAATCGTCGCCAGGCACTGCAGGTCAAGGCCGCGCAATACCAGTCCACCGTGGGGCTGGTGCGGGCACTGGGCGGGGCCTGGGGCTGACGTTAATGCAGCGGCGAGCCCCGCTTCGGAGGGATTGACCCCGGCCGCCGCTGCGCCTCCAATGCGCCGACACGCAACCAAGGGGGCACACATGAGCAAGCTCAGCAGCGCAGTCCAAAGCTTCCAGACCGGGGACGTGGTGATCTGCTACTACCCGCAGGTTCCCAAGCAGACCCTGCACCTCACCGTGTTCCTCGAAGCCCGCGACAGCCCCGGGGCGGTCGGCGCGGGCTTTGTGCATGCGTCGCCGACGGGCGTGATCTTCGAGAAGGCGGGCAAGTTCTCGGACTACAAGGTCGGCGGCTTCCTGCATGCGAGGCTGGCGAGTGACGAGGCGAGGCGCCAGAGCACGGCCATGATGGCCCGCACCTGGGCCACCACCGCCAAGCTCACGCCCTATGGGTCCTCGCCCACCTCCAAGGAGGTGGGTTCGACCGTGTCGACACCCAATGCCAACCGCTTCTCGGGCATGCGTGCCACGCAGGCCCTGAGCGAGATCCCGTTCGACTTCACCGCACTCGCGCGGCTGCTGAAGTGGGCCCACCGCGCCAACACCGCCACCACCCTCAGCGAAAAGCGCGGCATCACCTGCGCCGCCTTCGTGGCCGCCTGCCACCAGACCGCAGGCATGCTCACCTACATCCGGCAGGCCGGCGCCGAGTCCCGCCTGCAGGCGGCCGCCCAGGCGGTCGACAAGCTGCTGCTCACCAAGCTGCAGGTGCGCACCAACAAGGGCCTGGAGGTCATCATCGACAAGAACAAGTCGGTGACCGGCAAGCCCGTCTACAAGGGCCAGGCCCTGCGCGAGAACTCCAACCGCACGCTCGACCCCAACAAGGCGACCGACATCAACAGCTTTGTCGCCAACTTCAGCACCGACAACCGCTACGGCTTCGAGGGCACCGGCGCCCCGAGCGACATCGACAAGCAGTGGGCCTATGTGCAGGAAGAGCTGCTGGGCATCTCGATGTATTCCAGCGTGCCGATCAGCAAGGTCGTGCCGGCCGAGTTCCTGTTCGACGTGAAGTACATCAACAGCCCGCTGCTGACCAACCTGATCGAGCAGTCGGGTGACTGGAATCGGACGGTGTATACGGGGTATTGAACAGCGGGGCGCAGGGGGGCAGTGGTGTCCTTGGGTGCACCCCCTCTCCCCAGCCCTCTCCCCCGTGCCGGGGGCGAGGGAGCCTGACCGCCGCGTTGCATCACGCCCTCGCCCCGACACGTGGGCGAGGGGCCTTGGATGTTCCCCCTCGCCCCCGGACACGGGGGAGAGGGCAGGGGAGAGGGG
>CBFGPV010000026.1:0-34872 GCA_965650765.1 uncultured Burkholderiales bacterium
CATGGCGGCGCGCGCGCGGCCTCTGGTGGTGGTGCTGGTGCTCGGCGAGACGGCCCGTGCGGCCAATTGGGGCCTGAACGGCTACGCCCGCCAGACGACTCCGGCGCTGGCCGCCTGGCCGGTGGTGTCGTTCGATCGGGTCACGAGCTGCGGCACGTCCACCGAGGTGTCGGTGCCCTGCATGTTCGCCCCGGTGGGGCGCCGCGACTATGACGAGGCGCGCATCCAGGGCAGCCAGTCGTTGCTGCATGTGCTGGCGCGTGCCGGCGTGGATGTGCGCTGGCGCGACAACCAGTCGGGCTGCAAGGGAGTCTGCGACGGCCTGCCGTTCGACGAGGTCTCCACACTGGGCCTGGACGACGTGTGCAGCGCAGGGCGCTGTCTCGACGAGGGCCTGCTGCACGGACTCGACGCCCAGCTGTCCCAGGCGCGTGGCACGCAGTTGATCGTGCTGCATCAGCTCGGCAACCACGGGCCCTCGTACCACCGGCGCTACCCGCCGGCGTTTGCGCGCTTCCAGCCGGCCTGCGACCGCGACGACCTGCGCGAGTGTTCGCGCGAGGCCATCGTCAATGCCTACGACAACGCGCTGCTCTACACCGACCACCTGCTGGCGCGCCTGCTGACGCAGCTGCAGTCGCACACGGCCCGTGTGGACACGGCCTTGCTGTACGTGTCGGACCACGGCGAGTCCCTCGGTGAAAACCGGCTCTACCTGCACGGCATGCCCTATGCGATCGCGCCGGCCGTGCAGACCCAGGTGCCGATGCTGATGTGGCTGTCCGACGGTGCACGGCAGGCCACCGGCATCGACCTGGCCTGCCTGCGCCAGCGCGCCACGCAGCCCGCCAGTCACGACCACCTCTTTCACACACTGCTCGGCCTGATGGACGTGCGCACGACCCTCCATGACACCGCCTGGGACCTGACGGCAGGATGCCGTGGCCCGGGCCAACGGGGAACTTCATGAACGAGATCGGCGAGGCCCTCGTGCCGCATCGCGACCGCACTGCACCACCCCCACACACCGGGGCGACCGGGTCTGGCACCGGCCGGCTGATGGCTGCGGCATGGCGGGGCCTGACCCTGCTGTGCGTGGGCTACGCGGCCCTGTATTTCCTGTGCGAGCTGTAGGTTGGCAGGGTGCGGCGTCCCAAAAAAAACGCCACCCGCAGGTGGCGTTCGAACTCCGCTGAGAGAGTTGCAACTTCGGTGGCAGCGCGACGCTGCCGACATCAGAAGCGATGGCGCACACCCACCGCAAAGGTGTTGCCGCTGTCGAGCGACTTGATCTTGTCGTACATGTAGACGGCGTAGACGTCGGTGCGCTTGGACAGGAAGTGGTCGTAGCCCAGGCTGAGGATGTCGCGCTTGGTGGTGGCGCCGCTCGGTGTGGTCTTGGCCACGCCATACGAGGCCAGGATGGAACCTGCGCCCAGCGGGACGTTGGCACCGACCTGGAGGATCTTGTCCTTGGTGTTGGCGGTTGCGATGCCGGTGCCGGTCTCCTTGACCTGGCCGTACTGCACGAAGGCCTTGGCCACGCCGAAGTTGTACGAGCCACCGAGCTGCCAGGTGGTTTCCTTGCCGGAGGCAAACGGCACCTTCACCTGCTGGATCGCCAGGCTGGCGGCCAGCGGGCCGCCGAAGTACATCACGTTGGCACCGAGGTTGCCGCCCTGCAGCGCTTCTTTCAGCACGTACGACACCGTGGCGCTCAGGCCGTTGAAGTTCGGCGTGCTGTAGACGATGGCATTGCTCCAGCCCGTGTCGCCGGCCACCTTGGTGGTCGGGCTGTAGAAGGTGCGGATGGCCGGTGAAAAGCCGAACGAATCGCCGAAGGGATTGAACAGCAGGGTCGAGACGAACAGCGGCGTGGCCGACCGACCCAGCTTGACCGTGCCGAAGCCCCCGCTCAGGCCGACGTTGGCATTGCGGGCCCAGTACAGGTCACCGTTGAAGCGGCCGGCCTCGCCGGTGTCGGCGCGCAGGAAGGTGTCGAGCGCAAAGATGGCGCTGAGCCCGCCGCCCAGGTCTTCGCTGCCCTTGAAGCCGAGGTAGCTGGTGGTCATGCCACCCGACTCGACACGGGTCGTGCGGTCGGCGCCGCTGGTTTCATAGGACCCGACCGCCAGGTCGATCAGGCCGTACATCTGGACGGTCGACTGCGCCTGCGCGGCCGCGGTCACGCCGACACCGGCACACAGCACAGCACCGGCCCGGGCGACCTTGGCAAGGGACATCTTCATGGGAGCACTCCGTAAGAAAGGGTTGTTGGATGTGATTTGCGTAAGCTTGTATGCAAGGGGTGTGCCTGCCTGGCCCCCGCGCCTGGCAGCTGCGTGCCGGGGTGGCGCACGCAGGGCCGGCCTGGGCATGACGATTCTGTGACGCTGTGGGCGCGGCCTGCGCCGGCTGTGGTGGCATAAGAGCTATTCCTGGGCGCAGGGTGGTGCAGCGGGGCGATTCGGTGCATGCGTGCGAAATGCGCACCTGCATGGCCCCTGCAGGGCATGCGGGCAAGTCGGGAGCCCGCTCCAAAAGCGCAGCCGCCCAGGCCGACGGCTGGAGGATTGCCGCCACAATGTGCAGTGACGACCCTGCGCGATCAGCGCACGCCGTCCGACGGATCGCTGCCAACCGATGGCGCCCCCTCGATGACGGCACCCGACCGGATACGACCGATGCAACTCACCATCAACGGACAGCCCCACACCCTGCCTGACGACCTCGCCGATCCGTCCATGCCGCTGCTATGGGCCCTGCGCGACGTGCTGGGCCTGACCGGCACGAAGTTCGGTTGCGGTGTGGCCGCCTGCGGCGCCTGCACCGTGCGCCTGGACGGCCAGGCCGTGCGCTCGTGCGTCACGCCCCTGTCGGCCGTGGGCACGCGCCGGATCGAGACCATCGAAGGCCTGCAGCAGGGCGAGCGGTTGCACGCGCTGCAGCAGGCCTGGATCACCCACCAGGTGCCGCAGTGCGGCTACTGCCAGAGCGGCATGCTGATGGCGGCGGCCGCCCTGCTCGACGCGCGCCCTGCGCCGACCGATGCCGAGATCGATGCGGCCATGACCAATCTGTGCCGATGCGGCACCTACCCGCGCGTGCGCGAGGCCATCAAGACGGCGGCGCGTCTGCGCCAGCCCGCCTCCGGCACGCCACGTACGCTCAAGCCGGTGCGCACCGGGGGGGATGCATGAAGCGCCGCACGCTGCTGCTCAGCGCGCTGGCGGGTGGGGCGGCCCTGGTGGTCGGCTGGGGGGTGCTGCCCCCGCGCAGCCGCATGGGCGACCGCCACAGCCTGCCGGTGCAGGAGGGGGAGGTCGGCCTCAACGGCTGGCTCAAGGTGAAGCCGGACGGCACTGTCGTGCTGGCCATGCATCGCAGCGAGATGGGTCAGGGGGTGTTCACCGGCCTGGCGATGCTGGTGGCCGAAGAACTCGACGTGGACCTGGAGCGTGTGCAGCTCGAGCAGGCCGGTCACGACAGCCTCTACGGCAATGTGGCCACTTTCGTGGCCAGCCTGCCGTTCCACCCGGCCGATGCCGAGCCCGGCCACGAGACCACCACCGTGCGCCTGAGTCGCTGGATGGTGCGCAAGGTCGCGCGTGAACTGGGCATCAGCGTGACCGGCGGCTCCACCACGATCGCCGATGCCTGGGACGTGCTGCGGCTGGCGGCGGCCACCGCACGCGCCCAGCTGCTCGGGGCGGCTTCGCTGCAATGGCGGCTGCCGGTGGCCGAGCTGCGCATCGAGCGCGGGGTGATCCAGCATGAGTCCGGTCCGAAGGCGCACTTCGGCGAGCTGGTGCGCCAGGCCGCGGCGTTGTCGGTCAGTTCGGTCACGCTGAAGGATCCCGCCCAATGGCGCCTGATCGGCCGCACTGCGTTGCGCACCGACGTGCCGGCCAAGGTGACCGGTCAGGCCGTCTTCGGCCTGGACGTGCGGCCGCCCGAACTGCTGCACGCGGTGGTGCGCCATGCGCCGGCGCTGGGTGGCAGCCCCGGACGGGTCGACGTCGATGGGGTGCTGCGCCAGAAGGGGGTGCTGCGGGTGGTGCGCCTGGGGCGGTATGCCGGTTCGTCACCGGCCATTGCCGTCGTGGCCCGCACCACCTGGCATGCCCAGCAGGCGGCACGCGCGATGGATGTCGAATGGCGGGCGGCACCTCACGATCCGCTCGGTGAACGCACCGACACGCGGCGCATCGACGCGGCGCTGGCCGCCACGGCCCGGCAGGCGCACGACACCGAGGGCGGTTTTGCCTTTCACTCACGCGGCGACATCGCTCAGGCCGAGGCGCAGGCGGCACGCACGGTGGAGGCCACCTATCACGCACCGTACCTGCTGCACGCAACGATGGAGCCGATCAACTGCACGGCCCAGGTGCGTGACGGCCAGGTGACCGTGTGGGCGCCCACCCAGGTGCCGGGGCTGGCGCGTGACGCCGCTGCGGCGGCGGCCGGCGTGCCGGTCGAGCAGGTCACGCTGCATGCCACCCTGATCGGGGGCGGCTTCGGGCGCCGGCTGGATGTCGACTTTGTCGGCCAGGCGGTGCGGGTTGCGATGGAAACCGGCGGACGCCCGGTGCAGATCGTGTGGCCGCGCGAAGAGGACTTCACGCACGACTTCTATCGCCCCGCGGCGGTGGCGGTGCTGCGTGCGGCGCTGGATGCGCAGGGGCGCCCCACCGGGCTGCGTTGCACGAGTGCGGGCGATGCGATCCAGCCGCGCTGGATCGGGCGCAACCTGCCCGCCCTGGCCGGGCCGCTGGACACGCCGGACAAGTCGACGATGGAAGGCCTGTACGACCTGCCCTACGAGGTGCCGAACCAGCGCATGGCCCACGTGGCCACTCGCCATGACGTGCCGGTCGGCTACTGGCGCGCGGTGGGGCATTCGCACAATGCGTTTTTCAGCGAGTGTTTCATCGACGAACTCGCTCACGCCGCCGGGCAGGACCCGGTGGCTTACCGCCTGGCGTTGCTGGCCGGCCGGCCTGCCCATGCGGCGGTGCTGCGCCTGGCGGCCGACAAGGCGGCCTGGGGCCAGCCACTGCCCCCGGGCCGCGCGCGCGGTGTGGCCTTGCACGAAAGCTTCGGCAGCATCGTGGCCCAGGTGATGGAGGTGTCGATCGATGCCGGTGTGCCGCGGGTGCACCGGGTGGTCTGTGCGATCGACTGTGGGGTGGTCATCAACCCGGGCCTGGTGGCGCAGCAGATGGAAGGCGGGGTGATCTTCGGCCTGAGTGCGGCACTGCACGGCCGGGTCGACATCGAACGTGGCGAGGTGAAGCAGAAGAACTTCCCCGACCAGCCGCTGCTCACGCTGGCGCGTTCGCCACGCATCGAGACGCACGCGGTGCCGAGCGAGCGGGCCCCCACGGGCGTGGGTGAACCCGGCACCCCGCCGGCGGCACCCGCCCTGGCCAACGCCCTGTTTGCACTGACCGGCGTGCGGATGCGCCGGCTGCCGCTGGTGGCCTGAGGCCAGCCTCAGGCGGGGGCGCGGCTGGCACGCCGCAAGGCCACCGCATCGGGCAGGCTCACGGCCGTACCGACCACGCGGAAGACCTGTACCGATTCCGCCAGCACCTTGGCGCGTTCGCGCAGCCCGGTGGCGGTGGCCGAGAGTTCCTCGACCATCGCCGCGTTCTGCTGCGTGATGCCGTCGAGCTGGGTGATCGCCTCGTTGACCTGCGAGATGCCCACCAGTTGCTCGGACGAGGCGTGGCTGATCTCCTGCACCATCTGCGCCACCTCGCCCACGCTGCGGGTGGTGTTGCCGATCACCTCGGCCGCCTGGTCGGCCTGGCGCACGCCGACCTCCACCGTCTGCTCCGAGCTGTCGATCAGCGTCTTGATCTCGCGGGCGGCCGAGGTGGTGCGCTGGGCCAGCGACCGCACCTCGGCGGCCACCACCGCAAAACCGCGGCCGGCTTCTCCGGCGCGTGCGGCCTCGACCGCGGCATTGAGCGCCAGGATGTTGGTCTGGAAAGAGATGCCGTCGATCACCTGGGTGATCTCGGCAATGCGCCGCGAGGCCTCGCGGATGGCGTGCATGGTGTCGGTCACCTCCTTCATCGCCTGGGCGCCGCGTGCGCTGTCGGCGGCCGTGTCCTGCGCCATCGTGGCGGCCTGGCGCGCGACGTCGGCGTTGTTGCGCACGGTGCCGGTGATCTCTTCCATCGACGAGGCGGTCTGCTCCAGGCTGCTGGCCTGGGATTCGGTGCGCGAGGACATCTCGCTGTTGCCGGCGGCCACTTCCATCAGCGCATGCTCGATGTGGCTCACCTCGGAGCGGGCATCCCCGACGATGGACTGCAGGTTCACGCTGAGCTGGTTCAGCGCCTGGCCGAGCTGGCCGGTGACATCGTCACCTTGCGGGCCGAGCGTCTGGGTCAGGTCACCTGCGGCCAGACGGTTGGCAAAGGTGAGCAGGCGATGCAGGGGCTGCACCAGCATGCGGTTGAGCATCGCGTAGCCGGCCAGCGCAACCGCCGCCACCGCCACATTGCCCCACCAGGTCTCGCCCCAGACGCTGCCCATCGCATAGGCCGCGACGGCCACCAGCACCGGGATGATCGCGGCACGGTGTCCGGCCAGCGCGCTGCGGATGCGGTCCAGCCGTCCGGCCAGGCCGGTGCGCACGATCGCGCCGTGCGACAGTTTCACCGTGGCGGGTGCCTTGGCCAGCTCCTGCTTGCGCATCTCGGCATACAGCGTCTCGGCTGCGGCCACCTGCTCGCGCGTGGGCAGCGTGCGCACCGACATGTAGCCCACCGGACCGTTGCCGTCGAGCAGTGGCGTGACGTTGGCCATCACCCAGTAGTGGTCGCCGTTCTTGCGCCGGTTCTTGACCAGCGCGCTCCACGGGTGGCCCGAGGCGATGGTGTCCCACAGGTCACGGAAGGCTTCTTCCGGCATGTCGGGGTGCCGGATCATGTTGTGGGGCTGGCCCAGCAGCTCGTCGCGGTTGTAACCGCTGACCTCGACGAAGGCCGGGTTGCAATAGACGATGCGACCCTTCAGGTCGGTCGTGGACACCAGGGTCTGCCCCGAGGGAAAGCTGTATTCAGTGCCGGTGACCGGCCCGTTGTGACGCATGAATGACTCCTTGCGATGCGATCGGCCGTTGGTGAGAGCGGAGCAGTGCCTCGTTGCACTGCGGGTGCCGTGCCGTGCTCCGTTACACGACAGGATGCGTGTGAGCATCTCGTCTTTGTTTGATGGCTGTCAATAGTGCAAAGACCTGACGGCGCAAAGGCAACGCCTGCGTTTCCGGCCGGTGAAAGGCGGCTGGCGGGGTCAGGTTCAGGCAGCACCTGGCGCCGTGACGCGTGGTGGCAGCGCCTGCGACTGCATGTCCGGCGCACCTGGCCGGCATGCCGATCGACCGCCCCTCATCAAGGGCCGTCGCGAGGTGTCCGGTTCAGCCTCGTGCCGGCGTGGTGCTGCGGCCGGTGTTGAGCTCGTCGCGGGTGCGTTGGGCGACCGCGCGTGCGGCCTGGGCGAAGTCGTCACCGGCGCTGGCATACAGGATGGCCCGCGACGAGTTCACCATCACCATGCCGGTGATGCCGTTTGCATCGGCCCGGTAGCCGGCCTGCACGGTGGTGCGGGCATCGCCGCCCTGCGCGCCCACGCCCGGGATGAGCAGCGGCACCGTCGGGGCCAGTTCGCGCACCCGTTCGATCTCCTGCGGGAAGGTCGCGCCCACCACCAGCGCGAGCTGGCCGGTGAGGTTCCAGGGGCCTTGCGCCAGGCGGGCGATGTGCTCGTAGACCCGCGGCTGGCCGTCGACGTCGGCCAGGCGCTGGTTCTGCAGGTCCGACCCGCCCGGGTTGGACGTGCGGCACAGCAGGATGACGCCCTTGTCGGGGTAGTGCAGGTAGGGCTGGATGGAGTCGAAGCCCATGAAGGGTGACAGCGTCACCGCGTCGGCGCCGTAGCGCACGAAGGCCTCGCGGGCGTACTGTTCGGCGGTGGAGCCTATGTCACCGCGCTTGGCGTCCAGGATCACCGGCACCTTCGGTGCGACGGCGCGCATGTGGGCCATCAGGCGCTCGAGCTGGGCTTCGGCGCCATGGGCGGCAAAGTAGGCGATCTGGGGCTTGAAGGCCACGGCCAGGTCGTGCGTGGCATCGACGATGGCGGCGCAGAAGTCGAAGATCCGCGCGGGGTCGCCCTTCCAGGCGCCGGGGAACTTCGAAGGCTCGGGGTCCAGTCCCACGCACAGCAGGGACTGGTTCGCGCGCTCGGCGCCATGCAGCATGTCGATGAAGCTCATGGCGCAGATTGTAGGTGTGGCGCCCCACCGGTCCGGCGGGGACCATACCCCTTCAGGGCCGCGGCCGGGGCCGCGTGCCGTCTTACTTGCGGTACTTCACCAGCAACTCACGGGCATCCTGCAGCAGCTGCTTGCCGTTGGCGCCGCGCTTGTCCATGTCGGCCACCCATTCGTCGTAGAGCGACGCCGAGGCCTGGATCCAGTTGTCGAGTTCGCTGGCGGGGATGCGGTAGAAGGTGTTGCCGCGGTCGGTGGCGAGCTTGCGGCCCAGCGCCTGGCTGTCGTCCCAGGTCTTGCCGATCTGGCGCGACAGCGTGGCGCCACTGTTGGCGTCGATCACGGCCTTGAGGTCGGCCGGCAGGGCGTCATAGCGCGCCTGGTTCATGCCGAAGATGAACACGGCCGAATACAGCGCCGGCTTGGACGGGTCGGTTTCGGCGTGGAACTTCACCATCTCCTCGAGCTTCAGCGAAGGCATCACCTCCCAGGGCAGCAGGAAGCCGTCGACCACCCCCTTGTTCACCGCCTCGACCACGGCGGGCAGCGGCATGGCCACCGGCGTGGCGCCCAGCTTGGCCAGCAGCTTGTTGGTCTGGCGGGTGGGGGCACGCATCTTCAGGCCCTTGAAGTCGGCCAGGGTCTTGACCTGCTTGTCGCGGGTGTGCACATAGCCTTCGTCATGCACCCACACCGCCAGGATCTTCGTGCCCGGGAACTCCTTCATCGCATGCTTGTTGAGGTAGTCCCAGGCGGCCTGCGCACCGGCTTCGGCCGAGTTGGTCATGAAGGGCAGCTCGAACACTTCCATCATCGGGAACCGTCCCGCGGTGTAGCCGGGCAGCGTGATGGTGAGGTCGGTCACGCCGTCGCGCACCTGGTCGACCAGCTGGGGCGGCGTGCCGCCCATGGACATGGCCGGGAAGACCTGGCACTTGATGCGGTTCTTCGACTCGGTGGCAACCTTGTCGCACCACGGCCCGATGACCTTCTGCGAGGCCATGGCCTGGTTGTTCCAGATGTGATGGAACTTGAGCGTGAGGTCCTGGGCCGAGGCGCCGAACGACAGCGTGGCGGCCAGTGCGGCCAGGGCATGGCGAAGGGGGTGGGTCATGTGGGTCTCCAGCAGAAGCACGGGGTGTGGGGCGACGTTGGCGTCAACCGTCAGATCAGGATCGTACGCAGCGGCCCTGCGCGCGCACAGTGGGGCAAGTCTGGAGGGCAGTGCGCACAGCGCGCAGCGCGCTCATTCATAACGTCTGCCCCGCGCCAGCAGCTCAGGGGTGCCGATGGCGGCATTCAGGCCGTCGAAGTCCAGCATGCGATCGCGCCAGGGTGTGGTGGTGCCATGTGCCTGCAGGCTGCTGTAGTAGTGCTGCAGCGTGTGGGCCACCGCACGCGCCGTGCCGCCGGGGAAGATCGCGATGCGAAAGCCGCGCCGTGCGAGCTCGGCCGTGTCCTGCACCGGTGTCTTGCCGCCCTCGACCATGTTGGCCAGCAGCGGCACGCGCTGCGCGAAACGCTGGCAGGCGGCATCCATCTGCTGCGGCGTGCGCAGGGCCTCGATGAACAACGCATCCACGCCGCAGGCGAGGTAACGTTCGGCCCGCTCCAGCGCCGCGTCCAGGCCTTCGATCGCCAGCGCGTCGGTGCGCGCGAGGATCAGCGTGTCGGGCTGGCGCCGGGCATCGAGCGCGGCGCGCAGCTTGCCGCACATCTCTTCGACCGGGATCACCCCCTTGCCGTCGAGGTGGCCGCAGCGCTTGGGAAAGGTCTGGTCCTCGAGCTGGATCATCGCGGCGCCGCAGCGCTCCAGGTCGCGCACCGCACGTTGTGCATTCAGCGCATTGCCGAAGCCGGTGTCGGCGTCGACGATCACCGGCACCTGTACCCGGTCGGTGATGCGCGCCAGCGTGTCGGTGACTTCGCTCAAGGTGGTCAGGCCGATGTCGGAGCGGCCCAGCCGGGTGTAGGCGATCGACGCGCCGGACAGGTACAGCGCCTCGAAGCCGGCCTGCTCGGCCAGCAGCGCCGAGAGCGCGTCATACACCCCTGGCGCCAGCACGATGCGCCCGCTGGCCAGGTGGTCACGCAAGGGGGAGCTCATGACGGGGTCTCCTGAGTCGAAGTCAGCCGATCGGGGGGTGCCAGACGCCGGGCGGTGCGCGCGGCGATCGCGCCGCCGGCCACCGCGCTGAGCAGGCCGTTGCCGGACAGATAGCCCCAGACCGCATCGCCCGAGACGCCCCGTGCGGCGCCGCCGGCGGCCAGCAGATTGGGCAGCGGTGAGCCGTCTTCGCGCAGCACGCGGCAGTCGCCATCGACGTTCAGTCCGCCCTGGGTGTGGAACAGCGCGCCGGTGACCTTGACCGCGTGCAGCGGTGTGCCCAGCGCGCGGCGGAAGCTGCGGCCGAACGGGCAGGTGACGCCGGGCGCCACCGCCTGCAGCGTGGCCTGCAGTGCGTCCGCCGGTACCCCGATGAGGCGGGCGAGTGCAGCCGCAGCGTCGGCGCTGCGCACTGCACCGGCCGCTTCGGCCGCGCGGAAGTCCGGGAAGCCGCGCGCCAGCGCGAGCACCGGCTCGTCGAACACCATCCAGGCGATCGAGCCGGGCTGTGCCAGCACCTGCACCGCGGCTTCGGAGTACCCGGCGCTTTCGTCGTGGAAGCGGCGGCCTTCGCGGTTGACCTGCACACCGCCTTCCATCATCAGGGCCCAGGAGATCAGCGTGCCCTGGGGCACGGCCCAGCCGCCGTGACCCTGGTAGCCGCCCAGGTCGGCCAGGCCCGCCCCGAGCGACCGGCCCCAGGCCAGGGCACTGCCGTCATTGCCGACATGGCCGGCAAACGGCGCGTGGTGCATCTCGGGCAGCAGTTCGTGCACCAGCGCGGGGTTGCCGCCGAAACCGTTGCACGCCAGCACGAGCACGTCGCAGGCGATGTGCTCGTGCTGGCCGTCGGGGCGCTGCAGCCCCACCCCCAGGACGCGGTCATGCCCGTTGCACCACAGCTCGGTCACGAGCGATCGGGTGAGCAGGTCGGCACCCGCCTGCACGGCGGCTCGCTCCAGGGCGGCCACCAGGGCTGCGCCGGTGCGTTCGGGCAGGGTGTGCATGCGGCGCACACTGTGGCCCGGGTACAGAAACCCGTCGAGCAGCTCGAACTGCAGGCCGTGGTGTGCGCCCAGGTGGTCCAGCGTGGGTCCGATGGCCTGGGTGTAGGCGGCCACCAGCCGAGCGTCGGCACGGCCCCGGGCCTTGACCTGGATGTCGCGGGCGAAGCCCTCGGCGCTGTCGCCCACACCGGCCTCGCGCTGCACCTGGGTGCCGCCTGCCGGGATGAAGCCCGAGGAGAGTGCCGTCGAGCCCTGCGGCACCGCGTCGCGTTCGATCACCAGGCAGGCCACGCCGGCATCGCGCAGCATGATCGCGGTGGTCAGGCCGCAGGCGCCGGCACCGACCACGACGGTGTCCACATGGGGTGTGTCGTCCGGCATGCGTTCGGCCCGCACGATCCGGGCCTGGGTCATGGTGCCGCTCCGGTGAGGTGGGCATGGAACCCGGCGCAGTCGATCACCCGGGCCACGGTGGCCAGGTCGGCCAGGCTGGCGCGGTGCGCCGCGTCGCTGAAGGCCGCGCAGCCGTCGGACAGCACCCAGGTGTCGTAGTCGCGCATGTGGGCATCGCGCACGGTGCTGGCCACCCCGCCGTTGGTGACGATGCCGCAGACCACCACGGTGCGGATGCCCGCGCGGCGCAGCACCCAGTCGAGTTGCGTGTTGAAGAAGGCGGAGTAGGCGACCTTGTTCACGCTCACGTCCACGCTCGGGGCCAGCAGGTCGTCGGTGGCGTGCCCGGGCTGGCCGGACTGGAAGTCGCCGCGGCGCAGGAAGGGCCGCAGCCTGTGCAGGTGCGGCGAGATCATCGGTTCGCCCCGGGCGTCCGGCCACAGGGTGAACTGGCTGGCCGCCACCAGGCCGCCGGCGGCCTTCAGGGCCTGCGCCAGCGGGGCGATGCGTTGGGGCAGCGCACGTGCGGCCTCGCTGACGGCGCCGCCGCGGGCGTAGGCGCCATCGGGGGCAAGGAAGTCGTTCTGCAGGTCCACGATGACCAGGGCCGTGTGCGCTGCATCGATGATGTCGGGGGCGGGCATGTTCATGGGGTGAGGTCGGACTCGCGCCGGATGACCAGATTGCCCAGCGGGTCGACGGTGGCGGCAAAGCCCGGCTCCAGCCAGACGGTGGTGTCGGCCTGCTCCAGGATGGCCGGGCCGGGGACGGTGCAACCCACCGGCAGCGCCAGGCGGTCGTGGCGTGTCGCGGGCCACCAGCGGCCGTCGTGGTGCACCTCCTGCACGCCCAGGCTGGCGGGCATGTCGGCATGTTGCGGGGCCAGCACGGCCAGGTCAAAGCCGGGTCGCACGCCGATGCGGGTGTAGCGCAGGTTCATCACCCGCACCGCGATGCCGTCCAGCGTGCGGCCGAAGGCGGCCTGGTAGGTGGCGGCAAAGGCCTGTGCCAGCGCGGCGTGGGTCAGGCCCTCGCGCTCGACGCGCACGCGCAGCGTGTGGGTCTGGCCGGCGTAGAGCATGTCGAACTCGATCAGTTCGTCGATGCGCACGAACCGCACGCCGGCCGAGTCCAGCCGGGCCTGGCAGGCCGCGGCCTGGGTCTCGATGCGCTCGCGCACCAGGGTGAGGTCCAGCTCGGCCAGGGCGCAGTTCAGCGTCTGCACCGTGTCGTGCCGCATGTCGGCCATCACGCAGCCCAGCGCCGACGTCACGCCCGGGTAGCGGGGCACCAGGCCCACGCTGACACCCACCTCGCGCATCATCGCGCACACATGCAGCGCCCCGCCGCCGCCAAAGGGCATGTAGGCAAAGCGGCGCGGGTCATGGCCGCGTTCGATCGACACCACCCGCACCGCACCGGCCATGCGGGCATTGGCCACCGTGAGGATGGCTTCGGCCGCGGCCAGCACGTCCAGGCCCAGGGGGCGGGCCACGTGTTCCTCGATGGCGCAGCGGGCCAGCGACACGTCCAGCGCGGCCAGCAGGCCGCCGCCCAGCGGACGGCTGGCGGCGATGCGCCCGAGCAGCACGTTGGCGTCGGTGACGGTGGGGCGGGTGTTGCCCCGCCCGTAGCAGGCCGGGCCGGGCCGGCTGCCGGCCGATTCGGGGCCGACCTGCAGCAGCCCGCTGGCATCGACCGAAGCGATCGAGCCGCCCCCGGCGCCGATGGTCTCGATCTGGATCATCGGCGAGCGCACCACCAGGCCGAACTCGATCGCGGTCTGCGCGGCCAGCGCGGGCTCACCGCCGGCCACCAGCGACACGTCGAAGGACGTTCCGCCCATGTCGCCGGTGATGACGTCCGGATAGCCCGCACTGCGGGCGATGGCGGCGCAGGCGATCACGCCGGCGGCCGGGCCGGACAGTGCGGTGCGCACCGGCAGCTCGCAGGCGGTCTCGCGCGACATCACGCCGCCATTGCTCTGCACCACCAGCAGTTCGCCGCCAAACCCCTGCTCGCGCAGCTCGGCGTCGAGCCGCCCCAGGTAGCTGCCGACCACCGGCTGCAGCGCGGCGTTGATGCTGGCGGTGGAGGCCCGCTCGAACTCGCGGATCTCGGGCAGCACCTCGCTGGCGGCCGTGACGTGCGGGTTGGGCCACAGGCTGCGCACCACCTCGGCCGCCTGCTGCTCGTTGGCCGGGTTGGCATAGGCATTGATGAAAAAGACACACACCGCCTCGCAGCCGGCGGCCAGCAGGGCCAGTGCGGCCTCACGCACCTGGGCCGGGTCGACGGCCTGCAGCACCGTGCCGTCGGCCAGCACGCGTTCGTCGACCTCCAGGCGCAGGTCGCGCGGCACGAGCGGCGTGAAGCTGCCGCGCAGGCCCCAGGTCTGCGGGCGGTCGCGCCGGCGCATCTCGAGCACGTCGCGAAAGCCGCGGGTGGTGATCAACCCGGTACGCGCCACCTTGCGCTCCAGCAGCGCATTGGTGCCCACGGTGGTGCCGTGCACGATGGTGGCCAGGTGCCGCGCGGGCTGAGGGTCGTCCGGGTCGACCCGGGCGATGCCGTTCATGAAACCCACGGACTCCTCACCGCGGGTGGAGGGCACCTTGACGATGTGGGCGCGGCCTGCGGCCTCGTCGAGGATGAACAGGTCGGTGAAGGTGCCGCCGACGTCGACGCCGACCACCTGGCGACGGGAAGATGGGTTCATGCTGATGCCGATGCAGTGGTGTAGCCCAGGGCCAGATCGCGCGCGAGGGCTTCGGGGTTGCGTTCGCCGGCCGGGCCGCAGCCGCCGCCGCCGGGGGTTTCCAGGCGCACGCGGTCGCCGCGCACCAGGCGGATGCCGACCATCTTCGAGCCCAGCGCCGGCTGCTGCCACTGGCCGGCATGCCCGTAGCTGAAGCGGTTGGGTGCGCCGTCGCCGCCGCCGTCCACGCCCTTGGGGGCCGAGCGCGAGCGCTCACCGAAGATGAAGGCCTCGGCCTGCTCCTCGAGCAGCTCGATCTCGTAGACCGCGCCCAGGCCGCCGCGGTGCCGCCCGGCACCCCCTGAGTCGGCACGCAAGGCCCATTGCGTGAAGCGCACCGGGTAGGCCGCCTCCAGGATCTCCAGCGGCGGGATGGTCGCCATCGAGATCGGTGCATTGCCGTGGTTGAGCCCGTCGCCCTGCGCATGGGCACCGTGCCCGCCGCCGAAAAAGCTGAACATCACCCAGCGCTGGCCGGCACGTGCGGGATCGCTGCGGTGGCCGGCGATCGACAAGGCGTTGATCGTGCCGTAGGCCTGGCCCATCGCATCGTGGGGCGCGGCCTGGGCGGCGGCGCTGAAGATCACGTCGATCATGCGCAGGATGGTTTCGGTGTAGCCACCCACCGGTCGCGGTCGTGCCGCCGAGATGACCCGCCCGTCGGGAATGATGAAGTCCACCGCGTCGAGCACGCCGGCGTTGGCCGGCACGTCGGGGAACAGGTGCTTGAGCGCCACGTAGCAGGCGGCCACCGCGGTGGCTCGCGAGATGTTCACCGGGCCGGCGCACGCAGGTGAGGAGCGCGAGAAGTCCAGTGTCAGGCGGTCGCCCTGCACCCGCATGTCGAGCGCGATCGCCAGCGGCGTGTCGGTGACACCGTCGTTGTCGAGGCAGTCGTCGAAGCGATAGTGGCCGTCGGGCAGGGCGGCGATGTGGTCGCGCATCAGGCGCACCGCGCGCGCACGCAGCAGGCCCAGGGCCTGGCGGACCGTGTCGTCGCCGTACTCGTCGAGCAGGGCATGCAGGCGGCGCTCGCCCAGCTCCAGGGCGGCAAGCTGGCCGTTCAGGTCGCCCCACAGGCTGTCGGGCAGCCGGGTGTTGGCACGCAGGATGGCCAGGACGTCGTCGTCCATCGTGCCGCCGCGCAGGATGCGCACCGGCGGGATCTGCACCGCCTCCTGCCAGCATTCGGTGGCCGCCGGGTTGTAGTTGCCCGGCACCGCACCGCCCACGTCATGCCAGTGCGCGGCCGAGGCCAGGAAACACCACAGCCGGCCACCGCGAAACACCGGGCGCACGAGCTTGAAGTCGTTGGCGTGCGTGCCGCCTTCATACGGGTCGTTGAACAGCCACACATCACCTGGCGCCAGGCCACGGTGCGGATCGTCCGGTGCACGTTGTGCCGCGGTGCGCATGGCCGCGCGCACGGCAAAGGCCATCGCCCCGACGAACACCGGCAGCCCGGACTTGCCCTGCACGAGGGTGTCGCCGGTGTCCGGGTCGTACAGGCCATGGCAGGCGTCATGGGCCTCGGCGATGATGGGGTTGAAGGCGCTGCGGTACAGCGTGGCGTCCATCTCGTCGGCGATCTGTTCCAGCCGGCCCTTGAGCACGGCCAGGGTGACGGGGTCCATCATGGGCGGGCCTCCTTCAGGCGTTGCCGCAGCTGCGGCAGCAGGCCACCGGCGTCGACCATGTCGAGCAGGAAGCCGGGAATGGGCTGGCACGCCAGCCGGCGGGGCGGGCCGGGCGGCTCACCGGGGCGCGCGGGGTCATGCAGCAACCAGCCGGCACGGGCGTCGAAGCCCAGGCGGTCGCCGTCGGCGATGGTCTCGGCCTCGGCGCAGGTCAGCAGCAGCAGGCCGACGTTGAAGGCATTGCGGAAGAACAAGCCGCTGAACGAGGGCGCCACCACCGCGGCCACCCCGAGGTGGACGAGGGCCTGGGCCGCCTGCTCGCGCGACGAGCCGATGCCGAAGTTCGGGCCGGCCACGATCACGTCGCCGCGCTGCACCTGCCGTGCGAACTCGGGGCGCACCGCCTCCAGGCAGTGGCGGGCGACCACGTCGATGCCGAACTTCATCGTGGCACCGGGCGCGAGCTGGTCGGTGTCGATGTCGGCGCCCAGCCGCCAGACGCGGTGGGGGGTCGTGCCGGCGCTCATGCCATCACCTCGCGCGGGTCGGTCACGCGGCCGCGCAGGGCCGAGGCAGCCACGGTGTACGGGGAGCCGAGGTAGACCTGGGCATCGGCCGCGCCCATGCGGCCACGGAAGTTGCGCGCCGTGGTCGACATCACCGTCGCCCCGGCCGGGATCTGGCTGCCGTAGCCGGCACAGGCTCCGCAGCTGGAGGGCAGCAGTTGCGCCCCGGCGTCGAGCAGGGCCTGCAGCACACCTTCGCGTTCGGCGGCCTGCTGATCACGCACGCTGGCAGGCGCGACCATCAGCTGCACGCCGGCGGCCACACGCTGACCGCGCAGCACACGGGCCACGGCCCGCAGGTCGTCGAGCTTGGCGCCGGTGCAGGCGCCGACATAGGCCACCTGGATCGGGACCGGCTCGACCTGATCGATGGCGCGCGCATGGGCCGGGCTGTGCGGCAGGGCCACCTGGGGGGCGATGCGGCCGACATCAAAGGCATGGTCTTCGAGCACCTCGGCGTCCGGGTCGGTGAACCAGGGCGTCGCGTCCACACCCGCGGCGCCGTGTTCGGCCAGCCATTGCACGGTGGTGGCATCGGGGGCGACCAGGCCGGTCTGGCCGCCCAGCTCGGCCGTCATGTTGCACAGCGTCATGCGCTCGGCCATGGTCATGGCCTGGACGGCCTCGCCCGCGTACTCCACGGCCTGGTAGCGGCCGCCATTCATGCCGAAGCGGCCGATCAGCATCAGCATCAGGTCCTTGGCGGTCAGCCAGTGCGGCATCGTGCCGTCGAAGCGCATGCGCAGCGTGTGCGGCACCTGCACCCACAGCTCACCGGTGACGACCACGCCCAGCATCTCGGTGGCGCCGATGCCGAACATGTAGGCGCCAAAGGCGCCGCCGGTGGGCGA
Source organism: uncultured Burkholderiales bacterium (assembly GCA_965650765.1). Classification (GTDB taxonomy): domain Bacteria; phylum Pseudomonadota; class Gammaproteobacteria; order Burkholderiales; family Burkholderiaceae_C; genus Caldimonas. The sequence goes on from CBFGPV010000026.1 coordinate 17,607, forward strand.
GTGGGAATCACCGCCCACCGCAAACATGCCGGGGCGCAGATGCCCCTGCTGTGGCAGCACGACATGGCAGATGCCCTGGCTGTCGTGCACATGCGGCAGGCCCATCTCGGCGGCCCAGTCGCGCGCCAGGCGCACGATGCGGCGTGACTCGTCGTCGCGCTCGGGCACGTAGTGGTCCATCACCAGCACGATCTTCGACGGGTCCCACAGCCGGGCCCCCAGTTCGGCCAGCATGGGCTGAAGCCGGCGCGGGCCGCTGGAGTCGTGGAACATCGCCAGATCGACCCGGCAGGTGACGATCTCGCCGGGCGTGACCTGGCTGCGACCGGCAGCGCGGGCGATGAGCTTCTGGGCGAGCGTGGCCGCCATGGTGGTCAGTCCGGCCTGGCGCCCGAGTACTTCACGAGCTGGGCCCAGCGCGGCACGTCGGCCTTCACGAAGGCGGCGAACTCCTCGGGCGCATTGCCCACGGGCTCGGCACCGTCCATCTCCAGGCGCTTGCGGAAGGCATCGGTGCGCACGGCGGCGCGGGCCGCGTCGCTGGTGCGGCGCAGCACCTCGTCGCTCAAGCGTGCCGGGCCGAACAGGCCGAACCAGGCCGAGGACTCATAGCCGGGCAGCACCTCGGCGATGGCCGGCACATCGGGCAGGGCGCTCAGCCGGCGCGGGCTGGTCACCCCCAGTGCCTTGAGCTTGCCCGACTGCACCAGGCTGCGCACATTGCCCACCGCGGCAAACATCAGCGGCACGTTGCCGGCCACCACGTCGGACACCGCCGGCGCGGTGCCGCGGTAGGGGATGTTCACGATGAACACACCGGCCTGGATCTTGAACGCCTCGCCTGCCAGGTGCAGCGAGGAGCCGATGCCGCCGATGGCGAAATTGAGCTGCCCGGGGCGGGCCTTGGCATAGGCGATCAGCTCGCGCAGGTTGGCCACCGGCAGGCTGGGGTGCGCCACCAGCACCGACGGTGAGGTGGCCACCATGGTCAGCGGCGTGAAGTCGGCCACCGGGTCGAACGGCAGCTTGGGGTAAAGCGTGGCGTTGATCGTGTGGCTGGTGAAGCTCAGCAGCAGCGTGTTGCCGTCGGGGGCGGCCTTGGCCACGGTGTCGGCGGCGAGGTTGCCGCCCGCGCCGGACTTGTTCTCGATGATCACGTTGCGCCCGAGCTGGCGCCCCATCTCGGGGGCGATCTCGCGGGCCAGCGTGTCGGTGGTGCCGCCGGGGGGCGCGCCGACGAAGATGCGTACCGGCGGGCCGCCGATCTGGGCCAGTGCCGGCAGGCTGCCGGCCAGGGTCAGGCCACCAAGGGCCTGGACGAGGGTACGTCGTTGCATGGTGTCGTCTCCGCGGATGAGGGGTCACACGCCCAGGTAGGCGCGTCGCAGGTCGTCGCTGGCCAGCAGCTCGTCGGGTTGTCCGCTGAAGCGGATCGCGCCGTTTTCCAGCACATAGGCGCGGTCAGCGATCTCCAGCGACTGGCCCACGTTCTGTTCCACCAGCAGGATGGCCAGGCCCTGGGCGTGCAGCTGGCCGATGAGGGTGAACATCTCCTCGACCAGCAGGGGCGACAGGCCCAGCGAGGGTTCGTCGAGGATCAGCAGGCGCGGTTCGGCCATCAGGCCGCGGCCGATGGCCAGCATCTGCTGCTCGCCCCCGCTCATGGTGCCGGCGAGCTGGTCGGTGCGTTCCTTGAGCCGCGGGAAGATCGTGAACACGCGCTCGAGGTTGGTGGCGCGGCGCTCGCGGGCTCGGGTGAACGACCCCAGCTCCAGGTTCTCGAGCACGCTCAGGTTGGGGAAGATCTTGCGTCCCTCGGGCACCTGGATCAGCCCGGCACGCACGATGGCGCGGTAGTGCGCATGGGTGAGGTCCTGCCCGTCGAACATCACCTGGCCCGACCAGGTCGGCACCAGTCCGCACAAGGTGTGGTTCAAGGTCGACTTGCCGGCGCCGTTGCTGCCCAGCAGCGCAACGGTCTCGCCGGCATGCACCTGCAGGCTCACGCCGCGCAGCACTTCGACACGGCCGTAACCGCCGCGCAACTGCCGGATGTCGAGCAAGGCGGTCATGACGATGCTCCGAGCGGCTCGCCGGCCCGGCGGCCTTGGGCGGCCTGCAGCCGCCGTGCGGCACCGTGCCCCAGGTAGGCCTCGACCACGGCCGGGTTTGAGGTGACCTCGGCCGGGCTGCCCGAGGCGATCAGCTGGCCCTGGGCCAGCACCCACACGCGCGAAGCCAGGTTCATCACCGCCTGCATCACATGTTCGATCATCAGCACGGTCACGCCGCTGGCGGCGATGCCACGCACCACCGGGATCATCTCGGCGATCTCATGCGGGTTCAGTCCGGCCAGCACCTCGTCGAGCAGCAGCAGGCGCGGGCGGGTGGCCAGGGCGCGGGCCAGTTCCAGGCGCTTGCGCCCGGCCACCGTCAGGTCGGCCGCCGGCTTGTCGAGCTGGCTGGCCAGGCCCACGCGCTCTGCCACGGCCGCGGCCTCGTCCAGGGCGCGACGTCGCTCGCGCAGATGCAGGTGAGCGCCCACGGCGATGTTCTCGCGCACGGTCTGGGCGGCAAAGGGCTGCACGATCTGGAAGGTGCGGGTCATGCCGTCGCGGGCATTGAGCTGGGGTGGCCGGCCGGTGATGTCCACACCGTCGAAGCGCACCCGGCCCGCATCGGGCTTCAGGAAGCCCGACATCAGTGCGAACAGGGTGGTCTTGCCGGCGCCGTTGGGCCCGATCAGCGCGCACAGGCTGCCCTGCGGCACGGCCAGGCTCACGTCCTGCACCGCCTTGAGGCCACCGAAGGCGATGGACAGGCCCTGCAGCTCCAGCAGGGCGCGGGCGTGGGTCGTGTCAGTCATCGTGGCGTCTCCGGGCCTGGGCCCACAGGGTGCGCACCGACAGGCCGATGCCGGCGATGCCGCGGGGCACGAACATCACGATCACCACCAGCACGGCGCCGTAGATCACCATGTTCACGCCGGGCAACTGGCCGAACAGGTTGCGGGTCACCTCGGCCAGCAGGTGCAGCACCGCCGCGCCCAGCAGCGGCCCCCACAGCGTGCCCATGCCGCCGACGATGGCGGCCACCAGGGCCTCGACCGATGCAGCCGGGCCGAAGGCGATGTTGGGGTCGATGTACTGGAAGACCTGCAGGTAGAAGGCCCCGGCAGCACCCATGAAGGCCGCCGACAGGCCGATGCCGGCGAGCTTCACGCGATAGGGGTCGACGCCGATCGCGCGGGCCGCGTCCTCGTTGTCGCGCACCGCCTGCAGGTAGGCACCAAAGCGCGAGTGACGCAGCCAGGCCGTGACCAGCAGCGCCAGCACCAGCAGGCCGAGGATCACCGCGATGTAGCCCTTGCGGGTGGCGAACTGCAGCTTCAGCGCGGAAGGGTCCAGCGGCAGCATCAGGCCCACGCCGCCGCCGGTGAAGTCGACCGACACCGCCAGGATGCGGAACACCTCGGCAAACGCCAGCGTGACCAGCGCGAAGTACGAGCCCTTGAGTCCGTAGCGAAAGCTCAGCGCGCCCACGAACAGGCCCACCCCGGCGGCCCCGGCCACCGCCAGCGGCAGCGCCACCCAGGCATTGAGCCCGTGGGTCATCTGCGCGATGGCCTGGATGTAGGCGCCGGTGCCGAAGAACAGCGCATGGCCGAAGCTGAACTGGCCGCCAAAGCCACCCAGCAGGTTCCACGACTGCGCCAGCAGTGCGGCATACAGCGTCATCATCAGGAAGTTCAACCAGACGCCGGAGTCCAGCCACCAGGTCACCAGGGCGGTGAGCAGCGTGAAGGCGAAGATGTGCAGCAGGTCGCGCATGGATCAGGCCCGCGCACCGAACAGCCCCTGCGGACGCAGCAGCAGCACGGCGATGAAGATGAGGAAGATGCCGATCTGCCCGAGCGACTCGCCCAGGAACAGGCCGCCCAGCGACTCCACGACCCCGATCAGCAGCCCGCCCACCAGCGCGCCGGCAAAGCTGCCCATGCCGCCGAGCACGACGATCGTGAAGGCCACCAGCACAAAACCGCTGCCCACCTGCGGGTTCACGTAGTAGGCCGGCAGCAGGAAACACGCGGCGGCCCCCAGGCAGGCCAGGCCGATGCCGAAACACATGGCATAGACGTGGTCGACGTCGATGCCCATCAGGCGCGCGCCCTGCTTTTCGCGGGCCACCGCCCGGATCGCGCGGCCGAGATCGGTGCGGCGGATGATCCACAGCAGCACTGCCGAGGTGGCCAGCGCGCCGCCGAAGGCCACCAGCTTGGGCAGCGAGAGCATCGCCGGGCCGATGGGCACGGTGCTGAGCGTGTAGGCGGTGTCGATGGTGCGAGTGTCGGACTTGAACACCAGCAGCGCCAGGTTCTCCAGCACGATCGACAGCCCCAGCGTGACGAGCAGGATGTTCTCGTCCTTGCCGTGGCTGGCGCGGTTGATGATCAGGCGCTGCAGCGCATAGCCCAGCGCGAACATGCCCGGCACCACCAGCGGCAGGGCCAGGTAGGGGTCGATGCCCAGGCGGTCCTTGAGCAGATAGACCGCGTACAGGGCCACCATCAGCGCCGCACCGTGGGCGAAGTTGATGATGTGCAACACGCCGTAGATCAGCGTCAGCCCCAGCGCGATCAGCGCATAGACGGCGCCCGTCGTCAGCCCGTTGAGGACCGACGGGAACAGGATGCCGAACTCGAGCATGGCGGTCATGGCGTGTTGCGGTGGGTGAGTGCGGTCGCCGGGCTCAGGCCTTGAGCGGGAAGATCGGATCGGCCTCGCGGTACTCGCGCGGGATGATCACGCGGATGTCCCCCTGGATGACCTGGGTCATCAGCGGCTGCGCGCCGGTGTTCTGGCCGTTGACGAACTTCGTCGGGCCATAGGGCATCAGGTGGTCGGAGAAGGTGCTCTTCTCGAGGGCGTCGATGATCGCAGCGCGGTCGGTCGAGCGGGCCCGCTCGATCGCGTCGGCCAGCAGGCGTGTCGCGGTATAGGTGCAGAACACCTCGTAGCTGAAGAACAGGCCCTTGGCCTCGACGCGCCGGCGCAGGTCGGCCGAGCGCTTGTCCTTGGGGTTGAACCAGTGGTTGCAGTCGATGATGCCGTTGGCGGCGTCCGGGAACTCCTTCAGGAACTTGTAGCTCGATGCGGCGCCCCCCAGCACCGAGTAGATCGCCTTGGGCGCCACGCGTTGTTGTGCCATCGTGCGCACCAGCAGCGCGTACTCGTTGTAGTAGTTCGCGGGGATCACGATGTCGGGGTTGACCGACTTCATGCGCAGCACGATGTTGTTGAAGTCGCGGGTCGGGTTGGCGTGCTTGACGACTTCCTTGATCTCGTAGCCGTAGCCCGGCAGCTCGCGCGCCAGCAGGTTGGCCGTGCCGGTGCCGAACAGCGACTCCTCGTGGATGATCATCACCGAGCGGGCCGGCTTGCCGGCAGCGGTGTTCAGCACATGCAGGTTGGCCACCGCCGCCTGGGCGCAGGTGCGGTAGCCCGGGCCGAAGCGGAAGGTGTTCTTCAGCCCGCGCTCGACGATCTGGTCGGCCACGCCCACGTCCACCACGTGGGGCAGGTTGTACTTGGCGGCGGTCTGGGTGGTGGCCAGGCAGATGGCCGAGGCAAACGCCCCGACCACGGCCGAGACACCGGCCTCGTTCATCTTCTCGATCTCGGCCGAGCCGGCTTCGGGGCGCGACTGCGCGTCACCCAGCAGGGCCTCGATGCGTGCCCCGCCCAGCGACTTGATGCCACCGGCCTGGTTGATGTCCTCGATCGCCATCAGCGCCCCCTCGCGGCACTGCTGGCCCGAGTAGGCCAGCGCGCCCGTCACGGGATGGAGCACACCGATCTTCACCGACCGGGCCTGGGCTCCGCCCACGAGGGGAAAGGCCAGGGCCGAGGCGGCGGCGGCCGACTGCTGGATGAAGGTGCGACGCGAGCTCATGGGCGACTCCTTTGGGGGTGGGTTCAAGGCAAGGCGGTGAGGGGTCAGATCAGCGCGGTTCAGTGAAACTGGGCCGACAGCTCCTTGCTGACCCAGACCTTGGCATCGATGCTGCCGACACGCGACAGCTGCATCTCGTACTGGTAGCGATCGGGCCGGTACAGGCCGTTGAGCCATTGCACCGGGCGGTCCTGGTCGTCGAAGATCAGGCGGCTGACGGCCAGCAGGGCCGAGCCCACGGCCACGTCCAGATGACGTGCCACGACCGCATCGGCCAGGCGCGCCGAGATCGTCTGCGTGGCCCGTCCGATCGCCACGCCCGACTCCTCGAGCAGCAGCAGGATGGGCTTGCGGGCCAGCTCGCGCCGGCCGAAGCCGCTGGCCAGCGACTGAGGCACATGGGTCGTGATGTAGGACAGCGGGCCTTCGCGTGTGCTGCGCACCCGCACTGCCTTCTGCACCGGCTCGCCGGCTGGAATCTGCAGCACCCGGGCCACCGCCTCGGGTGCCGGCATCACCTCGCACTCGATCACGCTCACCGAGGTGCGCAGGCCCATGCTCACGATGTTCTCGAGCAGGCCGTTGAGCTGCGCCCGCGAGCCCGAAGCCTGAGCGCTGGCGGGGCTGTCGGCCGGCTTGACCGGCGTCGTGCCACGGCCCGGCGTGCGGGTGATCAGCCCTTCGTTGACCAGCCGCTCCAGCGCCTTGCGTACCGTCACGCGTGCCACGCCGAACTCCTTCATCAGCAGCAGTTCGCTGGGCAGGCCCTGCTCGAACCGACCCTCGTGCAGCTGCTCGCGCAGCACGAGGTAGATCTGGTGGTACTTGGGCAGCGGCAGGGGATGGGCCATGCGCTGGAATTTAGTACGTCCTATTGTTCTGTCAATAGAACAAATGACCTCGGGCTTTCCAGCATTTGTCCCTATGACGAGCAGGTTCTGGCACGATCGTGCGCCCGCGGCCTACAATCATCCGATGAATAGCCATGACCGTGCGAGTCTCATGGAAACGCCAGCCCCTCCCCGTCGCTCCCTGGTCGATGTTGCCGTGGACGCCATGCGCGACCGGCTCGAGCGCGGCGAGTGGCGCGTGGGTGAGCGCATTCCGATCGAGCCCGAGCTGGCGGCGCAGTTCGGCGTGAGCCGCAACACCGTGCGCGAGGCGGTGCGTGTGCTGGCCTTCAGCGGTGTGCTCGAAGTGCGCCAGGGTGACGGCACCTATGTGCGCTCGGCGGTGGACACCAGCGACGTGGCCCATGGCCTGAGCGGCGCCTCGCTGCGCGAGAACCTCGAGGTGCGGGCGATGCTGGAGGTCGAGGCGGCCCGCCTGGCGGCGCAGCGCCGCACGCCCGAAGACCTGGAGCGCATCATGGCGGCCCTGGCGCTGCGCGGTGAACGCGCCGAGAAGCGCCGCCAGGACGTGTTCATCGAGCACGACCTGGCCTTCCACCGTGCCGTGGTCGAGGCCTCGCACAACCCCGCACTCGGCAAGCTCTACGCGTTTTTCACACGGGCCGTGCGCAGCACCGTCAAGGGCATGCTGGCCCGTCCCGATCTGCCCGAGCCCGACTACGCCACCCATGCCGCGATGGCCGAGGCCATTGCCCGGCGCGACCCGGACGCGGCGGTGCAGGCCACGCGCGACCTGCTGCAGCCCATCCTCGACGCACTGGACCCGGTCGAGCCGCGCCACAAGTGAAAGCACGCGCTCGCACCGGTCGCCAGTCGCTGTGGCTGGCGCTCAGCATCGTGCTGGTCGCGCTGAACCTGCGCCCGGCACTGTCCAGCGTCTCGCCGGTGCTCGCGGCGGTGCAGGCCGAGCTGGGCCTGTCGGCCACGGCCGCCGGCCTGCTCACCACCTTGCCGGTGCTGTGCCTGGGCCTGTTTGCGCCACTGGCGCCGTGGCTGTCGGAGCGCTTCGATTCCGAACGCACCGTGCTGGGGGTGCTGATCGTGCTGGGCGCCGGCACGGCGCTGCGCGGCCTGTTCGGCCCCTGGGGGCTGTTTGCCGGCGCGCTGCTGGCCGGCGCGTCCATCGGTGTGATCGGTGTGCTGCTGCCGGGCATCCTGAAGCGCGAGTATCCGCAGCAGGTCGGCCTGATGATGGGCATCTACACCATGGCGCTGTGCCTGGGCGCGGCCATGGCGGCGGGGGCCACGGTGCCGGCCCAGCGCGTGTTCGGCGGTGACTGGCGCCCGGCGCTGGCGGTGTGGTCGGTGCTGGCGGCACTGGCCGCGCTGGCCTGGTGGCCGCACCTGCGCCTGGCCCATCACCACACACGGCAGCCGCCAGGGCCCAGCTTGTGGCGCAACCGGCTGGCCTGGGCCGTGACGCTGTACATGGGGCTGCAGTCGTCGCTGGCCTATTGCGTGTTCGGATGGTTGCCGCCGATCCTGGCCGACCGGGGTGTCGAGCCGCTGCAGGCCGGGCTGATGTTGTCGAGTTCGGTGGCGGTGCAGCTCATCACCGCCTTCACCGGGCCGTGGATCGCGATGCGGCTGGGGCGTGACCAGCGCCCCACGCTGTGGCTGATGCTGACGCTGGCACTGGCCGGGCTGCTGGGCTGTCTGTTTGCCCCGCTGTCCACGGTGTGGCTGTGGGTGGTGCTGCTGGGGCTGGGCCAGGGTGGGCAGTTCAGCGTGGCGCTGCTGCTGATCGTGCTGCGCTCGCGTGACGGCCCGATGGCTGCGCGTCTGTCGGGCATGTCGCAGGGGGTGGGCTACACGGTGGCTGCGCTCGGCCCGTTTGCGGTGGGTGTGCTGCACGACCTGACTGGCGGCTGGGCGGCAGTGGGCGTGCTGTTCACCTTGCTCACGCTGGCGGCCGCCGTGGCAGGCGGGGTGGCGGCGCGCCAGGGCGTGATCGACCCCGACCGCTGAGCAGGGGGTCAGTTGGCGCGGCGCCGGGCGTTGCGTGCGGCCTCGCGCTGCCGCGCCCGTTCCTGAGCCCGCTCGCGGGCCCGCTGTGCGCGTTGTTCGCGGTTGCCGCCGCAGTCGCACGAGCAGCAGTCGGCAAATTCGAACAGCCAGCCCAGGGGACGGCAGCGGCCGCCGCCTTCACCACCGCAGTCGAAGTCGGGCACGCCGCAGTCGCAGTCACCGCGCTGGGCGGGCAGCGGTCGCAGCCGGCGATAAGGGCCTGCGGCGGCCTCGGCGGCCAGCGTGCAGCGATCAAACTGCCGCTGCATGAGCAGCAGGCCGCGCCAGGCGCCGGTGCGTCGGACCGCCCGCAGGCCCACGCCGGAGCAGGTGTCGCGCCCGCTGGCCTGACCCCAGGCACACCGGTAGCCCTTGCGGTGAGACAGGTGGCGGCGGTAGAAGCGGATCAGGCCCAGCAGGGCTGTGGTGAAGACAGAGGGCATGTCACGCGCGTTGATCGAGGCGCGTCGATTCTGGCAGAGCCTCTTGTGTCTGCCGCACAGGCCCGAGCCGGGACGGTGTGCCGGGGACGTTCAGCGCGGCACCGCAGACCGTGCCGGGGGGCAGCGCGCCATGACCGGATCGACCCGATGGTTTACACCTGAAACAGGTGTGGCACTTCTTCCCATCTCGAGGCGATTTCCCGCCGGGCCCTCTTGGCACGGGTGGGGGCACGCGAGTATCGTGACCGGGCATCGCTTGGAACGGAAACCGGCCCGTGGCACTGCTCGCCCCCCACCGCCCGCATGCGTCGGGCACCACCCTGAAGGAGCGGCGGCTGTTTGTCGTCTCCTTCATGATGGTGGTCGCGCTGCTGGTGGGCCTGGGACTGGCCAGCGTGGACACGCTGTCGGCGGTGCGGGCCTTCGTGGGCGGCGAAAGCCTGTGGTCCAAGGGCCAGAAGGACGCCGTCCAGGCCCTGCATCTGTATGCCCGCAGCCGCGACCCGGCCGACTTCGGTCGTTTCATGGCCGCGCTGTCGGTGCCGCTGGGCGACCGCATCGCGCGGCTCGAGCTTGATCGCCCCGACCCGGACCTGAACATCGCGCGCCAGGGCTTCCTGCAAGGGGCCAATCACCCGGACGACGTGGACGGCATGATCCGCCTGTACCGCAACTTCCGCCATGTGAGTTTCATGGCCGATGCGATCGCGATCTGGGCCGAGGGCGACGAGCAGATCGCGCAGCTCGTGGCGCTGGGCGACCAGTTGCGGCTGGAGTTGTCGGGGCCGCAGCCCGACATGCGGCGTGTCGAGGCCCTGCTGGTGCAGGTGCACGATCTGAACGAAGCGCTGACTCAGCTTGAACGCCGGTTTTCCGACCGGCTGGGCGAAGCCTCGCGCATCACCGGGCGCATCCTGATGGTGGCCACCCTGGCGGTTGCGGTGGTGCTGGGCCTCACCGTGGGTCTTTACATGCACCGCATGCTGCAACGCCAGGAGCGCACCGAACGGGCGCTGCGCGAAAGCAACGAGCGCTGGGAGCTGGGTGCCGATGCGGGTGGCATCGGCGTTTTCGACTGGCAGATCGACACCGACCAGCTCGGCCTGGACGCCCGCGCGGCCCGCCTGCACGGGCTTGATGCCACCGGGCATGCGCTGGTCGACCGCCAGGCCTTTGCCGGCCCGATCGACGTGCAGGACCAGCACCGCCTGATGGCGGCCGTGCAGCAGGCGGCGGAAACCGGCAGCCTGGTCGACGCCCGCTACCGCGTGGCGCCGGCCGGCGGCAAGGTGCGTCATGTGCAGCTGATCGGGCGCGCCCGGGTGGGTGATGCCGGCGTGCATCTCACCGGCGTGCTGCTCGACGTGACCGAAGGGGTGCGGGCCGAGCAGTTGCGGCTGGACAAGGAGGCGGCGGAACGTGCGAGCCGCGCCAAGGATGAATTCCTGTCCCGGGTGAGCCATGAACTGCGCACGCCGCTGAACGCCATCATCGGTTTCACCCAGCTCATGCAGGTCGATCAGGTCGATCCGCTGACCGCTGGACAGGCGCGCCGCATGGCCCAGGTGCTGCACGGCGGGCAGCACCTGCTGCGCCTGGTGAACGACATCCTGGACCTCACGCGCATCGGCCGCGGTGACCTGCCACTCGAATGGAGCAGCGTGGACGTGGCCGACGTGCTGCGTGCCAGCGTGAACCTGGTCGAGCCGATGGCGCGCGAGATGCACGTCGAGATCCGCCAGGCGCTGCCGCCCGGCGGCGCCGAGGTGGTGACCGACCCGCTGCGCCTGCAGCAGGTGTTCGTCAACCTGCTGTCCAACGCGGTGAAGTACAACCGGCGCCATGGCCTGGTGCAGATCGACTGCCGGGTCGACGGCCGGCACGCGACCGTCTCGGTGCGCGATTCGGGCCCCGGGCTCACCGAGCATCAGCTCGGGCAGCTGTTCCAGCCCTTCAACCGGCTGGGTGCGGAGTACTCGGGTGTCGAGGGCACAGGGCTCGGGCTGGTCATCACCCGGCAACTGCTCAAGCACTTGCGAGGCAGCCTGGAGGTGCGCAGCGAACCGGGCCGGGGCTCGTGCTTCGAAGTCCGGGTGCCTCAGCAGGCATTGCCGGGCTGAGGGGCGTGCCCCGTTTCGTGCGCGAGCACCGCATTGGTGATTTGTGCGCAGCTCACGCCATCTTGTGGTGCAGATATCGCGCCGATGATGCACCGGTTTGATGTTTGTCAGTGAATTGGCCACGGCGGCGGGATTTTCTTTGCCATGGCCCTCAAGCTGCGGCGCCGGATGACGAAGACTCGGGGTAAATGCCTAGGGAGTTCCCATGAGTCTTGTTGCCCTGCGCCACTGGCCGATCGGCCGGCGCCTCTTGTTGCTGGTCCTGCTGCTGGCCGTGGCCGTGGCCATCCCGACCCTCACCGTGGTGAGCACCCATCTGACGTCCTGGCGCTTCACCCAGGCCGAGGTGCGTGGCCTGGCGCCCGCACGGGCCTTGCTGCAGGCCACACGGCACCTGCAGGTGCACCGCGGCCAGACCGCCGCGCTGCTGGGCGGGGCCGCCCAGGCTGACGCGCCTCGCCAGAAGGCGGCCGAGGCGCTGGTCCAGTCGCTCGGTGAGGCTCGAGACAGTCTGGCCCGCGCCGGGCTGCCCGCACAGCTCGTGCAGCAACTCGACAGCGTGGGTCAGCGCTTCCAGGCCTTGAAGGCGCAGGTCGAGGCGCGTCAGATCGCCGGGCCCGACAGCTTCAGCCAGCATTCGGCGCTGGTCGAAGACCTGCTGCAGACGGTGTACCTCGTCACGCGCGAGTCCAACCTTCTGCTCGATCCCGAGCCGCATGGCCGCTTTCTCGTGTCGGCCGGCCTGGACGAAAGCCCGCGCATCGCCGAAGCGGCCGCCCAGATGCGCGGCCTGGGCTCGGGCATGATCGCCGCCGGCCAGCGCGAGATGGCCGCGCAGATGAAACTGGCCGCCCTGCTCGGCCAGCTCGAAGACCACCTGCGCAACGTCGACCGGGCGCTGCAGTCGGCCTTCGACAAGAGCCCGGCCGTGCGGGCGCAGCTGGAGGCCCGCACGCGCGAGCCGCTGGCCACGGTGCGCGCCTTCGGCGACATCGTGCGCGCCCAGCTGCTGGGCGAGGCCGCCCCCACGATGGCCTATGCCGAGTTCTTTGCGGCCGGCACCGCCGCCGTCAATGCCCAGCTGGCCATGACCGACGCGGTGAGCGAGATCACCAGCGTCGACCTCGAGGCCCGCGCCCGCGCAGCGCTGTGGCGCCTGCTGAGCGTGGTGGGCGGAGTGCTGGTGCTGGCCGTGGTGGCCACCGTGATGGTCTGGCGCCTGAGCCGCGGCATCGTGCAGCCGGTGCAGCGGGCCGTGCAGCTGGCCCAGGGTTTTGCCCAGGGCGATCTGACGCAGAGCTGGGCCACCGACCGGCGCGACGAGATCGGCGTGCTGATGAATGCACTGGAGTCGGCCCGCCTGGCCTGGGTGGAGATCATGCGCCAGCTTCGCCACACGGCCGAGTCGGTGTCGACCGCCTCGGGCCAGATCGCAGCCGGCAACCAGGACCTGTCCGGCCGCACCGAATCGGCCGCATCCAGCCTGCAGCAGACGGCGGCCTCGGTCGAGCAGCTCACCGGGACCGTGCGCAACACCGCGGACTCGGCCCGCACGGCCAGCCAGCTGGCCTCGACGGCGGCGCACAGTGCCGAGCAGGGCGGCACCGTGGTGGCGGACGTGGTGCGCAACATGGAGGCCATCCATGCCAGCTCGCGCAAGATCGGCGACATCATCGGCGTGATCGACGGCATCGCCTTCCAGACCAACATCCTGGCGCTCAACGCGGCGGTCGAGGCGGCGCGTGCGGGTGAACAGGGCCGTGGGTTTGCCGTGGTGGCCGGCGAGGTGCGCAACCTGGCCCAGCGCTCGGCCCAGGCGGCACGTGAGATCAAGAGCCTGATCGGTGCATCGGTCGAGCAGGTCGAGGCCGGCACCCAGCTCGTGCGCGATGCCGGCACCAGCATGGGCGACATCGTGGCCTCGGTGCAGCGTGTCAGTGCTCTGGTCGGCGAGATCAGCTCGGCCGCCCATGAGCAGAGCGCCGGGCTCAGCCAGGTCAACGTGGCGGTGTCCTCGCTGGACCAGGCCACGCAGCAGAACGCGGCGCTGGTGGAGGAATCGGCCGCGGCGGCCGAATCCCTGCTGGAGCAGGCGCGCCGGCTCAGCGGGGCGGTGGAACGCTTCCGTCTTCAGCCGGCCTGAGTTCAGGCGCCCAGCCGGTCCTTGAACTTGCCCAGCGCATCGGTGGCGCATTGTTCGTCGATTGCGCCGCCGGGGGCACCACCGACACCCACGCCGCCCAGCACTTCACCGCCGCCGCGCACCGGCACGCCGCCGGCCAGCGCGATGATGCCGTCGATGTAGACAAGCTGGGCTGCGGCCGGGTTCTCCTGCACGTTCTTCTGCAGCCCCGAAGTCGGGGCGCGGAACGATGCCGCCGTGAAGGCCTTCTTCTGGGCCGACGCCAGCGTGTGCGGGCCGGCACCGTCGGCGCGGTGCAGCGCGCGCAGCTGGCCGGCGCGGTCGACCACCGCGGCCGTCACCGCAAAACCCTTGGCGGCGCAGGCCGCCACGGTCTCGGCGGCGATCTCGTTGGCCAGTGCCAGCGGCAGGACCTTTTCGGTGCGCAGCGCGGCCGGCTGGGCCTGGGCCACCCCGGCGAGCAGGGTCAGCAGGGCGGGAGCAAACAGGTGGCGGGCGTTCATGTCGATTCCTTGGGTTCCGGTGCCTGACCCCCTTGGTCAGGATGAACGTCAGTCTAGGAATCGCGCCCTGCGCCGCACAGTCGCACGAATGCGCAGTGCCTTGCGTAGATCTACGCAGTCACGGCACGGCCCCGCCTTCACCCGCAGCCAGCTGGATGCGGATGACCTCGGCCAGCGAGCGGGCCTCCAGCTTCTCGAAGATGCGGGCCCGGTGCGACTCCACCGTGCGCGGCGACAACTGCAGCTTGCGAGCGATCTCCTTGCTCGACAGACCCTCGCTCACTTCGGCCAGCACCTCGCGTTCGCGCTCGGACAGCCGCGCCAGGCGCTGTGCCGCCTCGCGCAGCGGTGCGGTGCGGCGACGCTGCTCGATGTGCGCGCGCAGTGCGCGCTGCACGGTGTCGATCAGCGTCGATTCGTCGACGGGTTTGGTCAGGAAGTCGAAGGCGCCCGAGGTGAAGGCACGTCGGCATGCCGCCAGCTCGCCATGGCCGGTGACCATCACGATGGGCAGGTCCACGCCTTCGCCGCGCAGCTGCTCCAGCAGATGCAGGCCGCTGGTGCCCGGCATGCGCACGTCCATCAGCACGCAGCCGATCTGCTCGGGGTCGAACACGGCCCGGAAGGCTTGCGCGTCGGCACAGCCCTGGCTGGCATGGCCATACGCGGCCAGCAGCAGTGCAAAGGCATCGCGCACGGCGGGGTCGTCATCGACCAGGTAGACAAGGGGGTGGTGCAGGTCGTTCATGCGGTTCGTCAGTTCACCTGGGGCAGGCGCAGCACGAAACGCGCGCCGACGCCCGGGCCGGGGTCGAGCGCCAGTTCACCGCCCAGGTGTTCGGCCAGTGTGCGCGCGATCGCCAGGCCCAGGCCGGTGCCCTCGGGCCTGGTGCTCACGAAGGGGTCGAACAGTCGGGCCGCCACGGCCGGTGCCACACCGGGGCCGTTGTCTTCGACCCCGAGCTGCACCCAGCCCGCCAGGGCCTGCGCCTGCACCCGGATGCGACCGGGCCCGTGGGGCGAGGCGGCGGCCAGGGCATCGAGTGCGTTGCTCAGCAGGTTGTGCAGGATCTGGTCGACCTGCACCGGATCGCCCAGCACCTTGAGCCCCTCCAGGCCATGCATCGTGACCTGCACCCGCTGGGCGCTCAGACGGGGTTCGAGCAGGAACAGCATGCCGCGCGTGCGCTCGCCCAGATCCACCGGCACACGCACCGGCGGGCCGCCGCTCACGCTGGCGCGCAGGCGCGCCACGATGGCGGTGGCGCGTTCGGCCTGGGCCACATTGGCCTCGAGGGCCCGCGTGACCAGCTCGCCCGGGCCGTCATCGGCCAGCATGCGCCGGGCGGCCTGGCTCTGGGAGACCAGCGCGGCCAGCGGCTGGTTGAGTTCATGGGCCACCTGGGCAGCCAGTTCGCCCAGCGCCTGCAGCCGTCCGGCCTGCGACAGATGGGCAACCCCTTCGGCCCGCAGCCGCTCGCGCCGCGCCTGCCACAGCGCGCCGCCCAGCAGCACCAGGGCCGCTGCGGCCACACCGGTGGCCAGGCTGGGCAGCCAAAGGGTCCAGGGCAGCACGGCGTGCCCGCCGGCATGAAACTGCAGTCGCATGTTGCCCACTGCGATGGGCTTGTGCACGGCAAACTGCAGCGGCCAGCCTCGGGTGGCCGGCAGCGAGGCCCGCATCACGTCGGACCGCGCACTGCCGTCATCGGCCTGCAGCCACACCCTGTGCAGCGCGCGTGGCTGGTCGGCGGCCGGCAGCAGTGCTGTCACATCGGCACTCAGGTAGGGCTGTACAGCGGTGCCGGTGTCGAGCCGCAGCAGAAGTCGCTGGCCGTGCAGACCGGCCGGTGCCGCCGCGGCCGGCATCTCGCCCGCATGCGGCTGTCCGCCCGTGCCCAGCCAGCCGAGGCCCCGCACGGCTGGGTCCAGGGTCATCAGGCGCTGCGGCAGGGCGTTGTCGTCGGCCGCTGGCGGGCCGGTGGCCGCCAGCGCACGCAGCAGGGTGTCCAGCGCCGCCAGCCGCTCGGACACCAGCCGGTGAGCGATGCGTGCGTCGACCTCGAACTGGTCCTGCCGTTGGTCCACGCCCGATTGCCAGGCCCAGGCTGCGTGCAGCATGGCAGCGACCACTGCGGCGGCACAGGCCGCGCGCCAGTGGCGCAGAAGGGAAGGTGAAAGCGCGGAGGTCATGCGGGCTGGGGCACTGCTGCCGGCATGCTAGCCGAAGCACGCTAGGATCGGCGCGTCGTCTGCACCGTCTTGCCATGGACCGCTTTCTTGCCATCGAGGCTTTTGTCCGCGTTGCCGAGTCCCAGAGCTTTGCCAAGGCTGCGCGCACCATGCGGGTCTCGAAATCCGTCGTGACCACCCGCGTGCAGCAGCTCGAGGAACTGGTCGGTGCGCCGCTGTTTCATCGCAACACACGCAACGTGCGCCTGTCGGAGGTCGGGGCAGCCTACCTGGCCGAATGCACCCACCTGGTGGGCCGGGCCGACGAGCTGGTCGACCAGATGCGGGGTGTGCAAGGGCGCCCCACCGGTCGCTTGCGCATCCATGCCCTGCCGGGTTTCGTGCTCGGGCATCTGGCCGCGCACCTGCGCAGCTTCCAGGAGCAGTACCCGGACATCGCGCTGGACCTGGTCGTCAACGATGCCGCGATCGACCCGGTGCGCGAAGGCTTCGACTGTGCACTGCAGATCTTCCGGCCCGTGTCCGACGAGCTGGTGGCCCGGCCGGTGTTTCCGGTGCGCCGCATCTTCTGTGCGTCGCCGCAATACCTTCGCCAGCACGGCGCGCCCAAGCAGCCGCGTGACCTGTTCGGCCACCGGCTGGGGCTGTATTCGGGCTACCCCACGCGAGACCGCTGGGTCTTTCACCAGGGCAGCGACAGTGTGGTGCTCGAGTTGAAGCCGGCCCTGCTGACAAACTCGGTGCACCTGCTGGTCGAGTACGCCCTGGAGCACGCCGGCATCGTCTGCGTGCCCACGCTGGTGGCCTCGGCCCCCTTGCTCGACGGGCGGCTGAAGATGGTGCTGCCGGCCTGGCAGCTGTCGTCCTTCCAGTTGTCGCTGGTGTATCCGCAGACGCACCGCAGCGGGGTGAAGCTCAGGCTGTTCATCGACAGCCTGGTCAGTCGCTTTGCGGGGGGCGATCCGCCCTGGGACCGGGCATTGATGGAGCAGGA
>CBFGPV010000027.1:0-34703 GCA_965650765.1 uncultured Burkholderiales bacterium
GGCTGGGCGCAGCCCGGCCCTGGGGGCGCACAGATCAGAACGGGACTTCGTAGCGATATCCCTTGAAGGTGAACTCGGCCCCCCGCGGCTTGATGCGCTCGATGGTGAGGCCGGGCGCCGGCTGCTCCCCCTCGTGGAACAGGCGCCCGCCCAGGATGAGCAGCCGGTCGCGCGGCGCATCGGCGTAGATCGAGCCGCCGATGCTCAGCACCGGCAGGCTGCGGCGCACGTCGTCGGGCAGCTCCTGCACCGTGTACACCCGCACCGGCGCCGCTGGCGCTGCCGGCGCCGATGCTGCGGCGGCCCGTGGCGCGGCCGCGGGAGCGGCGGCCGTGGCCGCCGGGGCGGGTCGGGGTGCGGGCGCCGCGGCAGGTGCGGGTGCGGGTGCAGCGGCCACGGGCGGCGGCGCGGGCGGCGGCATCACCGGCACCACCACCGGAGGTGGCGCGGGCACGACAGGTGGCGCAGCCGGTGGGGCCGCGGCCGGCGCAGCGGCCGGCACATCGGCGCCCGCCTGCGCGACCGGACGCGGCACCAGCGCAACGGGGGCCTCGGCCGCGCGCCACGGCGCCCACAGCCACACGGCGGCCCCGGCCACCGCCAGGCCCAGCACGGCCCAGGGCCAGCGCACCCGTTGTTCGTCGTCGTCATCGGCCACGGCCGGGCCGAGGCCGGCCGACGCGGCATGGATGCTGGGGGCCGCACCACGCTCGCGTTCACGTTCGGCATTGGCGCGGCGCAGGGCATCGAGGATGTAGGACATGGCCGTCAGTTCCGGTGCTGCAGGCGGGGCTCGTCGACGCCCGTCGCACGATTGAGCTGCATGAAGGTGGTGGGGCCGGCGATGCCGTCGGGCTTGAGGCCCTGGCCCAGCTGGAAGGCATACACGCGGGCCTTGAGCGCCTCGTCCAGCGTCTGGCCCGGCGCGGGCGGGCTGCCGCGGTCCAGCCGGGCGATGTCGGCCGCCAGGCGCTCGACCACGGGGCCACGGTGGCCGTCGAGCACCATGCCGTTGTAGCCTGCCGGTGCACGCCACAGCGTGGCGAAGTCCCCTTTCCAGACAGCCGCCAGCGCCGGCAGCGACACCGGCTGCGCGCGGCCCTGCACGTCCAGCACTGCCGTGTCTTCGTCCAGGCCGGTGAGCAGCACATGGCGGGTTTCGCCGCTCGGGCCATGCAGGGTGAGAAACCCCGGGCGGTCGAGCAGGCGGATCAGCGCGACGCTGGAGGCGCTGCGGTGGCATTGCAGTTGCTGGCGGGCCAGCGCCTGGCAAGGGTCGTCGCTGCCCGGGTCCGCACCGAACTGGCGTGCCAGCGCGCGCCAGGCGCTGGTCTCGTCGGCAAACAGACGCCCCAGCAGCGCGACCAGTTCGGCGGTGGAGGCCAGCCGCTCGGGCGAGGCCTGCGGCGCCGAGGCCCCCGCCGACATCGTATCGGCCCGGACCGGCTGCGGCGGTGCGGCACGGCTGGCCGCCGCCGCAACGGGGGCGGACGCGGCTGCGGCCACCGGGGCCGCAGCGCCTGCCGGTGTGCGCCCGTTGGCCCACCAGGCCCCCAAGGCCAGCCCGCCGCCCGCCAGCCCCAGCCCGGCCACGGCCAGGGCCGCCCACGGCGCCCAGGGGGCACGCGCCCCCCACAGCGCCCAGGTGCGTGCTGCCGGTATCGAGCGATCGAACACCTCGCGGGCCGCCTGTGCAACGATTTCGTCGTCGACCCGGGTGCGGCCCTTGCCGTAGGCGCCGAGCATCGCGCGGTCGCACAGCAGGTTGATGCGGCGCGGAATACCGCGCGACAAGGTGTGGATGCGCCGCATCACCTTGCGGCTGAAGGGTGTGGCACGCTGCATGCCGGCCACCGCCAGGCGGTGGCGGATGTACTGCGCGGTCTCGGGCTCGGACAGGGCCTCCAGGTGAAAACGCGCAATCACGCGCTGGGCCAGCTGCTCCAGTTCGGGTCTGGCCAGCATGTCGCGCAGTTCCGGCTGGCCGATCAGCACGATCTGCAGCAGCTTGCGCTCGCTGGTTTCCAGGTTCGTCAACAGGCGCAGCTGTTCGAGCACGTCGGCCGACAGGTTCTGCGCCTCGTCGATGATCAGCACATTGTTCTGCCCGACGGCATGCGTCTTCAGCAGGAATTCGTTGATCGGGTCGACGTAGTCCTTCACGGTGGCCTGCGCAGACGCCGGATGCGGAATGCGGAATTCCTCGCACACCGACTTCAGCAGCTCGGTCACCGTGAGCTTGGGATTGAAGATGTAGGCAACGTTGCAGCGCCGCGGAATCTGCTCGAGGAAGCAGCGACACACCGTGGTCTTGCCGGCGCCGATCTCGCCCGTCAGCAGCACGAACCCACCCCCACCGTCCAGCCCGTAGAGCAGGTGCGCCAGCGCCTCCCGGTGACGCTCGCTCATGAAGAGGTAGCGCGGGTCCGGCGCGATCGAGAAGGGCGTGTGCTTCAGCCCGAAGAATTGCGCATACATGGGCAGGAGGATACCGGGCCGCGTCACCCGCTGGAAATGCACACGGCCGCGGCCCGGGGCGGGCGGCGGCCGTGGGTGCGGTCAGGCCGGTGGCCTGATCGGCAGGATCGGCAGGATCACTGCTCGGCGAAGGCGCGCTCGATCACGTAGTCGCCAGGCTTGCTGGTGTTGCCCTCGTGGAAACCACGCTGGTCGAGCAGCTGCTTGAGGTCCTTGAGCATCTGCGGGCTGCCGCAGATCATCACGCGGTCTTCGGCCGGGTTGAACGCGGGCACGCCCAGGTCCTCGAACAGCTTGCCGTTTTCAATCAAGGTGGTGATGCGACCCTGGTTGCGGAAGGGCTCACGCGTCACCGTGGGGTAGTACAGCAGCTGGCGGGCGGCCAGCTCGCCGAGGAACTCGTGGTTGGGCAGTTCTTCGGTGATGAGATCCTGGTAGGCCAGTTCGCTCACCGTGCGGCAGCCATGCACCAGCACGACCTGCTCGAAGCGTTCATAGGTGTGCGGATCACGGATCACGCTCAGGAAGGGGGCCAGCCCGGTGCCGGTGGACAGCAGGTACAGGCGCTTGCCGGGCAGCAGGTAGTCCAGCAGCAGGGTGCCGGTGGGCTTGCGGCCGACAAGGATGGTGTCGCCTTCCTTCAGGTGCTGCAGACGCGAGGTCAGCGGGCCGTCGGGCACCTTGATGCTGAAGAACTCGAGGTGTTCTTCGTAGTTGGCGCTGGCCACGCTGTAGGCCCGCAGCAGCGGCTTGCCCTCGACCTTCAGGCCGATCATCGTGAAATGGCCGTTCTGGAAGCGGAACGCCTGGTCGCGGGTGGTGGTGAAGCTGAACAGGCGATCGGTCCAGTGGCGCACGCTCAGCACGCGTTCTTCGTTGAAGGCACTCATGGCAATGAAGACAGGTCGAACAGGTTGGGCGCCGTGGCAGCTGCGGCCGGCGCCTGGCCGCTGCCCGGGCGGGAAAACCCGGACGAGACAGGATGATACATACCTTCGCGGAATGAATCACCCATACATAAATAGCTTTTTGATCTATGCCAGACCGGCCGGCTCGTTGGGCGCGGCCCGCGGTGCGGGCCCGTCGCTGCGGACCGGTGCACGCTGCGGCTGCCGGCGCCCCTCGCGCTTGCGCCACCAGATCACCACCCCGGTGACCGACAGCACGGCCACCAGCAGGCCGACCGCCGTGACCAGCAGCCGCCAGGGCAGGCCGAAGACCTTGGCCGTGTGCAGTGCCGCCAGCCAGCTGGTGAAGGTGTTGCCCGGCGCGATCGTCGGATGCTCGAAGCCCAGCTCCCGGCCCGTTTCATCCTGCGCCGAAAAGTACACCGCCGTGTGGCCGTGATCGTCGGCAAAGTCACGCGAGCTGCGCACCGCGTAGTACCACGCGCCATGGTCGCGGGCGAGCATCATTGCTTCCTCGTGCTGCACCTCGAAACCGTGTTCACGGGCGCGTGCGGCCATCAGCTCGCGTCCGCGCGCGCGGGCCTGGGCCCAGCTCATGTTGGCCTGCATCAGCGGTGCCTGGCCCAGGTCGGGCAGCACATCATGGTGGTCCACCGTCGGCACGATGCGCTTGAGCACCGGCAGGTACAGCTCCTCGCGCAGGTTCAGGCTGACGCTTGAGACCGCAAACAGGATCAGCAAGCCCCAGATCCACAGGCCGGCGGCACGGTGCAGGTCGAAGTTGATCCGGTAGGCGCTGCCACCGCGCTTGACCAGCCAGGCCGGCTTCCAGCTCCGCCAGAAACCTGCTCGCCGGCGCGGCAGCGTCAGCCAGGCGCCGACGAAACAGTCGATCAGCCAGACAAAGGACACCACCCCGAACAGCCACATGCCCCAGGGGTAGGGAATGGTCAGCGCGTAGTGGAGCTGGTAGACCAGCGGCATCAGGTGGGCGCGATCGAAGATCCAGGCGCCCCGTTCGCGTTCGCCCAGCACCTCGCCGGTGGCGGGGTGGGCAAACACCTCGTAGAAACGCAGCGCCTTGGCCCCCTCGGGCCCCTCCAGTCGCCAGGCATAGAGCTGGGCCGAACGGCCGGGTTCGGTGCGCAGCGGGTGGTAGTCGATGTGGGCGTCGCGCGGCAGGGCCCGCTCGACGCGTTCACGCAGCACCAGCGGATCGAGGGTCGTGGCCGGGTCGACGTCGGGTACCAGGCGCAGCTCGGGGTTCAGCGCGACGTCGAGCTCGTCGTAGAAGGCCAGCAGGCTGCCGGTCAGGCCGGCGATCAGCAGGAAACCGGCGATGAACAGGCCGGCGTAACGATGGGCAAGTACCCAGAAATGGCGGTTCATGGCAGGTCTGCAGCAACAGGGTCCTGTGAATGCCGTGCCTGGGGTGGCGCCTGCGGTGCAGGGCGCGCCTGGGTGGGCGGTGCCGGCGCACCCCATGCGCCGGCAGGGTCAGGGCAAAGGGTTCAGCGTGTTTCGGGTTCGCTGATGAAGCCGATCTTGCTCAGGCCGGCCTTGGAGGCATCGGCCAGGGTCTCGGCGACATGCCGATACGGCACCGACTGGTCGGCACGCAGATGCACCTCGGGCTTGGCGCCTTCGGGCTTGGCGCCCTCGGCCTGGAAGCGCTGCGCGGCAACCTCGCGAGTGACCGGCTCGCCATTCCAGAACCGCTGGCCCGACGCGTCGATCGCGAACTCGATCTTTTCGGGCTTGAGCTGGTTCTCGGCGGCGCTGGCCTTGGGCAGGTCCAGCTTGACCGAATGGGTGAGCAGCGGCGCCGTCACGATGAAGATCACCAGCAGCACCAGCATCACGTCGATGAGCGGCACCATGTTGATCTCCGACACCGGCGCGCCCGAGGACTTGTTGTCGAAGCTGGCAAAGGCCATGGCGGTATTCCTTGTGGCTCGGGCCGATCAGGCCTTGGCAGCGGCCTTGATCGGACGCACGTTTTCACCCTGGCTCCCGCCGTTGAGCGACTGGCCCATCGACAGGAAGGTGAAGAGTTCGAAGGCAAAGGCGTCGAGTTTGGCGGTGAGCACGCGATTGCTGCGGGTCAGCCAGTTGTAGCCCATCACGGCCGGGATCGCCACGGCCAGGCCGATGCCGGTCATGATCAGCGCCTCGCCCACCGGGCCGGCGACCTTGTCCAGCGTGCCGGCGCCGCTCATGCCGATGGCCACCAGCGCGTGGTAGACCCCCCAGACCGTGCCGAACAGGCCGACAAACGGGGCCGTTGCGCCCACGGTGGCCAGCACCGTCAGGCCGTTTTCCAGGCGCATGGTTTCCTCGTCCAGCGTCTTCTTGATCGTGCGGGTGAGAAAGTCCTGCGCGCTGCCGGCTTCCTCGAGCTTGGCCGCGCCGTACTTGGCATGGTGGGCCTGCGCATGCATGGCATGGGCGGTCAGGTGCGAGAAGGGATCACGCACGCCGTGGGTCGAGATCTCGTTCTGCACGGCCTCCAGCGAGCTGGCATTCCAGAAGAAGTGCAGGAAGGCCTCGCTGCGCCGCTTGCGGATGAACTGCGTGATGCCCTTCATGATGATGAGGTACCACGAGACGGCCGACATCAGGATCAGGATGCCCAGCAGGGACTTGCCCACCGCGTCGGACTGCGCGATGAAATGGCCGAAGCCCAGGGTGGATTCGGGAGTCATGGTCAGTTGTCCAGGTTGAAGTCGAAGGGAATGCGGGCCCACACCGGCTGCGGCTGACCGCCGACCAGGAAGGGCTTGATGCGGGCCGTGCGGGCGGCGCGGACGGCCGCGTCGTCCAGCCGGCTGAAACCGGAGGAATCGGTCACCTGCGCCTGCACCGGCCGGCCGGTGGCGTCGAACAGCACCCGCACGACCACCCGGCCGGTTTCACCCAGGCGGCTGGACTGCGCGGGGTAGACCGGCGGCGTGATCGGTGCGGCCAGTTCGAGCTGGCTGATCGACACGGTGCGGGGCTCGGGCGGCGGTGGCGCAGGCGGGGCCGGCGGCGCCGGGGGCACCAGCGGCACGATGGGTGCCGGCGGTGCGGGCGGCTCCACCGGCGGCGGTGGCGCCACGAAGGGCGCAGGGGCCGGCGTGGGCGGCGCCGTCACGATCGGCGCGGGCGGTGGTGGTTCTTTCGGCCGTGGCCTGGGCTGAGGTGGCGGCGGAGGGGGCGGCGGCACGGGGACCGGCGGGGGCGGTGGCGCCACCGTCAGGAACTCGACGAACACCGGGGCGGCCTCACCCACGGCTTCCCGCACGGCGTCGACCTGCAGCAGGCCCCAGCCGGCCGCCAGATGGGCCACCACCACGGCGCCCAGCGCGATCGCGCGGTCACGGCCCGACGGCGCAGCGCCGTAGGTCCCCGGCGGGCGCAGCAGGGCCTGCGGCGGGCCGCCGGACTCGGGCCGGGGGGCCGGCGCCACGGTTGCAGAAGAGGTCACGTCATCGCTCATGAATGAGAACGATTCTTATTATACGGACAAACCCGGGTTTGCCTACCCCATGGCCGGAATTCAAACCGGTCGCGTCGCGCTGCCGGGTGCTTCGGCCTCAGAAACGTGTACCGACCGTCATGTAGATCCGGGGCGTCAGCGTCATCCGCGAGCTTTCTTCGACGTCGCCGCGCTGCACGTCCTGATAGTGCCGTTCGCGCCGGTACGGAGCATCCCCCACATTGAACACACCCAGCCGCCAGTAGCCCCAGCCGCGCACCACACTGCCGACGTGGACATCCAGCGTGACGCGCGTGCGTTCGCGGCCCGAGGTGCCGGTGGTGCGCAGCTGCGACGGCCCGGTCACGGTGAGCGTGGCGCCGCCATACCAGCCGCCGGTGGCCCGCACTGGCTTGGCCACGGTGACGGTGGCCAGGTAGCGCGCCTGCCCCGGAATGCGCGCGCCGCGATCGGGGCCGCTGGTCATGCGCGACTGCAGCACGCTGCCATTGACCGAGAGGGTCCAGTCGCTGCCCAGACCGGCCCAGGCAAGTCCCGACTTCAGATCACCTTCGAGGCCCCAGACGGTGGCGTCGCCGACGTTGTCGCGGCTGGCCACCCAGCGCCCGTCGACCTGGCTCACGGACACCGCCAGCACGTCGTCCACCCGCCGCACGAACAGGCTCAGGCCTGCCAGGCCGTCGGCGCCCAGGCGACGCTCGAAACCGGTGTCCAGTGTCCAGGCGGTCTCCGGCCGCAGCTCGGGGTTGCCGGTGTAGTCAGGGTTGTTGACGCTGTTGGCCCCCTGGCTGGGAATGGTGCGGTCGATCAGGTCCCAGATGCGCGGTGTGCGCGTGATGTGCGCCAGGTTGCTGCGCCACTGCAGGGCCTCGCCGATCGGCGTGCGGGTGTGCAGCGACGGCTGCAGGTAGGTCTCGCGCAGGGTCGAGCGGCGCGACCCGTCGGCATCGCTCGACAGGGCGCGCGCATGGACCGACTCGGCGCGCAGGCCCAGCGTCAGGGTGGTGCTGGCGGGCAGCTCCCATTCGCGGTCGGTCCACACGGCGGTGCGGCGCAGCGTGGCCTCGGCCGCGCTGGCCTCGGGCGCCCCGGCGGTGCTGCGTTCGGTGTCCACATCCAGCCGGCGCTGGTCGAACTCGATGCCGGCGGTCCACAGCAGCGGGCTGTCGGTGCCGGACAGCTTGCTCTTGATGCCGATCTGGCGCTCGCGCCGGTCGTCCTCGAAGCGGTAGTGCGTCTGCGTGCCGCCGCGCTCACCGCTCACCTCCGAGCGTCCCTCGCGGTCGACCTTTTCCGAGCTGCGCGCGGTGCTGAACGTGGTTTCGAGCTTGCTCGTGTCGAACCGGCGCGACCAGTCCAGCGTGGCCTGGGCATGGCTGCGGCGTGTCAGGAAGGGGTCGACCGCCTGCGTGGTGTAGGGCTCGCCGCCGACCGACACCCCCTGCCCGGCACTGCGCTGGCGGCCATCCCACTCGGTGGAGGTGAAGGTCGCGTTCAGGTTGACCTGGTCACGCGGGCCCAGCCGGCCCTGCAGGCGCGGCAGCAAGGTCCACTCATTGCGCCGCATCCGGGTATCCGCTTCGAGATCGAAGCGGGCCGGGCCGTTGCTGCGCTGATGACGCGCCACATCCGACCCCAGCAGCAGTTCACCGCCCGACAGCGACACGAAGTACGACCAGGGCGGTGCCGGCGGCGGCACCTTCGGGCCGCCCTGCGGTGCGGCGTCGGGCCGGGCTTCGCCCAGCGGGCCGCTGCGCGAGACGAAAAACTGCGCCGCGTTGCGGTCCCACACATGGTTGTTGGTCAGCCGGATCGAGGTCTCGCGGCGGGCGGTGGCCTGGCGCAGCACGAAGTTGATCGTGCCGCCGCTGGCACCCGAATGTTCGGCTGTCGGGGCCCGCAGCACCTCGATGCGCTCGATCAGCTCGGCTGGCAGCTGGTCGAACGGGAGTTGAGCGCGGCCGGTGACGCGCTGCCCGTCCACCAGCACCCGGGTGGCACTCGCATCCATGCCGCGCATGCGGATCTCGACGCTGCCATTGGCGTTGGTCGTGATCTGCACGCCCGGCAGCTGGCGCAGCACGTCGCCGATGGTGTCGGCGCCCAGTTGTTCGATGTCGCGCCGGTCCACCACCACCAGCGAACCGGCCGAGAAGAAGCGTTGTTCGATCGAGCGGCGCGAGCGCACCACCACTTCACCGAGGGTCGGTGTGTCGGCCGCCTCACCGCCTTCAGCCTGAGCACGCGCGGGCTCGGGCGCCCCGGTGGCGGTGGCCGCCAGCACCACGAGCAAGGCAGTGGAACGGGCGGGCAGACGGGCAATCATGCATCGGGCTCCTGGCGACGGAGCCGTGATGTTACGTGGCCCCAGCCGCTCCGGTGGGCGCCTCGCGCGGCATGGACAGGCGGATGACAGGCCCGATCGCTACGATGCAGCCCACTGCCCACCACGACCGTGTCCGCCCTGCCCCGTCCTTCCGCCTGGCACCCAGGCCTGCGCATCGCCCTCACGCTGGCGCTGGCCGCTGCGGCCGCCGGCGCCTGCGACGCCCTGGGCACGCCGCTGCCGTGGATGATCGGCCCGCTGCTGGCCACGGCGCTGGGTTGCCTGTTCGGCGCACCCCTGGCCACCGCCACGCCCTTGCGCAATGCGGGCCAGTGGGCCATCGGCACCGCCCTCGGCCTGTACTTCACGCCCCAGGTCGTGGGCATCGTGCTCGACCAGGCCGCGGGCATCGTGGTGGGTATTGCCTGGGCGCTGGTGATGGGGGCGCTGTTTGGCGGGTTCCTGGCGCGTCACAACGTCGGGGTGCCGGGCCTGGACCGGGCCACCACGTTTTTTGCCAGCGCGATCGGCGGCGCGTCCGAGATGGCGGTGCTGGCCGAGCGCCATGGCGGGCGGGTCGATCTGGTGGCGGCGGCCCACAGCATGCGCATCCTGCTGGTGGTGGTCGTGATCCCGTTCGGCTTCCAGTTTGCCGGCGTGCAGGGCCTGGATCCCTTCGTGCCCGGACCGCAGGTGGTCGATCCCGCCGGCCTGGCCTTGCTGCTGGCCCTGACGGCCAGCCTGTCGCTGGTGCTGCAGTGGCTGAACAAACCCAATCCCTGGGTGATGGGCTCGCTGGTGGTGGCGGCGGCCCTCACCGCCGGGGGCGTGGAGCTGTCAGCCCTGCCACGCTGGGTGACCAACCTCGGCCAGCTGTTCATCGGCGTGTCGCTGGGCGTGCGTTTCACGCCGCAGTTCCTGCACACCGCCCCGCGCTGGCTGGCCACGGTGGCGATCGGCACGCTGGGCCTCATCGTGCTGAATGCGGCCTTCGCCTGGGGACTGGCGCGCTGGACCGGCCTGCATCCGGCCACGGTGCTGCTGGGCACCTCGCCGGGTGGCATCGCCGAGATGTGCATCACCGCCAAGGTGCTGCAACTCGGCGTGCCCATCGTCACGGCCTTCCACGTCACGCGCATGGCGGCCGTGGTGATGCTCGTGGGCCCGCTGTTCCGCTGGAGCACGCGGACGCGGACCTGAGCCGCTCAGGACTGCGGCGGAATCCGCAGCAGCTGGCCCGGGTAGATCTTGTCCGGGTGGCTGAGCATGGGCTTGTTGGCCTCGAAGATCTTCATGTAGGCATTGGCATTGCCGTAGAACTTCTTGGCAATCGCCGACAGGGTGTCGCCCTTGACCACGGTGTGGAACTGCGATTCGGGCTCGCTGGCCTGCACCGTCATCAGGTCATTGACGCCGGCCACGCCCTGCACATTGCCGCAGCACAGCAGGATCTTCTCCTTGGTGGCCTGGTCGGCGGCCACACCCGCGACGGTGACGGTGCTGGAGCTGCCGTCGAAACTCACCTGCAGTGCGTCGGCCGAGAGCCCGTTGGCACCGATGTACTTGGTGATCGCTGCGGCGGCGCGCTCATTGGCCTCGGCCATGCGGGCCTGGGCCGCCGCGGGATCGGCCGCTGCAGCCGCGGGGGCTGCCGCCGCGGGCGTGTCGTCCTTGCCGAACAGCTTTTCGCCGGCTTCCTTGAAAAAGCTCATCAGTCCCATGGGGAATCCTCCTGGTGGGTTGGAAAGTCTCGCCGGCCATGGTGGGCCCACAGGGCGCCCACGTCAACGCTGGATCGGTGACTCAGAAGGAAACGCCGGGCCGTCCCAAGTTTCCTTGACCCCCGCGGGGGGCGGGCCGGGCGCAGCCCGGTCCTGGGGGCGCTCAGAAGGTGTGAATGAATCCGGCGTGGCCGAGCAGGCCACCCGGGCGTGCCGGGTCAAGGCGCAAAGCACAGCCGTAGCTCGGGCTACGGCGCGCATTTGCAACGCCGAGCTGGTGCGTCCGGGGGGATTGAGCGGGCATGGCGGATTCGTTCACACCTTCTCAGCGCTTCACGCGGGCGCGGAACAGTTCGGCGATCGAGACCTCGCGCGGGCCGGGCACCAGTTCGTAGTGTTCGCCCGGGGCCAGCTCACCGGGCTCGACCACACCCAGGTAAAAGCCGCAATAGCCCGATTGCGCCATCATCTTCGACGCCTGCCGGAAACCCATGGCCGCGTCGAACTTGAAGCACGGAAAGCGCGGTTCGCTGATCGCCAGCGCACAACGGGGGAACCGCAGCACGTCGCCCACCCAGGCCTGCGCCTCGAGCAGCCCGGTGATCGTGAGGTTTTCGCCGACCAGGCCGCCGCCGGCAGCCTCGCCCCAGGGCGCCAGGCCCGCCTGGGCGCGCAGGGTCTGCCACACCGGGTAGTGCTCATGCGGATACGCATACACCGCCTTGGTCAGGCCGCCGTGCACGCTGCTGTCGGCCTGGTCGTCGCCGGCCAGTCCCAGGCGCGCAACGGCGACCGGACCGCTGACGGGCTGCTTGTGGAAGGCGGTCAGCACCTCGCGACCCTGGATCAGCGTGGGCCGCGCCGGGCCCACCTGGATGGAAAGCACTCTTCCTTGCATGCGGACGATGTTAACCAGCCGCATCGGCCGCGACAGAGGCCGACATCCGCCCAACGCACACCCGCCACCGCCGCCGGCATGCCGTCATTCCGGATTTGCATAGTTTGGATGGCCCGGAAAGTTACCGGACGATTACACTGGACTCCGGCTGCCCCGATCGCGTGGTTTGTCGGCTCACCCCGCCGCAGATCGCGTCCTGCCCAGGCCTGGCCTGAACCTCTTGCATGGCCCGCAGGA
Source organism: uncultured Burkholderiales bacterium (assembly GCA_965650765.1). Taxonomy (GTDB): domain Bacteria; phylum Pseudomonadota; class Gammaproteobacteria; order Burkholderiales; family Burkholderiaceae_C; genus Caldimonas. The sequence continues at coordinate 12,050 of CBFGPV010000027.1, forward strand.
CGGCGCAGCCTCACCCGCCCCACCGCGCGGCGTACCCGGATGTAACCCACCGATCCGGTCCCCCGCGGGCACGCGGCATTCGGTGAGCCTTGCACCGCGGATGCTCCACAGCTTGTGACCTCCGCGTCGACCCGGGGGCTCTCCAAATTCCGTGTTCTACATGTTTGGAGTGTCCATGAACCAGCCCGTCATGCAGGGTCTGCGCATCAACGCGCCCGCCTACGTCAAGAATGCCAAGCTGATCGCCTGGGTGTCGGAGATCGCCGCCTTGACGCAGCCCGAGGCCGTGTACTGGTGCGATGGCAGCCAGGAAGAATACGACCGCCTGTGCCAGAAGCTGGTGGACGCCGGCACCTTCCGCAAGCTCGACCCGGTCAAGCGCCCGGGCAGCTACCTCGCCTGCAGCGACCCGAGCGACGTCGCGCGCGTCGAAGACCGCACCTTCATCTGCTCGCAACGCAAGGAAGACGCCGGCCCGACCAACAACTGGACCGACCCGGCCGAAATGCGCACCCTGCTGCAGACCGGCGACCAGGCGCTGTTCAAGGGCTGCATGCGCGGGCGCACGATGTATGTCGTGCCGTTCTCGATGGGCCCGCTGGGTTCGCCGATCGCCCACATCGGCGTGGAACTGTCCGACAGCCCCTACGTGGCGGTGAACATGCGCATCATGACCCGCATGGGCCGTGCCGTGATCGACGTGCTGGGGGTGGACGGCGACTTCGTGCCCTGCGTGCACACGGTGGGTGCGCCGCTGCAGGCGGGCCAGGCCGACGTGTCCTGGCCGTGCAACCCGACCAAGTACATCGTCCACTACCCCGAGACCCGCGAGATCTGGAGCTATGGCTCGGGTTACGGCGGCAATGCGCTGCTGGGCAAGAAGTGCTTCGCGCTGCGCATCGCCTCGACGATGGGGCGCGACCAGGGCTGGCTCGCCGAGCACATGCTGATCCTGGGCGTGACCAACCCGGCCGGGCGCAAGTACCACATCGCGGCGGCCTTCCCGAGCGCCTGCGGCAAGACCAATTTTGCGATGCTGATCCCGCCCAAGGGGTTCGAGGGCTGGCAGGTCACCACCATCGGCGATGACATCGCCTGGATCAAGCCGGGCGCCGACGGTCGCCTGTATGCGATCAACCCGGAAGCCGGTTACTTCGGCGTGGCGCCCGGCACGAACGAAAAGACCAACCCGAACTGCATGGCCTCGCTGCGCGAGAACGTGATCTTCACCAACGTGGCGCTGACCGACGACGGCGACGTGTGGTGGGAAGGCATGGGCCCCGCTCCGGCGCACTGCATCGACTGGCAGGGCAAGGACTGGACCCCCGAGATCGCCAAGGCAACCGGCGCCAAGGCCGCACACCCGAATGCCCGCTTCACCGTGGCCGCCACCAACAACCCGGCGCTCGACGGCGCCTGGGACGACCCCGCCGGCGTGCCGATCGATGCCTTCATCTTCGGCGGCCGCCGCTCCACCACCGTGCCGCTGGTGACCGAAGCCCGCAACTGGGTCGAAGGGGTCTACATGGCCGCCACGATGGGCTCGGAAACCACCGCAGCGGCCGCCGGCGCCCAGGGTGTCGTGCGCCGTGACCCGTTCGCGATGCTGCCGTTTGCCGGCTACAACATGAGCGACTACTTCCAGCACTGGCTGGACCTGGGCCGCAAGCTCGAAGCCCAGGGCGCCCGCCTGCCGCGCATCTACACCGTCAACTGGTTCCGCAAGGACGACACCGGCCAGTTCGTGTGGCCCGGTTTTGGCGAGAACATGCGCGTGATGAAGTGGATGCTCGAGCGCATCGAAGGCCAGGCCCAGGGCAAGGAACATGTGTTCGGCGTGAGCCCCGGCTATGACGACATCACCTGGAACGGCCTGGACTTCAGCCGCGAGCAGTTCGAGCAGGTCAGCAGCCTGGATCATGCGGCCTGGGTGCAGGAGCTCAAGCTGCACGGCGAACTGTTTGCCCAGCTCGCCTACCACCTGCCGACCGAACTGACCGACACCAAGGCGCGCATCGAGCAGCGCCTGAACGCCTGAGTCACTGGGCGTCTGGCGGACCGCCGGGCCTCGCTGGCCAGGCGGTGCGGTTCAGGAAAGCAAAAAGCCGCCCAACAGGCGGCTTTTTTCTTCTTGGAGCCGCCTCGGCGGCCCCGGGACGGCTCAGTAGCCTTCGCTCACTCGGGTTGCAGCGGCACGCAGGTCCGAAGCAAAGCCGGGCTGGCTGTTGGCATAGCTGTCGGCCAGGCGGAGCATGTCCTGCATCGCACGCAGTTCGGCAGCGCGGCGACGTTGCGCCATGTAGCTGTCGATCAGGGATGCGCCGGCTTCGAGCACAGCGGCAAAGGCGGTGGCTGCCCAACCCGCGCCGCGCGGAGCGGTACGAACCGGGACCGACGAGAGTTTGAGAGTAGTGGCTGCCATGATCTTTCTTCCTTTCAAGACACGCAGTGATTGCGTGTTGGAATGAATTCTAGGGTTAACCCTAGATATGTCGCCAATGGATTGTGGGAATCACTGATATTCACAAGTGGCATGTCATGATCCTGGCCCATGAGCTTCCGCACGCTCGACCTCAATCTGCTGCGCGTGTTCGACCAGGTGATGGCCGAGCAGAACCTGACCCGCGCCGCCGAACGCCTGGCAATGACGCAGCCGGCCGTGAGCAATGCGCTCAAGCGCCTGCGCGAGGCGCTGGGCGATGAACTGCTGACCCGTACCGCCTTCGGCGTGAAGCCGACCCCGCGCGCCGAGGCACTCTGGCCTGAGGTTCGAGCGGCGTTGAGCCGACTGCGGGAAGTGATCGAGCCAGCCAGCTTCGACCCACGGACCGAAGCGGTGAACTTCCGCATCGCGATGGCGGACGCCACCGCGGCCACCCTGATGCCCGCCTTGATCGGCTCGATCGAAAAAGAGCAGGCGCTCACCAACATCCGCGTGCTGCCGCTCACCACCCGCGACCCGCGCGCCTGGCTGGAAAAGGGCGAGGCCGACTTTGCGGTGGGGTACTTCCCGGATGCGGTGGCAGCGCTGTCGGCCCAGGGCAGCCAGGCTGCACTGCATCATCAGCGCCTGTACGACGGTGAATATGTGTGCGTGATGCGCAAGGGGCATCCGCTGGCGCAGCAGCCGCTGACGCTGGACGCCTTCTGCCAGGCGCACCACCTGCTGGTGAGTTTTTCAGGGCGAGCGCATGGCTTTGTCGACCAGGCCCTGGCTGCGGTTGGCCGCACGCGCCGGGTGGTGCTCACGGTCAACCAGTTCTTCACCGCGGGCAGAGTGGTCACTCACTCTGATCTGCTGACCGTGCTGCCGCGCGAGTTCCTGCCGGCCACCGGCATGGAAGATCAGCTGGCGATCCAGCCCATCCCGCTCAACCTGCAGCGGGTGCACGTGGAGGTGCTGTGGCATCAGAGGCACGACCGTCACCCGGCCCACGCCTGGATGCGTGCGCTGATCATCGAGGCCGGGCTGCGCCACCACTGACGCGCCGGCCGGAGGGTGCTGGACTCAGGCGATCGCGCGGCGACCGCTCACCCGGCTCGGCGCCTGGCCCCGCTGCCCCAGGAAGTTGAATTCCAGGGCCGGCTGGCGCCCACTCATCAACTCGGCCAGCGCGCGGCCCGAGCCGGCGCCGTGGGTCCAGCCCAGGGTGCCGTGACCGGCATTGACCCACAGGTTGGGCACCGCACTGCGGCCGATGTAGGGAATGTTGGTCGGGGTGCTCGGACGCAGGCCGGTCCAGAAGTTGGGTTCGGACAGGTCGGCCACACCGGGGAACAGCGCCTCGTAGCGGTCGACCAGCGACTGGCAGCGCACCTTGGCCGTGGCGGTGTCCAGCCGGGTGTCATACCCCGCCAGCTCGGCCGTGCCGGCGATGCGGATGTGGTCGCCCAGGCGCGAGATCGCGATCTTGCGACCGTCGTCCATCAGGCTCACGACACTGGCCCGCTCGGGCTGCTTCAGACGCAGCGTGGCCGAATAGCCCTTGGCCGGGTAGATGTTGAGCGGCACGCCCAGCGGGCGCAGCAGCGGCGCGGTGTAGGAGCCCATCGCCGCCACGTAGCTGTCCCCCTTGAGGGTGCTGCGCTGGCCGGTGCGCATGTCGGCCACCCGCACGGCGTCGATGCGCCCGCCCGCCTGGTCGATGCCCAGCACTTCGTGCTCGTACAGGAAACGCGCGCCGCGTTCGGCGCACAGACGGGCCAGCTTCTGGGTGAAGACGCGGGCGTCACCGGACTCGTCGCTCGGCGTGAAGGTGCCGCCGTGGATGCGCGGGCCGTAGGTGGCCAGCGCGGGCTCGATGCGCAGCACTTCGTCGCGCGTCAGCACACGCCGGTCGACCCCGTACTTGCGCATGATCTCGGCGCCGTCGGCACCGGCTTCCAGGTCCTTCTGGCTCGAGAAGAAATGCAGGATGCCGCGCTCCAGGCGCTCGTACTCGATGCCGGTGGTGGCCACCAGCGACTTCAGGGAGTCATGGCTGTAGCGGCCCAGGGCCACGAGCTGGCGCACATTGCGCTCGAAGGCGGCGTCGGTGCACTGCCCCAGGAAGCTCAGGCCCCACAGCCACTGGTGCGGATCCAGCTTCGGGCGGAACAGCAGCGGCGAGTCGTCGCGCATCAGCCACTTCAGCACCTTCAGCGGCGCACCGGCATTCGCCCAGGGTTCGCAAAAGCTCACCGAGATCTGCGCGCCGTTGGCAAAGCTGGTTTCCAGACCCGCATCGGGCTGGCGGTCGACCACGGTCACGTCGTGACCCTCTTCCAGCAGGTACCAGGCCGTGCTGATACCGATGATGCCGGCGCCAAGGACGATGACTCGCATGAACGACTCCTACGGGATGAGGGTTGCAGGTCCGCTCGGGCCATCGTGGGGACCATGGGCGGATTGTCGGCAGCCGACCGCAGAAAATGAAGCTGGATGAATATTCTTCCGATAACATTAACTCTACTTATGAACGACTTTGACCCGGCCTCACTCGACTGCCTGGCGGCGCTGGTGGACGAAGGCAGCTTCGAGCGAGCGGCGGTGCGCCTGGCGATCACGCAGTCGGCGGTGTCGCAACGCTTGCGTGCACTGGAGGCCCAGGTGGGCCAGCCGCTGGTGATCCGCGCCCGCCCGCTGCGCCTGACCGAACCCGGCAAGGTGCTGCTGCGCTTTGCCCGGCAGTGGCAGGCGCTGCGGGCCGACGTGGCCCGGGAGCTGGACAGCGGCGCCGACCTGGACGAGCGCCTGCCGATCGCGGTCAATGCCGACAGCCTGGCAACCTGGGTGCTGCCGGCCCTTGACCCGCTGGTGCAGTCGGGCGTGTCGCTGGAGCTGGTGGTAGACGACCAGGACTTCACCCACGACTGGTTGCGCCAGGGAGCCGTGCTGGGCTGCGTCACCACGGTGAGCCAGGCGCTGCGCGGCTGCCGGGTCGCGCCGCTGGGGGTGATGCCCTACATCGCGGTGGCCAGCCCCGCCTTTGCGGCCCGCCACCTGCCCCAGGGCCTGACCCGCAGCAACTTCGCCCAGGTGCCCTTCCTGGTGTTCAACCGCAAGGACGACATGCAGGCGCAATGGGTCAGCCGGGCCTTCGGTGTGCGGCAACCACGCCTGCGCGAGCGATTTGTGCCGTCGTCCGAGGCCACGGTGCACGCCGCGCGCATGGGCTGGGGCATCGGCGTGGCGCCGGCCATCCAGTTGCGCCCCTGGCTTGAATGTGGCGAGCTGGTGCAGTTGCTGCCCGAGGTGGCCGTCCCGGTGGCGCTGTACTGGCACCGCTGGAAGCTCGGTGACGAAGACCGCCCCGCTGATCGGGCCGCCCTGATCAGCCGGATCGGCGACGCACTCATCGCCGGCGCACAACGCGCCTTGTCGCCGCTGGCCGTTGAAGCCGGCGCAGCGTCGCCTGCATCGCACCCATGAACCCCGCCCGTTCAATGTCCGCCGGCATCCTCGCCGGCCTGGCCGCCGGCGCCCTGTGGGGCCTGGTGTTCGTGCTGCCCCGGCTGGTGCCCGCCTACACCGGGCTGGAAGTCACGCTGGCGCGTTATGCGGCCTATGCCGTGCTGGCCGCCGGGGCCATGGCCTGGGCCTGGCGCACCACGCGGGCCCACCTGAACCCGCGGGTGCTGGCGGCTGCCTTGGTGCTGGGCTGGCTGGGCAACAGCGTGTACTTCCTGCTGGTCGTGTTTGCCGTGCGATGGGCCGGCACCGCACTGACGGGGCTCATCATCGGCACCATCCCGATCTGGCTGCTGCTGATCGGCCGGCCGGCCGGGCTCAGCCTGCTGAGGCTCGCACCCGGGGCGGTCTGCACGCTCGCAGGGCTGGGCCTGATGCACTGGAGCGTCACTCGCGAGGGGGGTGGCAGCGAGCTGGTCCCGGGGCTGGTCTGTGCCGTGCTGGCCCTGGTGTGCTGGACCACCTATGCGATCCTGAATGCACGCTGGCTGCAGCGTCACCGGGAACTTCCCAACGCCGTCTGGACCAATCTGCTGGGCGTGTCGACGCTGCTGGGGCTGTTGCCGCTGTTGTTCCTGATGCCGGGCGCCGCCCCGGAACTGGCGGCACAACGCGAGGCGCAGTGGACGGGGTTCGTGCTGGTGTCGCTGATCATGGGCCTGGGCGCGTCCTGGGTGGCGACCTGGTTGTGGAACCTGGCCAGTCAGCGTCTGCCCACGTCGCTGGCCGGCCAGCTGATCGTGAGCGAAACGCTGTTTGCGCTCGCCTATGGCTTCTTGTATGACGGCCGCTGGCCATCCGCCCTGGAATGGGTGGCCGCGGCCCTGTTCACGGTGGGGATCGTCTGGGCGATCCGTACGCATCGTCATTGAGTTTCCGGACCCATGCATCGTCGTTCTGCCCTGTCCCGCCTGGGTCGCACTGCGGCCGCCATCGCGCTGGCAAGCCTGTTCGGCCCGCCGAGTGCACCGCGTTCGGCGCCGCTGTCACGCCCGAGCTTCGGCGACGAGCCGTTTTCGCTCGGAGTGGCCAGCGGCATGCCCCGCCCGGAGTCCGTCGTGCTGTGGACACGCCTGGCCCCGCGCCCGCATGAGCCGGGCGGTGGCCTGCCCGATGCGCCGCTGCGCGTGCGGTGGGAGCTGGCCGAAGACGACACCATGCGCCGGCTCGTGCAGCACGGCGAGGTGCTGGCACGGCCCGAACATGCCCACAGCGTGCATGTGCCGGTGACGGGCCTGGCCCCCGGGCGGCGGTATTTCTATCGCTTTCACAGTGGCGAGGCCACCAGCCCGGTCGGGCGCACTGCCACGGCGCCGGCCGAAGACGCCGAGGTCAGCCGGCTTCGACTGGCGCTGGCGTCGTGCCAGCACTATGAACAGGGGCACTACGTCGCGCACCATGACATCGCGGCCAGCGACCTCGACGTCGTGCTGTTCGTCGGCGACTACATCTATGAATCGACCAACCCGCGCCACCGGCTGCGCACCCACGAAGGGCCGATGCCCACGACGCTGGAGGCCTATCGGCGGCGCCACGCCACCTACAAGCTCGACCCAGGCCTGCAGGCGGCCCATGCGGCCCACCCCTGGGTGCTGACCTGGGACGACCATGAGGTCGACAACGACTACACCAATGACCGCTCGCGGCGCGACCCGGATCCGCAGCGCTTCCTGCAGCGGCGGGCTGCGGCCTACAAGGCCTATTTCGAGCACATGCCCGTGGCGCCGTCGATGGCACCGAGCGGGCCGCACATGCGCATCCACGACCACTACACCTGGGGCCGCCTGGCCGGGCTGTGGACCCTGGACGGACGCCAGCACCGTTCACCCCAGGCCTGCCCCGACCGCCGGGGCCGCCCGGGCGGACGGATCCTGCACGGTTGCGAGAGCCTGGACGATGACCGCCGCACGGTCTTCGGCTTCGACCAGGAAGCCTGGCTGGCCGAAGGCCTGGCCGCAAGCCAGCGCCCATGGAACCTGCTGGCCCAGTCCAGCCAGATCACGCCGTGGGGCGTCGACACGCCCATGGGCCGCTCGGTCTACAGCGACGCCTGGGACGGTTACCCACGCGCCCGGGAGCGGCTGATGCAGGCGATCGCCGGCGTGCGCCAGGGCCAGGTGCTCACCCTGGGTGGCGACGTGCATCGGCATGTGGTGGGCCAGTTGCGGCTGCAGCCCAACAACCCGGACTCACCGGTGCTGGCCACCGAGTTCGTGACGAGTTCATTGACCACCCGGGGGCTGCCGGAGGCGGCCGTGGCCCTGATGCGCCACGCCAACCCGGACCTGCAATACGCGCGATCCGACGAGCGAGGTTATGCGCTGATCGAGGTGACGCCTCAGCGTGCCGTGTGCGAGTTCCGCGGCTGCATCCACCCGGTACTGAACGAAGCGCGCCTGACCCGGCAGGCCCGCTTTGTGGTCGAAGCCGGCCGGCGGGTGGCCGAACGCGACGTGTGACCGAACGGCAGTCGCGGCGCGGTCACGGGGCCGCGACCCGCCTGTCCCCTCAAGCCGTGACGCCCGGCGTTGTATTCGACACGAAAAGGGGGGTCATGCCCCCACATCTCGGGATACCCCGCATACAGCGGCAGGTTCAGACTTCCGAATCATGAGGCAGGCCCCGATCGTGAGGTGCCGGCCCTGACGCAGAGGTTGCCATGGCTTTTTTCCAACTGCCCCACTGGATGCACCGAACTGCCCCGGTCGAGACGGGCACGCGGCAGGCCGACCCTGCGGATCTCGGCACCGAGCTGGGCCTGGAGGCTCGGCTGGGCACCGAAGTGCCCGCGCCGATGTGCCGACTGCGCGAGTCCCGCGCGGACGGCCACGGGCCGACCCACCAGGAGCCGGCCCGGGACGGTTGGCAGGACCGCATCGAGGACGTCTTCAGCCACTACGGCGTCTGAGTGTCAGAGCGATTGAGCGATCGAGCGGCTGAGCCACTGATCGCCTGCGGGGCCGAGGGCCGACGGCCCGCGTCCACCCCTGAACCATCACTGCGGCGGCAGGATCACCTTGTCGATCACGTGCACCACACCGTTGCGCGCCAGCACGTCGGTGGCCACGATGCCCGCCTGGCGGTTGCGGGCGTCGGTGATCGCCAGCGCCGGGCTCACGCTGAAGGTGCCGCCTTGCAGGGTCGTGATGGCCGTGCCGGTCGGTACGGCTGCCTTGTAGACGCGCCCGGGCACGACGTGATAGGTCAGCACGCGGGTCAGCAGCTCCTTGTTGGCCAGCAGCGCCTCCTTGGTCACGCCGAGTTCGTCCAGCAGTGCGGCAAAGGCCGCGTTGGTCGGCGCAAACACGGTGAACGGGCCGGCACCCTGCAGCGCCCCGACCAGGTCAGCCGCCACCACGGCTTCCACCAGGATGCTCAGGTCAGGCGTGGCCTGGGCCAGTGCCACGATGTCCTTGTCACCCGGCAACAGCACGGTGTCGATCACATGGATCACGCCGTTGGTGGCCACCACGTCGGTCGCGGTGATGCGTGAAGTGCGATTGCGCTCGTCGGTGATCGTCAGCACCTGGCCGGCCGCATCGACCTTGAACACACCGCCTTCCAGCGTGGTGATCGGCAGGCCCACCGGCACCCCGGCCAGCCGCACCTCGGCGCCGAGCACGTGGTACTGCAGCACCTGCGTCACCAGCGCCCGGTTGGCAAGCAGCTGATCGCGGGTGATGCCGAGCTCGGTGAGCAGCTTGCCGAAGGCCTGGTTGGTCGGCGCGAACACGGTGAGCTTGTTCTGGCCGTTCAAGGCTGCACCGATGGCCGGGTCGGCCGCGTTGACCGCCGCCAGCAGCAGGCTGAAGCCGTCGGCATCGGCGTCGGTCTTGGCCAGCGCCTGGGCCGTCTGGGCCAGGTTGCGCGGCTCGGGGGTCACCTCATCGTCATGGTCACTGCCACCACAGGCGGCAAGAAAGGTTGCGGCCGCAAGGGCCGGAATCCAGGCCAACCAACGCTTCATGAGTCCATCTCCTAAGGGTTGTGTGCCCTCCCGCCGGGTATCCACGTTGTGCTGGTCGAACTGCTTGTCGGACCGTGGCTGCCCCGGCCGTGAAATATAACCGCCCAGTTCAATTTTGCAACCACTCAGTTCATCTTGGTACTCATCGGTCGATTATTGACCCTGTCGTACACATTTCGGCCCGGGGCGCCTAGAATCGCGGGATGGCCCGTGTCTCATTCCGTGAACAAGTGCTGCGTGCGCGTGAAGACGCAATCGTGGCGTCGGTCAACCGCCTGCTGGCTGAAAAGGGCTTCGACCTGATGACGGTCGACGAAGTCGCCAGCGACGTCGGCATTGCCAAGGCCAGCCTGTACAAGCACTTCACGTCCAAGGAAGAGCTTGCCGCGGCGGCGATGGTGCGGGCCTTGCAGCGGGCGCAGGAGTTCATCGACGAACTCGGTGCCCGCGAGGGACTGTCGGCTCTCGAGCGCCTGCGGGCGGTGGTGCGCTGGACCATGGAGGTGCAGCTGGCCGGCGAAATGCCGTCGCTGCCATCGCAGAATTCATCGCTGCGCCAGACCTTGACCAGCAACAAGGTCTACATGGACAGCCTGTTCGACGTCAGCGACAAGCTGGGGGCCTGGATCACGCAGGCCCAGGCCGATGCGGCGCTGAACCCGGGCCTGCCGCCCGAGGTGATCCTGTACACGATGTTCGCCCGGGCCTGCGACCCGGTGCTGGGTTTCCTGCGCGCAGGCGGGCAGTACAGCGACGAGCAGGTCATCGAGTTCCTGCTGTCGACCTGTTTCGACGGCCTGCGCGGCCCGGCGCGCTGACAGCGCAGCCCGCCGGGCGGGGGATGGGCCGTTGCCGGCTCAGCGCACCAGCAGCACCGGCGTGCCGCAGTGGGCCAGCACGTTGGTGGCGACCGACCCCATCACCAGGTTGCCCAGGGCCGAGTGGCCGTGGGAGCCCATCACGAGCAGGTCGAACTTGCCCTGGGTGGCGGTCTTGGAGATCACCTCGCCCGGATGGCCGACCTTGTGCACCGTCTTGGCCTTGAGGCCCTGCTTCTCGAAGAAGGTGCGCACCGGCTTGAGCACCTTCTCGGCTTCATCGCCGTAGTACTCGTTCAGCGCCTCCTTGCCGACCACGGCCGCTGCACGCGGGGGCACCGCCGGCACGGCCGTCAGGATGGTGTAGTCGTGCATCGGGCCGAACAGTTCGTCGTGGGCGGCCACGTAGCCGAGCATGCGCTTGGTGAAAGTGCTGCCGTCAACGGCGATGAGGATCTTCATGCAGGGGCTCCTGGTTGATGTTCGTGAAAAGGATCGCACCGACCGGGGCCGGCGACATTGATCCCGCTCAAGATCATAGGCCCCGGACACACGCTCCCCGTCAGTTACGCTTGCTTGCCATTTGGACCGTCGGAATGCGTTCTGCCGGGGGGAGTTCCCCCATCTGAGGGATAGTTGCTGCAGCAGCCCGACGACTACATTCAATGCAAAGCTGTCTCACGGGATTGAGGAGTACGTTCAATCCAGGTGCATAGATTGCCCGCGGGCCCCTGCCGGGACCTTCAGGACGCAACGCACCACATACCGAATTCAAGGCTCCCAACGACGTCCTTCACAGGACTTCCAAGCCCGCCCGGTTTCTGGGTGGGCTTTTTTTTGGCTTGCTTTGTCACCAACTAGTGACTAATATTAAGTCACCATTAAGTGACATTCGGCAACAGGAGCCCCTCATGGACCGTCGTGGATTCATCCGTGTCATCACCGCTGCCTCGGCAGCCCCGGCCGTGCTGGCCCTGCCCGGCTGCTCGACTTCGCTGCCCGCCGAGGCCGTGGCCGCATGGCAGGGCCCGGGTAACGAGACCGACCTGCGGCGCCGCGCCCTGGCCTACGCCGTGCTCGCGCCGAACTCGCACAACCGCCAGCCGTGGCTGGTCGACCTGCGCGAGCCCAACGCCATCACGCTGCATGTGGATCGCGAGCGCCTGCTGCCGATGACCGACCCGTGGTTCCGCCAGATCGTGGTCAGTCAGGGCACGTTCCTGGAGCTGCTGGTGATCGCGCTGAAAGAGCTGGGCGTGGCGCCGGAGGTCAGCCTGTTCCCGCAGGGCAGCTTTGCCGCGCGCACGCTCGACGACCGCCCGGTGGCACGCGTGAGCTGGACACCCGGCGCGCCGGCCCCCGCGCGGGACCCGCTGTTCGCGCAGATCCTGCACCGGCACACGGCCAAGGTCGACTACGACATGAGCCGCCCGGTGCCGGCCGCCGTGCTGGACGCACTGGGTCAGGCCGCCAGCCACCCGCAGGTGCGGTTTGGCGGCACGCTGGATCCGGCCCGTGTGGCCGAGCTGCGCACCGTGTGCTGGGAGTCGGCCCGCGTCGAACTGCTGACACCGCGCACCGTGATGGAAAGCGTGCGTCTCACCCGGGTGGGCCCCCGCGAGATCGCTGAACACCGCGACGGCATCAGCGTCAACGGCCTGGTGCCGCGCCTGGCCAATGCCGTCGGCCTGTTCGACCGCAGTCAGCCGCCCGCCGAAGGCAGCACGCCCTATCGCCAGATGATGAGCCGCTTCGAAGGGCACTGCCGCACCGCGATGGGGTTCGTCTGGCTGAGCACCGACACCGCGACACACACCGCGCGCGGCACCACGCGCCACGCCGAGGTCGATGCCGGCCGCGCCTATGTGCGACTCCAGCTGAAGGCCACCGAATTGGGCGTGCAGGTGCATCCGATGAGCCAGGCCCCGCAGGAGTTCGACGAAATGCGGCCCTGGTACGACAAGCTGCACCAGACCCTGCTGGGGCGCCCGGCCACGGCCGAGACGGTGCAGATGCTGTGCCGCGTGGGTTACTGCGAGACACAGCCGCATACACCCCGGCGGGGCGTCGATGCGATCATCCGCGTGTGAATGACACACCCTCCCCCCTCGACCCTGCCGACGCCGGCGCGGCCGACACCACCCGCGCCGCGGCCAGCCCGCGCGAACGCAACCGCGAACTCACCCAGGAGCGCATCGTCGCGGCCGTCGGGGAGGTGCTGGCCCGCGACGGCTTCACCGGCCTGGGCATCAATGCCGTGGCCAAACAGGCCGGTGTCGACAAGGTCCTGATCTACCGCTACTTCGGTGGCCTGCCGCAGTTGCTCAAGGCCTATGGCGACAGCGGCGCGTTCTGGCCCTCCGTGTCCGAGCTGGCCGGGCCCGATCCGGCGGCTGTGCAGGCCCTGCTTGCACTGCCCACCTGGGAGCGTTACGCCGTCTTCATGGAGCGGTTTGCCGCCGCCTTGCGTGCACGCCCGCTGACGCTCGAGATCCTGGCCGCCGAGATCGTCGAGCGCAACGAACTCACCGCCATCCTTGAAACCGAACGTGAACAATGGGGCGAGGACGCGGCCCGGCTGCTGGGCGGCCCCGAATACCTCGCCCGGCCCGAAATGCACGGTCTGACCTTGCTGCTGATCGCCGGCGTGCAGTACCTGCTGGTGCGCGCACGCAAGATCCGCATCTTCGGCGGGATCGACCTGCACACCGATGCGGGCTGGCAGGCCTTGATGGCCTCGGTGCGGGCGATGGCGCGGCAGATGCTGGGCAGTGCTCAGTCGGTGAACCCGGCCGACATCACCTCGCGCAAATAGGCCACCAGCGCCTGCACGGCCCGCGGCACGACCGGGCTGTACGGGCGGATCGCATAGATGCGTTCACCGAAGGCACCTACCGGGCGCCAGTCCGGCAGCACCGCCACCAGCCGACCGGCACGCAAGGCGGCCTGGGCGCTGAAGTCCGGCAGCACCGCCAGGCCCAGGCCGTCCAGCACCGCCTCGCGCAGCACCTCGCTGTTGTTCGCGGCAAAGCTGCCGCGCACCGGCACGGTCACGCGCGGCTCCTCGCCGGGCCGGGGCCCGTCGACCCGCTCGAACGACCAGGTCGGTGTGTCACCGGGCCGCAGGTAGTGCAGGCAGTCATGCCCCGCCAGGCCGTGCGGGGTGTCCGGCGCCGGGCAGCGGCGCAGGTAGGTGCGGCTGCCGACCAGCCAGGAACGGGTGCTGCACAAGGCCCAGGCCACATGGGTGTCGGGCGGTGCCGCGGTGTGGCGGATCGCCAGGTCGAAACCTTCCTGCGCCAGCGGCACCAGGCGGTCGGCCAGGTCCAGCTCCAGGCGCACCTCGGGGTGGCGGCGCAGGAATTCACCCAGGTGGGGCACGATCTGCTGTCGCCCGAGCGCCACCGGCGCGGTGACACGCACCAGCCCGCGCGGCGCACCGGCCCGGTCCTTGACACCCTCGAAGCTGCGCTCGATCTGCTCGAAGGCCTCGCGGGTGGCATCGACCAGCTGCTGTCCGGCTTCGGTCAGGCGCACCGAGCGGGTGGTGCGCTGCACCAGCTGCACGCCGGCCGCACGCTCGAGTTCGGCCATGCGCTGGCTCATCGCAGCCTTCGAGATCAGCAGGCGCTGAGCCGCGGCGGTGTAGCTGCCCTGTTGCGCCAGCACGCCGAGTGCATGCACATGCGCCCACAGGGTCGACAGGCGGTGGGGGTCCATGGGTTGTCTCCGTCAGCAATCCGCTCATTGTTCATCAGAGCGAACAATGAAGTCAGCCCGAGCGGCTTGGTTTGCCGGCAGCCGCGGCCTAGACTGGCTGGATTCCAATCGACCCCACCCTGCTGGAGACCGCCATGGGCGCACCCGACCTGCCTCTTTCGACCACCGTGCAACACTGGATCGGCGGCCGCGTCACGGCCAGCACCAGCGGCCGTGCCCAGGACGTCTTCAACCCGGCCACCGGCCAGGTCACGCGCCAGGTGGTGCTGGGCAGCGCCGAAGAGGTCGATGCGGCCGTGGCGGCTGCGCGGGCGGCATTTCCGCAATGGGCCGACACGCCACCGATCCGCCGCGCCCGGGTGCTCAACCGCTTTCTCGACCTGCTGAACCAGCACCGCGACACGCTCGCCGCGATGATCACCGCCGAACATGGCAAGGTGTTCACCGATGCACAGGGCGAGGTCACGCGCGGCATCGAGATCGTCGAGTTCGCCTGCGGCATTCCGCAGCTGCTCAAGGGCGACTTCACCGACCAGGTCTCCACCGGCATCGACAACTGGACGATGCGCCAGCCGCTGGGCGTGGTGGCCGGCATCACGCCGTTCAACTTCCCGTGCATGGTGCCGTGCTGGATGTTCCCGGTGGCACTGGCCTGCGGCAACACCTTCGTGCTCAAGCCCAGCGAGCGCGACCCCTCGGCCTCGCTGTTCATGGCCGAGCTGCTGCGCCAGGCGGGCCTGCCCGACGGCGTGTTCAACGTGGTGCAGGGCGACAAGGTTGCGGTCGACGCGCTGCTGTCCCACCCCGACGTGAAGGCCCTGAGTTTCGTGGGCTCCACACCGATCGCGCAGTACATCTATGAAACCGGCGCCCACCACGGCAAGCGGGTGCAGGCCCTGGGCGGCGCGAAGAACCACATGGTGGTGATGCCCGATGCCGACCTCGACCAGGCCGTCGACGCGCTGATCGGCGCAGCCTACGGCTCGGCCGGCGAACGCTGCATGGCCATCAGCGTGGCGGTGCTGGTGGGTGACGTGGCCGATCGCATCATCCCCCGGCTGGCCGAGCGGGCCCGCGCGCTGAAGATCAGCAACGGCATGGAACTCGATGCCGAGATGGGGCCGATCGTCACGCGCCAGGCGCTCGATCGCATCACCGGCTACATCGCCCAGGGGGTGGCCGAGGGGGCGCAGCTCGTGGTCGACGGGCGCGGCCACCAGGTCGCCGGTCACGAGGGCGGCTTCTGGCTGGGCGGCACGCTGTTCGACCATGTGACGCCGTCGATGAAGATCTACCAGGAAGAGATCTTCGGCCCGGTGCTGTCGTGCGTGCGGGTGGCCGACTTTTCCGCGGCCATCGATCTGGTCAACGCCCACGAATACGGCAACGGCGTGGCCTGCTACACGCGCGACGGCAACGTGGCGCGCGAGTTCGGCCGGCGCATCCAGGTCGGCATGGTGGGCATCAATGTGCCCATCCCGGTGCCGATGGCCTGGCATGGCTTCGGCGGCTGGAAGCGCTCGCTGTTCGGCGACATGCATGCCTATGGCGAAGAAGGCGTGCGCTTCTACACCAAGCAGAAGTCCATCATGCAGCGCTGGCCCGAAAGCACGGCCAAGGGGGCTGAATTCGTGATGCCCACGTCCAAGTGAAGCCCGACCCGGCCGCGCTCAGGCGGGTGCGGCCGGCGCTTCGGCCGGGGGGGTCTGGCCCTTGATGGCCAGCCCGCCCTCGGGCCGCTGGCTGTTGCGGCCCAGCACGCCCTGATGCCCGCCCTGGGCGAGGCGGCGGCGCAGCGTCTCCACACTCTGTTCGAGCGCCTGCGCATCGGCAATGCGGCCGCGGTGACGTGCCAGCGCGAGCGCCGCCATCTCGACCAGCTTGAGATTGCGTGTTTCCTCGCCAAAACGCACCAGCGCCTGGACGGCCGCGCCATGGTCGCCCGCCAGCGTGTGGCCCATGGCCTGCTCGGCTCGCGCGGTGATGGCCTGGTGGCCGGCCCGGACGATCTCGGCCGACGGCGGATGGCACTGTGCGGACTGGGCCAGCAGCTCGCTGTAGGCGCGTGAGGTCGAAAACCGCAGCGACACGTCCCGCAGCCACAGCTCGGCATCGGGGAGCTGGATCTCGGCCGCACTCAGCCGCGCGACAACGGCCAGCAGGTTGCACGCCGCCTCGAAATCGAAACCGTCGTGGCGCGACTCATCGGCCAGCTCGCGCACCTCGGTGATCAGCCGGGCGAGCTGGCGCTCCAGCAGTGACTTGAAGATGCGCACCGTCAGCACGAAGCGCTGAAGCCGGCGGCTCTCCGGGGCCTTCTCCAGGGCCTGCAGCAGGCTGTCCAGGCAGCGCTGCACGCCCTTGCTGTCGCGCGCATCGAAGCGCAGCATGGCCAGCATCACCATCGACTGCATGTCGAACATCTTGGAGCCGGCCCCCAGCGACGCGGCCCGTTCCAGCGACCGTGCGGCCTCCTCGCCCTGCCCGAGGTAGAAGGCCAGCATGCCCTGCTTCTGCAGGCGCTGGATCGACGACGGGGTCAGCTTGGACGCCTGGCGGTAGGTTTCCAGCGCCTGCTGCAGGTCGCCCTGCTCCACCTGCACCCGCCCCATCACGTCGAAGGCATCGGCGTAGGTCGGGTTTTCCACCAGCAGCGCCTCCAGTGTGCGGCGGGCCTGGGGCAGGTCCTTGCCTTCCATGTGGGCCCGGGCGATGCCCAGCTTGGCCCAGGGCAGTGCATTGCACTGCACCACCGCCTGCAGCAGCTCGCGGGCGTCGTCATGCCGGCCCAGCCGGATCAGCAACTCGGCCCCCAGGCGTGCGGCATACAGCCAGTAGGCACCGCGGGCCTCGAAGCGCGCCTGGCATTCGGCCGCCGCCTGTTCGAAGTTGCCGGCCTCGATGGCGTCGAACACCGAACGCAGCACCCGCTTGCGATGGCGTGCCTGGGTGATGCGCTCGGCCAGCATCGCCGCGCTGTGGGGCTTGAGCAGGTAACAGTCGAGTGCCGACTCCGCGGCCTCGGCCACGGTGGCGTAGGTCGCCTCGCCGGTGACCATGATGAACACGGTGGACAGCGGCAGCAGCTGCGCGCGACGCAGGTCGTCGAGCAGGTCCTGGCCGGTTTCAGTGCGGCCCTCGAAGTGGAAGTCGCACAGCACCAGATCGTAGACCTGGTTCTCGAGCGCCCGGCGTGCATCCTCCAGCCGGGCCGCCTGGGCGACGGTGCCGAAGCCGAACTGTCGCAACATCGTCGCCAGCACGCTGCGCGAGGTCGGGGCGCTGTCGATGACCAGGGCCTTGGCCTGGGTGATGTCGCGATCGAGCAGGGTCATGTCGGTGTCCTGTGTGATCACCAGCTGTTGGCATGCTCCCTGCTCAGGATATCGGCCCGCACGGCACAGGCTGTAGCGTCCTGCCTCCGGACAAACCCGTGGTACGCCCGTGCGATGCTGCACATGCGCAGTCACACGAGTGGGCCTAAACTGCCCGAAAGCCCCGAAAACCCGGACCCTGCCCCTGCTGAGCCTGCGCCCGTGAGCACCCCCCCGGCCATCCCCGCCCTGCCCGGTCGCACGCCCGAACAGATGTTCGAGCTGGTGCGCGGCCTCAAGCAGATCGGACTGTGGCAGCGCAACCTGCGCACCGGCGAGGCCCACTGGGACGACACCATGCTGGCCCTGTGGGGCCTGCCGCCCGGCTCGCCGCCACCAAGTCGCGAGCAGGCCACCGCCCGTGTCGTGCCCTCGGATCGCGAGGCCTGCGAACGCGCCTGGCACGAACAGCCGGCGCCGGGCCAGACGATGGCGCTGGTCTACCGGGTGGTGCATCCCAGCGGTGACGTGCGGGTGCTGCGCTCGACCTGGATGGTCGAACGCGATGCGCACGGCGACCTGCACACCTTCGGGATGGCCCTGGACCTGACCTCGGAATGGGTGGCCCAGGAGCAGCGCGTGATCCAGGCCGAACAGTTCGACCTGGGCACCAACCTGACCGGCCTGGCGCTGTGGCGGCTCGACCTGGACCGCAACGAGTACCTGCTCAATGAGCAGGCGCGGGTCATGTACGGCCTGCGCCCGGGCGAGCAGCTCACCCGCGAGATGCTGCTCGAGCGCATCCACCCCGACGACCACGGCAAGGTCAACCAGGCGCGCGTGGACGTGATGGAGGCGCCGCGCTCGATCGAGGTGGAATACCGGGTCGTGCTGCCCGGCCAGTCGGCCCGTCACGTGCTCACCCGCTGCCATGCACTGCGTGACGGGTTCGGTCGGGCCACCTGGCTGGTCGGTGCGGTCATCGACATCACGGCCCAGCGCCAGTCGATGGAGCAGCTGCGGGCGCTGGGAGAACGGCTGCAGCTGGCGGTGAACACCGCCCGGCTCGGGATCTGGGAGGTCGACTACGACGAGAACGTGCTGTACGTGGACGAGGGCATCTGCGAGATCTACGGCATGCCCCCCGGCACACGGCGGCTGACGACCGAGCAGTTGCGGCCCTATGTGCATCCTGAAGACCTGCCCCGCCTGCACCATGAGGTGGTGATGCTGCCGCAGCGCGACGGGCGCCCGGGCACGATCGAGTTCCGCATCGTGCGGCCGGACGGTTCGATCCGCCATGTGTATTCCAACTTCTCGGGCAAGCACGACGCCGCCGGGCGGGTGCACCGGCTGCTGGGCACCAACTACGACATCACCGCGCGGGTGGAAAGCGAACGCGCAACGCAGGCGGTGCGCGAACGGCTTGAGCTCGCCACGCGGGCAGCGGGCCTGGGCATCTGGGAGACGGACCTGAGCGACGGTTCGCAGCAATGGGACGAGCAGATGTTCCGGCTCTTCGGTCACGAACCGCATGCCCGCAGCCCGCGCGAGATCTGGGAAGCCGCGGTCGATGCGACCACCCGCGAGGACCTGGCCCAGCGGCTGCGCGCCACCGCCTCGGGCCTGTCGTTCGACCACCAGTTTCTTGCGCGCCTGCCCTCGGGCGAGCAGCGCTGGCTGGCCGTGCGCGGCACGCCGATGCGCGACGCCTCCGGACGCATCACGCGCGCCATGGGGGTCAACTGGGACGTCACCGAGCAGGCACTGGCCCAGGCGGCCGAACGGGCCAGCCAGGCCAAGTCGGAGCTGCTGTCGCGCCTCAGTCACGAACTGCGTACGCCGCTGAACGCCATCCTGGGGTTCTCGCAGTTGCTGGCCCTGGGCGAACGCTCGGGCCTGACCGAACGTTCGCGCCAGCACCTGGACCACATCCATCAGGCCGGCACCCACCTGATGCACCTGGTCGACGAGGTGCTGGAGCTGTCCAAGATCGAGGCGGGCGCCGTGACGCTGCGCATCGCCCCGACCGCGCTGCTGCCGCTGGTGCAGGATGCGCTGGCCCTGGTGGAGCCGCAGGTGCGCCAGCGCAGCCTGCGCCTGCAGGTGCAGGTCGACCCCACGCTGCATGTGCAGGCCGACCCGGTGCGCCTGCGCCAGGTGCTGATCAACCTGCTGTCCAACGCGGTGAAGTACAACCGCCCGGCCGGGCTGGTGGTGGTGTCGGCCCGCCCGGCCGGCGACACCGTGCGGCTGGCGGTCAGCGACACCGGCCACGGCCTCGCCCCGGCCCAGCAGGAGCAGCTGTTCCAGCCGTTTGCGCGCCTGGGCCAGGAGGCCCGCGGTGTCGACGGGGTGGGGCTGGGCCTGGTCATCACCAAACGCCTGCTGGAGATGATGCACGGCCGCATCGAGGTGAAAAGCGACCCGTCAGCCGGCAGCGTGTTCACGCTCACGCTGCCCTCGGCCGGCACCGCGGCGCACGGCGCCGTCGAGGCCCACCCGCGTCCGGTCCACCTGAACCACGACACGCGTGGCACGGTGCTGTATGTCGAGGACAACGAGATCAACGCGCTGGTGTTCGAGAACGTGCTGTCGTTCCGCCCCGGCGTGCGCCTGCTGATGGCGGTGAACCAGGCCGAGGCCCTGGCCCATTGCGCCGACGTACCGCTCGACGTGGCCTTCATCGACCTGTCGCTCGGGCTGGAAAGCGGCTATGACGTGCTGCAGGCGATGCGGGTGCACCAACCTGCGTGCCGCTACATCGCCCTCACCGCCAGTGCCATGCCGCAGGAGAAGGAGCGGGCCCTGCGCGAAGGTTTCCACGAGTTCTGGACCAAACCGCTGAACGTCGATGCTGCACTGCGGGGCGTGGACCGGTTGCTGGGCTGTCCCGTGAGTGACTGAAACGCGCCGCCGCTCGTACTACCGTGGCGGCTCCTCACCGTGGAGCAGCGTGTCATGAAACTCTTTCAGCTCGAGGGCCGCGTGGCCATCGTCACCGGCTCGAGCCGCGGCATCGGCCGCTCGATCGCCGAGAACCTGGCGCGCTGCGGCGCACGGGTGGTCATCTCCAGCCGCAAGGCCGAGGCCTGCGAGGCGGTGGCCGAAAGCATCCGCGCCGAGGGTGGCCAGGCCGTGGCCATCCCCGCCAACATCTCGTCGAAGGAGCAGATCGAGGCGCTGGTCGCGAGCACGCGCGAGCAATTGGGGCCGATCGACATCCTGGTGTGCAATGCCGCCAGCAACCCCTACTACGGGCCGATGACCGGGCTGAGCGACGAGGTCTTCAACAAGATCATGCACAACAACGTGCTGAGCAACCACTGGCTGTGCAACCTGGTGCGTCCCGACATGGCCGCCCGCCGCGACGGTGCGATCATCATCGTGTCGTCGATCGGCGGCCTGCACGGCTCGACCACGATCGGCGCCTACAACATCTCGAAGGCGGCCGACATGCAGCTGGCGCGCAACCTGGCGGTTGAATGGGGCCCGGACAACATCCGCGTGAACTGCATCGCGCCGGGCGTGATCCGCACCGACTTTGCACGGGCACTGCATGAAGACCCGAAGGTGCGCAGCCTGGTGGAATCGCAGCTGCCGCTGCGCCGCATCGGCGAGCCCGACGACATCGGCGGCATTGCCGTGATGCTGGCCGGCCCGGCGGGGCGCTACATCACCGGGCAGGCGCTGGTGGCCGACGGGGGCTACATGATCCGCTGACGCGCGCGGGGCCGGGACCGAGCACGGCCTCAGCCCAGCGCGCTGCGGTTGCGGCCGTCCCGCTTGGCCTCGTAGAGCGCCGCGTCGGCCCGGCCCAGCAGTTCGGGCACGCCCTCGCCGCTGTCGGCCACGGCCACGCCGATGGACACCGTCACCGCCAGGCCGGGGGCGATCTGGCTCCAGTCGCGCTGCTGCACCCGGGTGCGGATGCGCTCGACCAGGCGCAGCGCGTCAGCCGTGTCGCTCACGCCCGGCAGGCACAGCAGGAACTCCTCGCCGCCATAACGGCCCAGGCGGTCGGCCGAGCGCAACTCGCCGGCCACGGTGAGGGCAAAGGCGCGCAGCACCTCGTCCCCCACCAGGTGGCCGAAGCGGTCGTTGACCGACTTGAAATGGTCGAGGTCGAGCAGGGCCACGGCATACGAACGTGCACCCTCGCCGTGCTGGCGCCGGGCATCGTCGACCACGTCCAGGATGGCGCGCCGGTTGCGCGCCCCGGTGAGTTCGTCGCGCGCTGCGAGCTGTTCGAGCGCCTTGTTGGCCCGCGCCAGCTCGTCACGGCCGCGCAACATGACCTCGCGGATGCGCGCGCCGTACTGCCCCACCAGCATGCAGCGCGCCACCAGCGAGGCGATCCAGAAGCCCGAGATCAACCGGTCGGCCAGGCTGGCCACCGGCATCGCCAGCCGCTCGCCCAGGCCGATCACCAGCAGCGCGGCCGAGGTGCACACCACCACCGCGGCCACCAGCATCTGGCTTCGGTCAAGCCGCAAGGCACCAAAGGCCGCGATCAGGAACAGCACCGACAGCACCAGCACGCCCACCTGCGGCACCCACCAGGCCATCGCCAGGCACATCGCGGCATTGGCCATGACCTGCGGCAGGGTCAGGTAGTGGTCCTGGAAGTTCTCGTTGAGCCCCAGGCGCGAGCTGAGCAGGAAGGCACCGACGATGCTGCCCGATGCCAGCGCATAGACCAGCGGCACCTGCCAGCCCACGATGCCGGTCAGGTGGAAACCCGCCAGCGCCAGCACGTCGAGCGCGTAGCTGGCGGCGATCATCCACAGCATGCGGCGGCGCTGGCGGATGCGCCGCTGCTGGCGCATCTGGTCGCGGTCGATCGGCGGTGTGGACTCGCCCGGGGCGGTGGGGTGCATGCGCT